>NC_019695.1:1804512-2105264 GCF_000317125.1 Chroococcidiopsis thermalis PCC 7203
TTGACCTGTACTTAATGCTGAATGCAGTCGAAGAAATGTTTCAACTCAAAGCAGACTCTTTAGGTTTGCAACTGATCTGCGATCGCCACCCAGATGTACCGCGCTACATCAAAAGCGATGAAAAGAAACTGCGTCAAATTTTAATCAACCTCATTGGCAATGCCCTGAAATTTACTTCTCATGGTAGCGTGACCGTGCGTGTAATAGCAGGGAGCAGGGACGACGAGCAGGGAGCAGGGAGTAGGGGGGAGAGTGGGAGAAGGGGAGTAATTACCAACTACCAATTACCAATTACCAATTACCAATTACCAATTACCAATTACCAACTCACTTTTACAGTCCAAGATACAGGCGTAGGCATAGCCGCAGAGGAATTAGGGCGGTTGTTTCAAGCTTTTGTTCAAACGGAAACTGGGCGCAAATCGCAACAAGGTACGGGTTTGGGTTTAGCAATTAGCCAAAAGTTCGTGCAACTGATGGGAGGCGAGATTTCTGTCAGCAGCCGGATAGGAGTCGGGACGCAGTTTGAATTTACCATTCCCGTACAGCTAGCAGATCCTAGCAGCATTCCCCAGGAGCGACCGCAGCGACAGGTAATTGGACTCGTACCAGGACAACCGCAGTATCGCATTTTAGTAGTAGACGATCGCCCAGAAAATCGACAAATTGTCATCAAACTGCTGACTCCAATCGGCTTTGAAGTGCGCGAAGCCGAAAATGGTAAAGACGCGATCGCGGTATGGTCGAGTTGGGAACCACATCTGATTTGGATGGATATGCGGATGCCCGTGATGAATGGTTACGAAACGACAGAATATATTAAATCGCACCTCAAAGGGCAAGCAACGATAATTATTGCCTTAACTGCTAGCACGTTAGAGGAAGAAAAAGCAGTGGTACTTTCGACGGGGTGCGATGATTTTATGCGTAAACCCTTCCGTGCCGAAGAACTGTTTGAGAAGATGGCACAGCACATTGGCGTGCGCTACACCTACAAAGAGGAAGGAGAAAAACAAGATGTAGCGATCGAGGCATCATCGTGCGTCCTTAATCCTTCATCCTTACAAATTATGCCCCACCACTGGCTCGAACACCTACAGCAAGCAGCGGCACAACTCGATGGGGAGACAATCGCGCAGCTCGTAGCGCAAATTCCCGAGACTCATGCGCCTCTGGCAACAGCCTTACTCGAACAAGCAAACAATTTTGATTTTGATGATATTCTCAATCTCGCCCAAGCAGCGATCGGATTATAGTTTATGAACAGTGAGTGGGCGACTGCCTCTGAAAAGACAATCTTAATTGTGGACGATATTCCCGATAATTTGCGAGTGCTATCAGCAACGCTATCCGAGCAGGGTTACAAAGTCCGGTGTGCTAAAAATGGCAACATGGCATTAAAAGGAGCGCAGGTAGCTGCACCAGATTTAATTTTGTTGGATGTCAAAATGCCGGATATAGACGGTTATGAGGTTTGCCAACACTTAAAAGCTGAGATGCGAACCCGTGAAATTCCAATAATTTTTATGAGCGCTCTAGACGACGTGCTAGACAAAGTCAGAGCTTTTGAAGTCGGGGGAGTTGACTACATTACTAAGCCGTTTCAAGTCGAAGAAGTTTTAGCTCGAATTAAAAATCAACTTGCCTTACAAGCAGCTAAGGCAGAAATTCAGCAATTAAATATCAAACTAGAACAACGGGTAGAACAGCGTACCGCGCAATTAGCAGCAACGAATCATAAACTACAACAAGAAATTCTCGAACGGCAGCAAGCAGTTCAGCTATTAAATGAAAGCGAGGCACGACTGGAGAGCATTTTAAACTCTTTAGAAGAAGTTGTCTGGTCTGTTACTGCTCAAAATCCCACCTTGATTTATCTCAATCCTGCCGCACAGAAGGTTTACGGTATTCCGACGACAGAATTTTTAAAAAATCCGCACTTGTGGCTAGAAGTCGTACATCCAGAAGACCGCGAACAAGTGGAAAAGGGGGCGCAAATCTTGCGATCGCAGGGTAGCCATAGCTCGGAATATAGAATTGTGCGTGCTGATGGTGAAGTGCGCTGGTTGTACGCTCGCGCTCATTTAATTTGCGACCCTACAGGCATTCCCCTACGAATTGATGGCATTATCTCTGACATTACCGATCGCAAGCGGATCGAGCAACAACTCATCTACGATGCTTTACACGATGACCTGACGGGATTACCGAATCGCACGTTTTTTCTGGAACGGTTGGAGCTAGCGTTGAGATATACCAAACGACATCCAGATTATCTGTTTGCCGTACTTTTTATCGATCTCGATCGCTTCAAAATTGTGAATGATAGCCTCGGACATGCAGTAGGCGATCGCCTCTTGATTGCTTTTACCAGTTTAATGCAACAATGCTTGCGTACTTCAGATACCGTGGCGCGCTTTGGCGGGGATGAATTTACAATTTTACTAGAAGACATTGAGCAAATTGCCGACGCAATCAAAATTGCAGATCGCATTCAAGCAGAACTTGCCCAGCCGTTTGAGTTAGAGGGGCATACGGTTTTTACTACTGCTAGTATCGGCATAGTTTTTAGTGGTATGGGATACGAGTCTCCCGCCGAGTTGCTACGGGATGCTGACACGGCGATGTACCGAGCTAAAGAGAGCGGCAAGGCACAATATACAATTTTCAACCCTGATATGTACGCTCAAACGCTACAACTACTGCATTTAGAAAGAGATTTGCGGCAAGCTTTGGAGCGTCAAGAATTTTGCTTGCATTACCAACCGATTGTATCTTTGAGTAGCGGTCAGATGGTTGGCTTTGAGGCACTCATCCGCTGGCAACATCCAGAACGAGGTTTAGTTTTCCCTGGTGAATTCATTCCTATTGCCGAAGAAATTGGCTTAATTGTACCCATTGGTGAATGGGTTTTAGAACAAGCTTGCGCTCGATTGCGACAGTGGCAGTTACAGTTCCCTCAAGCAGCGAATTTAAAAATTAGTGTCAATCTAGCTAGCCAGCAAATTAACCACCCCAAATTAAGCGAACAGATAGACCGAATTTTGGCTGTAACTGGCTTAGATGGTAGTCACTTAAGATTAGAAATTACTGAAACCATGTTGCTACACCATACAGAAGCAACGATTGACATGTTATTAAAAATTAGGTCTAAAAATATTCAACTAAGTATTGATGATTTTGGTAAAGGTTATTCTTCCTTGAGCTATTTACATCGATTTCCTATTAATACTTTAAAAATTGATAGTTATTTTATCAGTCAAATAAATCCTAATTCTGAAAATGTGGAAATCGTCAGTACGATTAATACCCTAGCTCATAATTTGGGTATGGATGCGATCGCTGAGGGTATAGAAACGGCTCAACAATACGCTCAACTCAAAGCTTGGGGATGTGATTTTGGGCAAGGATATTTCTTTGCTAAACCTTTGGACTTCCATGCGGCAGAAGCGTTGATTATATCGAATCCGCAATGGTAATTGAGTAGTGCGTGAGTAGCGTAAGATGGGCATTGCCCACCTTACTCGGACTAAATTAATTCTCGATTGGTGGTGCGAGCGGCGCTCTCAATCTACCACCACCACCGATGTTATCAGGTCTGTTATTGTCAATGATGTTTAGTGCTGAAATTAGCTTCATCATGTCGTCATAAAAAGCACCACTCCGACCTTCAAAACTATAGCCGTAGCGATTGCGAAATTCTTCTGGAACTCCTTGTTCTACAGCGAGATAGTAAGCGTCCCAATAAGCATCATCGACTATGTATGCACCATAATTTTGTAATGCCTTGAAAATCTTCTGCCCCGCAGGAGTCTTTAATCCTAAACTGTCTATCTTTACGTGAGGCGGGATTGCCAATAAACTACCTTGTACGAGTTTAGAATTAGTCCCCTTATATTCACTCTCGGCATATCGGTCGGCGCGGTCGGCGGGCCAGCGATAACCGGGCATAGATTTAGAATAATGAAGATATTTTTTGCCCCAAACCAAGATTTTGATCGCGTGGCGAATTGGTTCGTCACCTGTTAGTTCGCCTCGGCGAATAGAACCACCGATCGCCGACATCCCAGAACCGAAGTGAGTACCTTTAATCCCGTCGCCGTAAATGTCAACACCCCCCCACGGGTTACGCCAGCCGTGGATGTTGCCACCTGCGGTACAACGAGCCAGGGGTTCGAGTTGCTCGATCGTTCTTCCATCTGGCATCAAAAAAGCTGCGGCATTATTAGGGGTAGAGTATGGTTGACTGGTTGCGTCTGGGACGATTAAATTGTCGGGGACTGGGAGAGAAAGACCCATTGATTGCTTACCCGTACAGCGTCCAGGACCGAAACTTCCCGGTGATACAACTTGTCGCATCGGATCGCCAGCTTTGAGCTTGTAGAAGTACTCCCGATCTGCACCAAAAAAGCCTGCTTTTGGAAGATTTGCTGGTACATATGTTGCAGTAGCTCCAATTGGCATATTCCAAATTGAAGTAGAGGAGAAGGGCCACAACCATTTGTCTCGCGATTTGGGGTCTTGAGCTAGAATGCCAGAAGTCACTTGCTGACTAATGAGAAAATCTTGGCTTGGCTTTTGAGCCGACAGATTGTCAGATTTCCCTTCATTATTTGCAGTCGTTGTATGACAGCTACCGATAGTAATACTAAGAACAACACTAGCTGCTAGTGCAATTTGCTGAGCTTGAAACTTACGCATGATCTACTGTATATCTTTAGTGAGTGCGAGCAAGACAGAGGTTGCTGCTAGTTGAATTTGAGTTGGGGGATAGAAGAAACTTGAAAAATGCGATCGCATATATCTAAACACTTAAGGAAATAGAGTAAAATATCTCGACCGTGAAACTCAGAGCGATCGCGCTTGGTTTAAGTTAAATTTATAGAACCATCACAAAATCAAGTTAATATGTATTTTTCAGATCGACCAAGGGCAATTCTACTGAAGTTAAATTACAGTAAAATTGCCGATCTGCAAGCATTAACTCGATCGATCTACGTTGTTTGGAGATGTTTGCTAAGCGATCTACCTACGCTTGAGGACGATTGCTGGCTACTATGCGTTTTACTTATGAGTTAGCAAATTAATACAGTATCTATCGTATAAATACGTAAATTTTACCTATATTTGAGATCCATAAAAATAATTAGTACAGCACTAAGCCCCAGCGAATAGAATTCGCGGCTAAATAAACGCGGCTAAATAAACATAAATGTAAAGCAGTTTGCCGTAGGCAAACTAGCCCGCGCGGATTCATGGCAAGTTAAGGGTTGAACCTACATTCACGCAGGATAGGCAGGTTTTGCGTGTGTAGCAGCGATTTCAATCGCCAAGGGCAAGATCTCAAAAAATAGGGCGGGTATAACCCACCCCACAAACTCTTAGCACCCGCGACCCAACTTCTCTTCTACTTCTGCTACCATCAACAGAGTTTTTAGTACCGAATCGGGGTTGAGGCTCATAGAATCTATTCCCTGTTCTACTAAAAACTGAGCGAATTCTGGGTAATCGCTGGGGGCTTGACCGCAGATCCCAATTTTACGACCCTTAGCTTTAGCAGTAGCGATCGCCATTTGCACCAATCGCTTAACTCCTGGGGTGCGTTCGTCAAACAAACCCGCCACTAAAGCCGAATCTCGGTCTAATCCAATTGTCAGCTGAGTTAAATCGTTAGAACCAATCGAAAACCCATCAAAGACTTCGCTGAATTCCTCCGCCATCAAAACGTTGTTGGGCAACTCGCACATGACGTAAATTTCTAACCCGTCTTTACCTCGTTCTAAACCGTGCTTTGCCATTTCTGCCAAGACTTTACGCCCTTCTTCGGGAGTGCGGCAAAAAGGAATCATCGGAATTAAATTGGTTAACCCCATCTCTTTTCGTACCTGCTTGATGGCATGACACTCCAAAGCAAAAGCATCGCGGTAACGCGGATCGTAGTAACGCGCCGCCCCCCGCCACCCTAGCATCGGGTTTTCTTCCTTGGGTTCAAACTGCTTTCCACCGAGTAAGTTGGCATATTCGTTCGATTTAAAATCACTCATCCGCACGACAACTGGATTAGGGTAAAAAGCAGCTGCCAGCGTCGCTGCACCTTGGGCTAGTTTCTCGATAAAATACTGGGGCTTCTCTGCAAAGAATGCCGTCATTTCAGCAATTTTGGCTTTTTCCGCTTCGTCCTCTAAGCGATCGAAATGCAGCAGTGCCAAGGGATGAATTTTGATATAGTTGGCAATAATAAACTCTAGCCGTGCCAATCCCACACCATCATTAGGAATTGCCGAGAGGCTGAAAGCTTCCGCAGGATTGCCTACGTTCATCATAATTTTGGTACGAGTGCGAGGCAGGTTATCTAAGGGAACTTCTCGAACTTCAAAAGGTAATAATCCTTGGTAAACCTTTCCCTCATCGCCTTCAGCACAGGAAACCGTAACTTCTTGCCCAGAATGCAACACGCTAGTAGCATCGCCACAACCGACGATCGCCGGAATTCCAATTTCTCTAGCGATAATTGCGGCGTGACAAGTTCTACCACCTTGATTTGTCACGATCGCGCTAGCTTTTTTTAAAATAGGTTCCCAGTCGGGGTCTGTTTTATCAGTAACTAACACATCCCCAGTTTGGAAATGGTCGAGTCTATGCACGTCTGTAATGACTTTAACTTTCCCCTGACCGATCGCCTCGCCGACACTGCGACCTGTAATTATAGGTGCATCGCCGTTAGCCCCGACTAAGTGATAACTCCGTAAAACGTTGAGACTTTTTTGCGATTGTACGGTTTCGGGGCGGGCTTGGACGATAAATAGTTCTTCTGTTACGCCGTCTTTTGCCCACTCAATATCCATCGGGGTATAAGTACCGCGCACTTTAGAGTAATGATCTTCGATCGCGCAAGCCCAACGCGCTAATTGCAATATCTCGTCATCGTTGAGGGCATATTTGCCGCGATCGCTAGGTACGACAGGAACGTTTCTGGTAACTTTCGATCCGCCTGTATCGTAGACCATTTTGAATTCTTTAGAACCCAATCTTTTACCTAAAATCGGGCGAAAACCTGCTTTGAGTGTAGGTTTGAAGACGTAGTATTCATCGGGGTTAATTGCCCCTTGGACGATATTTTCGCCCAAACCATAGGCGGCTGTAATCAAGGCTGCATTTTTAAATCCTGTCTCCGTATCGATAGAGAACATCACCCCAGAAGCCGCCAAGTCAGAACGTACCATTTTTTGTATGCCAATTGAGAGGGCAACGCTGAAATGGTCAAAACCTCGGCTGTGACGATAGGAGATGGCGCGATCGGTAAATAGGGAAGCAAAACAACGATGACAGGCAACTAGTACGCCTTCAACGCCGTTGATGTTGAGGTAGGATTCTTGCTGTCCGGCAAAACTAGCATCTGGTAAGTCTTCAGCTGTGGCGCTAGAACGAACGGCAACATCAGTGTCAATCCCGTAATTTTCGCATAACTTTTCGTAGGCAGTAGCGATCGCCTCTTTTAAGTCTTTCGGGAAAGGCGTGTACCGCAGCATAGATCTTGCTTGTTTACCGCGTTGGCGTAAGTTATTCAGATCTTCTACATCTAAATCGGCAAACAGCGATCGCAATTTGGCATCTAAACCAGTCTGCTGAATGTAATAGCGATAGGCATAAGCAGTAATTGCAAAGCCGTTGGGAACGTTAATACCTTGGGGTGTGAGTTGTTGGATCATTTCGCCTAAAGAGGCGTTTTTCCCGCCTACCAAAGCCAGATCGTGAATTCCTACCTCTTCAAACCAGAGAATCAGCGATCGCTCTTTTGCTGCTGGGGAGGTCGTTTCTGTTACCGCCGTTACCATAGCTATTTTCCTCTCTAGTGATTGCTACTGCGATCGAGTCAATTTATATCAAAAAGTAAATTTAGTATTTTCTTTTCTAATCTATTAGGGATCAAAGCCTTTTGACATCAAATCTAAACGAACCTACATATTTGTAAGTTACCAGCAATTTTGCAAAGAGTATTATTTAGAACTTATAGTGACAAAGATAAAATTGAATTACGCAAACTCTTAGTATTGACTAATCTAACAATTTTTGCGAAGACTTGTTGTATAACCTACTGCAACTAGTAAAAATCGAAAAAAACATCAATTGTGTAGTAGTAGGCGAGAATATGTCTAAATTCTTAGTTTGCTGAATTGTTCAACCAGTTGACTAAATCTTCTGGATTAGAAAACTCCAATAGAGCTTCAGCCAAATTCTCTAACTGAGTTAAGGATAACTGGCAAATACGCTCTTGTAATTCAGGCTCAACGGCTCCAACTCGGCGCGGTAGCTGACGTAGAATCAACGTGAGAGCTTCTTCCTGTCTTCCTTGTTACAGTCCTTGTTCCATCCAGCTCGTTACTATTTGCATCACAACCTCCTGTTCCTCTGGTGCAATTTGATTTATGTTAGTGCGAAAAAGTTCTTCTTCGGCTGTATTCAATTTTAAATAGGTATCAATAAATCCAGAAATTAATTGCATTCTTGTCGGATCTAACCGCAAAGTTGCCAAAGCTCTTACGAATGTATTCAATGGTACATGATACAGGAGCAGTTTCCAGGTCGTAGAGTTGTCGTAGCTACGAAAAATCTCGAACACTTGGAACGATTTACTGATTGCCAGCATTGGAAGGATATTACTTACTAAGATTTTATAGACCCTAACTTAAGTTAAAATCGTCCCACCCATCAACTTTTGATATCTATAAGTTAATTCTGCTTGCATTAAAGTCCAACGTTGCAAAGTTGGATCTTTCTCCATCACCTTCTCAGCGGCTTCTCGCGCAATTTCTAAAACAGCCTGGTCGTCGATTAAACTTGCCAAAGTAAAATCTGGTAGTCCAGCTTGACGCATTCCTAAAACTTCCCCAGGACCGCGAAATTTCATATCTGCTTCAGCAATAAAAAATCCATCTTGAGATTCTTCTAATACTTTTAAGCGCTGACGGGCAGTTTCATTCTTAGGATTACCCATTAACAGACAAAAAGATTGCGCCGCACCACGTCCGACACGTCCCCGCAACTGGTGCAATTGAGATAAACCAAATCGCTCGGCATTTTCAATTAGCATTACCGTAGCGTTGGGAACGTCTACACCAACTTCAATTACAGTTGTAGAGACGAGAATTTGCGTTTGGTTGTCGCGAAATAAATTAATCGCCTCGTCTTTATCGGCTGACGACATGCGACCGTGGAGCAATCCGACTTGAAACTGGGGAAAAATGCTTTCTTGCAACTTTTGATATTCATCGACTGCTGCTTTTAAGTCCAGCTTTTCCGATTCTTCCACCAAGGGCAAGACAATGTAAGCTTGTCTGCCTTGAGCAACTTCACGCAGAATTAATTCATAAGCGTGCGATCGCTCTTTACTAGATAAAACTGTTGTATGAATCTTCTGTCTACCTGGGGGCAATTCATCAATTTGGCTCACATCCAAATCCCCGTGTAAAGTTAAGGCTAGCGTGCGGGGAATTGGCGTAGCTGTCATCGTCAAAACGTGGGGAGACTCGCCCTTTTGTTGCAAACGCGCCCGTTGTCCGACACCAAATCGGTGTTGTTCGTCAATTACGACTAATCCTAAACGTTGAAAAATGACTTTATCTTGAATTAAGGCATGAGTCCCCACTAATAGGGGTAACTCTCCTGTTTCTAATTGGGCGTGAATTTGCCTTCGTTTCGCCGCTGGAGTCGAACCCGTTAGCAATTCTACAGGTAAATGCAGTAAATTAAACCAACCAACTAACTTGCGATAATGCTGTTCTGCTAATACCTCTGTGGGAGCCATCAACGCCCCCTGGTAGCCTGATTGAATCGCGGCGAGAATTGCTACCACTGCAACAACCGTTTTCCCCGAACCCACGTCTCCCTGAACCAGGCGATTCATCGGTACGGATTTTTTTAAGTCATTGAGAATGTCATTAATCACCCTTTGCTGCGCACCAGTGAGTTTAAAAGGTAAAAGTTGATAAAACTTTTCCACCAATTGACCGCTTGGCGAGAGAACGGCACTATTAGCAATTTGCCGTGCTTTATATTGGCGTTGCAGCAAACCTAGTTGTAAATAGAAAAACTCGTCAAATACCAGCCGACGACGGGCAAGTTCTAAAGCGTCAGTATCAGCTGGAAAATGGATATTAGCGATCGCTTCCCTTACCTCAACAAATCCGTAATAATCGCGTAAAGCTTTTGGTAGCGGATCTTTGAGATGAACTAGGGATGGAAGTGCGGTAGTGACAGCCTTGCGCACCATATCTGCCCCGACACCTTCCGTCAAGGGGTAAATTGGTACAACTCGACCCACAGTTAATGAATCAATTGTATCTCCTGGGTGTGCCAGCACCTCCAGAGCTGGTTTGTCCAGCGTCAGACCGTATTTACTCTCTTTCACCAATCCCGACGCTGCGATGACTGCGCCAGGTGGATATTTGCGCTTTTGTTGTTCTTGCCAACCGCGATGAGAATAACGTCCGCCAGCGAAAAAGTAGTTGAGGCGAATTTGACCCGTATTATCTTTCAGGACAATTTCCAGAATGGATAATTTAGCATTACGGGGACTGGTAAAACACTGGCACTTTTTTACCGTTCCTACTAGCGTTGCTGTTTCTCCCGCCTCTAAATTGCAAATCTTAACCTGTCGTGCGTAGTTAATATGATCGCGGGGATAGTAGAGTAAGACATCTCTGACGGTATACAGTCCCAACTTGGCTAAAATCTCACCTCTTCTCGCACCAATCTCCGGCAACCTAGTCAAGGGCTGCTCTAAACTGGGTGCAAGACGTTGATTTATCTCTGAAGATTTAGTAGAAATTAGGGTTGAGGTTTTAGGTTGGACGACGGGGGAGTCGGGAGTCGGTAGGGGCGGGCTTCCAAACCCGCCCGTACGGGAGTCGGGAGTCATGTTTTGACTTTTAACTTTGGACTTTTGACTTAATTCGTCACCTAACTCATAGAAATGCTGCTGTTCTGATACTTGCTGAGAAAGGTGCAAGCATCTACGTGCTGCTGCAACTACGCTTTGTCTCTCTTCCTGCGTCATCTGATGGTATTCGGCAAATTGCATTGCCATTTCCTGCCATCTACGTCTTTCTTCTACAGATAAAGTGACAGGAGGTTTGCCAAAACTCAAACAGAGAAACTCGCTGAAGCGGTATTGTTTCCCTACCAAGTCTACAAAGCCTTTCTCTGCCTCCACAGCTAAGGCTTTCTGCAATCGCAACCAGTCTATATCGTCATTAGTCATTGGTCATTTGTCGTTGGTCATTTGTATCTAGTGAAGGTTGTTAACCGATCGCTTACTATTCATCAAACCAACTCGCACGCCATGCAGCTTCTGCTTCAGCGATCGTTCGCTCCCGCTGCCTCTTCTGATATTCTCGCCCTAAAGAAACTAAATTTGATTCTAGTTGCCGTACTTGGTTGCGTGCAGTCCTGACATTGGTATCTGCAAACTCAACTTCTGACAACCGCAACTGAATTGCAATTAACTGCGTCACGCCACCTTCTTGCAAATCCTGCGGATTTTCAGTTTCAATTAATAAATTCATGACATTGGGTGGTCCTGCTGTCATTTCGCCCGTAGCTTCCGAGACTGCGGTAGCAGCTTCTAGTAAAGGAGCAGGTAGTTTTTGAGGTAGAATGCCAGATTTTTGCAGTAATTGATTCGCATCCAAGGATAAGGTTTTGAGGACTTGGGCGATCGCTCGTTCTAAAATTTGCTGCCATTGTACTAGTTCTAAAGGGTTAGAAGGCGCAGTATGAAATTCGGAATTCGGAATTCGGAATTCGGAATTCGGAATTATCTGTTCCTGTTCCTCGATCGAGTCCTGTTCTATTTCAGCGATCGCACTTTCTCTATCTAGCTGAATACTATATGCTAACTCCCGCGCCATTTCCATTGGGTTGTTCAACAGTTCTAGCAATCGTTCGGCTGCTGTTTGCCCTAACTGACGAAGCGATCGCTGCAATTGCTGTCTTTGATTCATCGACAGACTCAAAAATTGCTTGGGATACGCCTGAGTGCAGACTTGATAACTTGCTAAGATCAGCTGCTGGCGTGTAGCTTGTCCTAAAGCTTGACAATAACTCGTGTAGGCGCTGTTGAGTTCGGCAAATAACTTATTTGCCGACTTTTCCAAAGCTTGCATGTCTCGCTCAATTTGTTCGATTGCTCTTGCCATCTTTTCAGTTATCAGTTATCAGTTATCAATGGTACGTGGTGCGATCGATGCGGGTGTGGGGTGTAGTGTTTTTTCTCCGCGACTCTCCCTTGTCTCCCTTGTCTCCCTTGTCTCCCTATTCCCTGCTCCCTAAAAAAAAGGACGGGTGGGTGCGTCGCACCATTTTAACCCGTCTGGTAAATTGAAGGGAGCTAATCAATAGCTCGATGATTTGGCTCTATTCTTCGGATGACTTTTCGATGCCTTCACCTAAGACGTAGCGGGAGAAGCGACGGATTTGGATATTTTCGCCTAACTGGGCGATCGCTTCTTTAACCAAATCTTCTACTGATTTGTTTTGATCCTTGATATACGCTTGATCCACTAAGGACATCTCTTTCAAGCGCTTGTCAATGCGCCCAACAACGATCTTTTCGCGAATGTTCTCTGGTTTTCCTGCTAGATCGTCTTTCCCCATTTCAATTGCCTTTTCCTTTGCGACAACTTCAGGGGGAATATCGCTGACTCTAACGTACTCTACGTTAGGACAAGCAGCGATTTGCATGGCAATATTTCGCACTAATTCACTAAATGCTTGGTTGCGCGCTACGAAGTCAGTTTCGCAGTTCACTTCCACTAGCACGCCAATTCGCCCGCCAGTATGGATGTAACTATCTACTAGTCCTTCTGCTGCTACACGTCCAGCTTTCTTTCCAGCAGAGGCAAGTCCTTTCTGCCGCAGCCATTCAATGGCTTTTTCCATATCGCCATCGGTCTCTTGGAGTGCTTTTTTGCAATCCATCATGCCAGCGTTTGTTCTCTCGCGTAGCTCTTTAACAGCCTTTGCAGATATTTCCGCCATCTTCCCTCAATTCCTATTTGTTATTTGTTAATTGTTTGTTAGTCAACGGTTAATTGTTTGTCACTATCAACCATTAACCATTAACCATTAACCTATCCTTCTTCCTCTTCTTCGTTAGGAATCACCGCATCAGTGTATTCACTTTCGCTTTCATCATAATCGAAATCTTCTTCTGCACCCTCGTAATCTTCGTAATCCTCTTCCGCATCCAATTGTCCGTGTCGTCCTTCGTAAATTGCGTCAGCTAATTTGCCTACAATCAATTTGATCGAACGGATGGCATCATCGTTAGCAGGAATGGGAACGTCAACGAGATCGGGATCGCAGTTTGTATCCAGCATAGATACAATTTCAATGCCTAGCTTCTGGCATTCTAATACTGCGTTGTATTCCCGCCGCTGGTCTACAATTATGACCACATCAGGAACTTTGCGCATGTTCTTGATTCCACCCAGGTATTTTTGGAGTTTAGCTAGCTCTCGGCGCAGTACCGATGCTTCTTTCTTGGGTAGTAAATCCAGCGCTCCGCTTTCCTCGCGACGTTCTAACTCTTTCAATCGTTCGGCGCGAGTTTTAATCGTCGTCCAGTTAGTCAGCATTCCGCCTAACCATCGCTGGTTGACATAGCTAGCGCCACAACGCAAGGCTTCTTGAGCTACAATCCCTGCTGCTTGACGCTTCGTACCAACGAAGAGAAACTTTTTCCCTTGCTCGGCAGATTGTCTGACGTAATTGTAAGCTTCATCCATTAACTGAGCTGTCTGCACCAAGTCAATGATATGAACGCCATTACGAGCAGTGTAGATGTACTGCGACATTTTCGGATTCCACCTGCGGGTTTGATGCCCAAAGTGAACCCCAGACTCCATCATTTGAGCCAATGAAACGACTGGCATATCTTCTTTAACTCCTGATTCGGGTTAATCCTCCACCCAGCTGCGTCTCCCAGGAAACACCCGAAAACACTGGATGTGCGATTTGTAGACAACTTTTCTAGTATAATATGGTTTCAAACTAAAACGTTTCGGCACTTACGAAAAGTCTATACGGGTTTCTCTCCCATAACAGAACGTCTCTACTCGGTTCTAGGTTTCATCAAAGCGTACTCTTCGTAAACTCCTTGGACGTTGTACCAATTGAGAAAAATGCGGGCGACTTGTTCGGCTAACTGAGGCTTACCTTGGTTAATCAACCACCTTAAAACTGGGGCTAGGGTACGCTCGTTGAGTTGTCCGCCGAGGGAAAGAATCCCCCATAGCAAGCGGTGTATCCAAGTCATTTGGATCATCATCCGCACTTCCCATGTTGGGTGCTTTTGGTAGAACAAAACTCCCATCCGACCGCGTTGAATTTCTTTGTCAATTAAATTAGGAATTTGCTCTAAATTAAAGGCTGGATGCCAGTGATAGCCGACTGCATCGGGGCATTTCACTAAATTTAATCCCAACTGTTTCAACCGCACGCCTAATTCCAAATCTTCCCAACCGTAGAGTTGAAAGCGCGTGTCGAATAACCCAGCTTTTTCTAGCCAATGACGAGGAATAGCTACATTTCCCGTGGCAAAATAAGCCGCAGAAAAATCGGTAATTTTATAAGGCTCGGCTGTAGGATTGTCAAAATTACATGTATTAATTACTCTGCCATAGGTGAAAATGCGATCGCTGCCATACATTTCTCGTCCCTGCTGCAACCCTTGAGCGTGCGCCTGCAAGAAATTCTCAGTCACGACCAAATCGCTATCGATGAACACGATCGTATCGCCTTTTGCCCGTTCTACTCCCAGATTGCGAGCCGCAGCTGGTCCCTGGTGGTCTTGTAGAAGCGATCGCACGTGGGGAAATTCAGCTGCATTTGCCTCTAGCCATGCCAAAGTGCCATCTGTAGAGCCATCATCGACTAAAACTACCTCATAGCCTTCTATAGCCACATCGTCATGGTTTTGGCGTTCTAGCGATCGCAAGCACTTCGCCAAAATTGGCAGGCGATTGTATGTAGGAATGACAATACTGAAAAACACGGTTTTTCCCCTTAATACCATCTATAAGGGTAATTGGTAATTGGTAGTCGGTAGTTGGTAGTTGAGTGGTGCGTGATGCGATGCGGTGCTTGGTGCTTGTAGTTGGTCGCTGACAACTTGGTCACTGGTCACTGGTCACTGGTTCCGACTCCCGCTTTACGTGCTTCCAGCCACAGGGGAACAAAAATGACAGCGAAAGCGATCGCTAGTGCTACGATGCCAAACTTAGCTGTGAGAGCAACTAATTCTTCTAGAGAAACAATTTTACCGACGAAGAAAGCCAGCGTCACCATGACTGATGCCCAAGCAGCAGCCCCCGCTAAGTTATAAATAAAGAATTTGGCGTAGGGCATTTGGGCAACACCAGCCAGTGGACCAGCAAAAATACGTAATAAAGCAATAAATCTGCCAAAAAATACGGCTTTGGTGGCGTTGTTACTAAACTGTTCTTTCATTTCTAGGAGTCGGTCTTCTGAGATGCGGAAAATTCGACCGACTTGCAACATGAACGACCAACCGAATTTTCTGCCGATTAAATAGCCGCAAGTTCCACCAATAGCAGCTCCCGCGATCGCATCACCTAAAACGAGCCAGTAATTTAACTCGTCACTACCTGCAAGAAACCCTCCTACTATGGTTACGGTTTCACCTGGGACGGGAATACCGAGGTTTTCTAATAAAATTCCGAGAAAAACTGCCCAATATCCGTACTGGTGGGCAATTTCCTGAATTCTTTCCAACGATAAAAACTCTAGTGACATCCAGCCGCCTTTACAAAGTTTTACTTTTCTTCCATCTTGGCGCGAGCCTGGAAAATGTGTCAATCCAAGTTATGCTGCCGTTTATCCTCGCACCGGTCGAATATTACGAAAAACTACTGAAAATCAATAAATATTACATTGCTTGCTTTACGTAATCTTTATAAAAATCCAGATTTGTAATAAAGATTCGGTAAAAACTGTTGATTTTACTGACACTTGAGGGTTTCCATGCTTAAATCGATTCATCTGAAGCAGCCGCTCGAATACTTTCCTAATTGTTTTGGTATTAAACCTAAAATGTAGCGATTGAGGCAGCAGTATCCGCGCGTGAATCTACTGAGATCGATTGAATTAACTCTATGAACTACAACAGAAACAGCAGTGATTTTACGGTTGGATATATGTACTAAAAATCGTTAGCCTAAAATAGGAGTCAAGTTTACGTAAATAAAAGCGATTAATTCAGTCATTTTTTATTTAAATATTTGTGAATTCATTAAACTTAAGGACAAATTTTTATAGCTTGAAATTCCCACTGCTTTTTGAGTAACTAAATTTCAAAATCTCTTGAATGGAGAAGCTTCAGACAATCGACAATTTGTGCCAGTTGATTCGGGTTTATATATAAATTCACAATAACTGGCTTGTCTAAAACCCTATTGTATGCACTGATAAATCGGCAATAATGATGAGTACACAAGAATTTCAACTAATTTTGCTTCAGCCACCAGAACGCCTAGACGAAAATGGTGGTAGTGCCTTAGAAACTCAATTGGCTAGGCTATTGCCTCAAAAGCAAGCTCTCTGGGTGATCGATCTAGCCCAAGTTGATTTCATGGATAGTGCTGGCTTAGTTTCCTTGGTTAGTGGGTTGAAATCTGCAAGACAAATCGGTTGCCGTCTAGTCCTATGTAATGTGCAAGCTTCCGTAAGGCTAGTATTAGAACTAACACAACTGGATTCTGTATTTGAAATTTTTGATAGCTTATGATGAGGTGCTAACAACTGTTAATTCACCTGCTCTAATGCGTTAGTTGGCGATCGCCTGAAATTGAGAGTTTTGAAAAATGAAAAAGGGTGGGCATTGCCCACCCTTCTTGTTTTAATTTTACGATAGCTTTATTCCACTGCTGCGGCTTCAGGAGTGGCTGTTGGTTCTTCTGACTTAAGCGTCAGGTAGCGAATGACTTCTTCGCTCAAGCGCATTGCCCTTTCCATCGGAGCTATAGCTGTCCCTGGTGCTTCATAGTTCATTTGAACGTAAACGCCTTCGCGCTGTCTGCCAATCTCGTAGGCAAGACGGCGCTTACCGCGCAGCTGAATTTGTAGGTTAGTAGCTCCCTGGTCTTTGAGGAAGTTTTCATATTTAGCGATCGCCTGTTCGATCTGTTCCTCTCCCAGGTCGGGACGCAAAATGTACATTGTTTCGTAGGCTGATGGCATGGTACGCTCAGTAATCTCCTTTTGGACAAAAAGGCTGCTCTCCGTTTTTTGACGAGCAGCAAGGATTCATCATTATATCAGTTGATGAGTGGTAATTGGTAATTGGTAATTGGTAATTGGTCGGCAGATGCTAGCAAATGACTATTAAGACTGCCCATCTTTTTGCTGAGCGTACATGACCCGCAGGACTAAAGCGGGGTCGATGTAATTGTTAGCGTATTTCAAACCCCAATGTAGGTGAGGTCCTGTAGTGCGTCCTGTCATACCGACACGACCGATTCTAGCTCCAGCGGGTATTGTTTGCCCTTCCCAAAGGACAATTCCGCCTTCGCGATCGATCATGTAGCGGTTTTTGCCTTGAGTGCCGACCTGTCCTTGCATGTGACAGTAAATGTGATCCCAAGCTCCAGAACGAATAATAACGTGCGTACCGCAGGCATCGCGATCGGCAACCTTGACTATTGTGCCAGTCCACCAACTGCGGACGTAACTACCTTGAGGTGCTACTAAATCTAAACCACTGTGAAATTCCAAGCCCGAACCGCCAGTAGGAGAGCGACGGTAACCGAAAGGCGAACTATAGTATTGGAAATTTTCGACTGGAAAGGATGCTTTGCGCCAAAGATTACCAGTGGCAATTTTGTTTTGTGCTACTTCCTCTGCTGTTACCTTTTTTTGATGCCATGCTAGTAGGGGTAAGCTGGCAAGACTGAGTGCAACCAGCAGCAAACTTTTTTTGGAAACAGTAAAACCCAGTTTTTGAGACCTCAGAAGTTGAAATTGCTTCATGCTTTGACTCCTAGATCTGGGTACTGGTTTGACACCACGGGCATTAGCAGAATTCGAGCGATCGCAACTTGATTCATATAACTTAAATAAAATACTGGCAACTGACTAGTGGAGAAGAAAAAATTCCGAATATTACTGACTGATTAGTTTGAGTAGACTGTTGAGGTCGAACTGGTGTTGCCTCTATCTGAAATTTATATTTAAGTTCGCTATAGATTTAGGTTCGCTAACAATGTGAATAATCAGATTTTTCACAATTTGCTGAAAATCCTGCAAAAACTTAACACGATTTATCTTGCCATAGCAAGGGTAAATCTACGGAAGGACGCATCTTCTCTGAGTTAGCGATCGGCGAACTGTGCAGAACCACTCGCGAATGTGTAAATTTATCGTTAGAATTTTTAAATTAATGAATTAAATCTCGATCGCCAGACGCTCTTACCTCATGCTGACAGAAATGTTGCCGTTTACTCTCAATTTAGATGCTACTGCGATCGCTGGAGCTAGTTTGTGGTCGCTGGCGTTATATTTAGCTTTTTCAGGCATAGGCGACTGGATAATACACCAACTCCAACGCTGGTTTAATTTTGCCGAGCAATCGCTTTACATAAATCGAGCAGAATTTGAAAAAACCCGCATAGCGAGAGAATCTCAGAATGCTTTTTACGCTTCGTTATTCAGCATTGTGCCTTTTTTGATTTTTGGCAGTTTGTGTAATTACGGCATCGAACTGAGCTTAGGTCGGAGTTGGGCAATTAGTATGGGTATACTTGCCTGCGTTAGCTGCGGAGTCTACGAGTTAGGACGACGAGATGGTAGGGAACAGTGACCAGTGACCAGTGACCAGGTGAGCGGTAGCTTCTGACTCCCGATTCCCCTAGTTTACTTAAGTTCTTCATAAACAATTTGAGCAATTTTAGCGGCGGCTCCTGTTTGTCCGCGCACGCTGCGTAATTTGGAGCGCATTTCTTCTAGTTTTTCAGGATGCTGTAGATAGTCGAGTACGAGTTCTGCTACAGTCTGAGGTTGGAGTTTACCAACCAGTTCTGGCACAATTTCCGATTTTGCCCAGATGTTGGGCCACGATCGCAAGCCCAATCGCTGCAATACTAACCAGTTTATTACTTTTGCCATACTCGTTCCTATTAAAGGTAAATTTACGAGTACCCCAGGGATACCATCCCAAGCCCGCATCGCGTCTAGTTGCTGAGTTGGTAACAAAACAATCATTGGCACGCCTAGAGAGCCTAGTTCGGCTGTATTTGCGCCTACGGTTGTCAAGCATAAACAACATTGAGATAACAGATCGTAAGCTGGCGATCGCGTCCACAATTCTACTACTAAGCCGCTAGCTGTTTTTAGTAGGGGTGAGGGGTGAGGAATCAGTTCGGCTGTGGAACCTTCTACTAAAGGAATAATTGGATTTTTTTCACGGTTGGCAAACTCAGCCAAGGTTTGCACGTCTAAAGTAGGTGCGACGGGAATGACAAAGCGGGTCTGCGGTCGTTGTGTATGAATGTATTCGGCGATCGCCAGCATCAACGGTACTCCCTGTGACAGTTTCGCAGCTTTAGAGCCTGGTAATAAACCAATTAATTCAATTTTGGATTGGTCATGGGTAATTGGTAATTGGTAGTTGGTAGTTGGTAGTTGGTAGTTATTCTCTCCTGCTTCCCCTGCTCCCCTGCTCCCCTGCTCACTCCTCACTCCTCGCTCCTCACTCCTCACTCCTCCAGAGGCTTCTGCCATCAAATCCCCTACTACCGTAAACTTGTGGGTATGTTTTGATGGAGCGCTATCGATTAAGTCTGGTTTCATGACGGCAAAGCGATCGATCCAACTATGCCAGCGCGTCTCCCACTCGGCATAAATTACGGTACGATAACCGAGACGCTTGCCGACGATCGCAGAAAATAATTGATCTCCACCTAAAAACACCACAACACCGCGAGTTCTCCAATCCCAGTTGTCTGCGGTTTTGCCCCAGAGCAAAAATTGCCAGAAATGCTTCGCTGCTTGCACTCTATCGACTTCTGGGTAAGATTGGGCGATCGCGGCTTCTTTGCCACTAGCATTCGGACAAGGAGAAAGCACTACCGAAATTCTGACGCGATCGCGATCGTCTGCTAGTTTCTGGCGCAAAGCTTGCACGACGGGACGCACCCAGGTTGTGACTTCCCCAGGACCATTAGACAAAACCAATATATCGATGTTATTTGTCATTTGTCATTGGTCATTTGTACCTTTTCATACCCTTGTTTTTAATTTTTCAGACTTTCATGCTTATCATAAAACGAAAATTTAACAGCATAAATTTAAATTTTATTTATTAAATTTTTGCAAAGATTAGTCAAAATCCTAATGATTAGCCACTTCAGGCAAAATTAACAAACGTAACGAAAAGTTACGAAATTTTTATCAAATTGTGTCAGTTACAGCCTGAATCTAACTTTTGGTAGGCACTTTCTGATAAAAAAAACTCATGTGCCGTGTATTTTCTACGCCGATCGCAGTTCGGTTTTTCGACTGTAACGCGACCAGTTCACAATCTGTAGAGATCGTCGAACTTACTGCGTAGAGGTACAAGTGGGACATTAGGAAAGTGTGTATCTGGTGTCCTACGTTCATTGCCAGAGATCCCTACAGACAGAAGAACACGCATCAAAGGAGCCTTACCGAATGTTCACACACGTCAAGTCCACCATCCGACACATTACGCCCGACAACCTGGCAGAACGTGCTTTAATCAAGGTGGTCTATGTCGTGCTAGAGTCCCAGTATCAGAGCGCCTTATCGCAAGCGGTACGCCAAATTAACCAAAGCAATCCGAATTTGGCGATCGAAATTAGCGGCTATCTGATCGAAGAACTCCGAGACCCTGAAAACTACGAGGAGTTCAAGCGCGATATCCAAAGTGCCGACATCTTCATCGCCTCACTGATTTTTATTGAAGACTTGGCGCAAAAGGTGGTAGCGGCAGTAGAACCATACCGCGATCGCTTGGATGTGGCTGTTGTCTTCCCCTCAATGCCAGAGGTGATGCGCCTCAATAAAATGGGTAGCTTCTCGATGGCGCAGTTGGGACAATCCAAAAGCGCGATCGCCCAATTCATGCGCAAGCGTAAAGAAAAATCTGGGGCTTCTTTCCAAGACGGGATGCTGAAGCTACTCCAAACCTTGCCCAAGGTACTGAAGTATTTGCCCATCGACAAAGCCCAAGATGCGCGTAACTTCATGTTGAGTTTTCAGTATTGGTTGGGGGGGTCGCCAGAAAACCTGCAAAATTTCTTGCTGATGTTGGCGGATAAATACGTGTTGAATGGTGTAGAGACGTTGCACGCCACGTCTCTACAATACCGGGAACCCGTAGTTTATCCCGACATGGGTATTTGGCATCCTTTGTCAACCACTATGTTTGAGGATGTCAAGGAATACCTCAACTGGCACAACAGCCGCCAAGATATCTCTAGCGACCTAAAAGACCCGCTTGCGCCTTGCGTGGGACTCGTACTGCAACGCACCCACCTAGTAACGGGGGATGATGCCCATTACGTAGCAATCGTGCAGGAACTCGAAGCAATGGGGGCGCGAGTGGTTCCTGTGTTTGCGGGTGGTTTGGACTTTTCCAAGCCCGTCGATGCTTATTTCTACGATCCAGTTAGTAAAAATCCGATCGTAGATACGGCGATCTCCCTAACGGGTTTTGCCTTGGTAGGAGGACCTGCACGACAGGATCATCCCAAAGCAATTGAAGCACTGAAGCGGCTGAACCGCCCTTACATGGTTGCCCTGCCTTTAGTGTTTCAGACGACGGAGGAGTGGCAAGATAGCGATCTAGGCTTGCACCCAATTCAAGTGGCACTACAAATTGCCATTCCAGAATTGGATGGGGCGATCGAGCCGATTATACTATCAGGTCGAGACGGTGCGACAGGTAAAGCGATCGCCCTGCAAGACCGAATTGAAGCCGTTGCCCAACGTGCGATGAAATGGGCAAACCTGCGCCGCAAGCCGAAACTTGACAAAAAAGTGGCGATTACCGTTTTCAGTTTCCCGCCTGATAAAGGTAATGTGGGGACAGCCGCCTACTTGGATGTATTCGGTTCCATTTACGAGGTGATGCAAGCCCTGCGAAATAACGGCTACGACGTGCAGGATTTGCCAGAGTCGCCCAAAGAGTTGATGGAACAGGTGATCCACGATGCCCAAGCGCAGTACAGCAGCCCCGAACTCAATGTTGCTTACCGGATGTCCGTACCGGAATACGAAGCACTGACTCCCTATTCGCAAAAATTAGAGGAAAACTGGGGACCACCACCAGGGCATCTCAACAGCGACGGGCAGAACCTTTTGGTATACGGCAAGCAATTCGGTAATGTTTTTATTGGCGTACAGCCGACATTCGGCTATGAAGGCGACCCGATGCGGTTGTTGTTCTCTCGTTCTGCCAGTCCCCATCACGGTTTTGCGGCTTACTACACATATTTAGAGCAAATTTGGCAAGCTGATGCGGTGTTGCACTTCGGGACGCACGGTTCCTTGGAATTCATGCCAGGAAAGCAAATGGGGATGTCGGGTGACTGCTACCCAGATAATTTAATTGGCATGATTCCCAACTTGTACTATTACGCAGCAAATAACCCCAGTGAAGCCACAATTGCCAAACGCCGCAGCTACGCCGAGACGATTTCCTACTTGACACCACCAGCCGAAAATGCTGGATTGTACAAGGGTTTGAAGGAATTAAGCGAACTAATTGGTTCTTATCAAACTTTAAAAGATTCCGGTCGCGGTATCCCCATTGTCAACACCATCATGGATAAGTGCCGGATGGTAAATTTAGACCAAGATATTAACTTGCCCCAGCAAGATGCCAAAGATATGACTGCTGAGGAGCGAGATAATATTGTTGGCTTGGTGTATCGCAAGTTGATGGAAATTGAGTCGCGGTTGTTGCCTTGCGGGTTGCACGTTATTGGGAAGCCGCCTTCAGCAGAGGAAGCGATCGCAACTTTGGTTAATATTGCTGGGTTGGATCGGGCTGAAGAAGAGATCCAAAGTTTACCTCGGATTATTGCCAATAGCGTCGGGCGGGATATTGACGAAATTTATCACAATAGCGATCGCGGTGTCTTGGAAGACGTGCAATTATTACAAGACATCACCCTTGCCTCCCGCGCCGCCGTTAGCGCTTTGGTACAGGCACAAACCGACGCAGAAGGAAGAGTTTCCCTAGTTTCTAAGCTCAATTTCTTCAACATGGGTAAAAAGGAACCTTGGGTAGAAGCTTTGCATCAAGCAGGTTACGCCAAAGTCGATCCGAATGCCCTCAAACCCCTGTTTGAATACTTAGAATTCTGCCTGCAACAAGTTTGTGCGGATAACGAACTGGGGGCTTTGTTACGGGGATTGGAAGGCGAATACATTTTACCTGGTCCTGGTGGCGACCCGATCCGCAACCCCGATGTGTTGCCTACAGGTAAGAATATTCATGCCCTCGACCCGCAAGCAATTCCAACAATGGCAGCGGTGCGATCGGCGAAAATCGTCGTAGACCGCTTGTTAGACCGCAATAAGGCAGAAAATGGTGGAAAATTCCCTGAAACCATTGCCTGCGTCCTCTGGGGAACCGATAATATCAAAACTTACGGCGAATCCCTAGCGCAAATTATGTGGATGGTCGGCGTGCGTCCGGTTCCCGATGCTTTAGGACGGGTGAACAAGTTGGAATTGATTCCTTTAGAAGAGTTGGGACGACCCAGAATCGATGTTGTCATCAATTGTTCCGGTGTTTTCCGCGATTTGTTCATCAACCAAATGAACCTGCTAGATCAAGCGGTGAAAATGGCGGCGGAAGCGGACGAACCTGTAGAAATGAATTTTGTTCGCAAACACGCCTTAAAGCAAGCTGAGGATATGGGGATTAACTTGCGCCAAGCTGCAACCCGCGTATTTTCTAATGCTTCCGGTTCCTACTCGTCCAATATTAATTTGGCAGTGGAGAACAGCACTTGGGACAGTGAAGCTGAGTTACAGGAAATGTATCTCAAGCGCAAATCCTTTGCTTTCAGTGCCGATAATCCAGGGACGATGGAACAGTCGCGGCAGATTTTTGAAACTACCCTGAAAACTGCTGAAGTGACATTCCAAAATCTCGATTCTTCCGAGATTAGTTTAACGGATGTCTCCCACTACTACGACTCAGATCCGACAAAAGTTGTGGCAAGTCTGCGGAATGATGGTAAGATGCCTACTTCCTACATGGCAGATACAACTACAGCTAACGCTCAAGTCCGTACTTTATCAGAAACCGTGCGTTTAGATTCCCGTACCAAGTTGTTAAATCCCAAGTGGTATGAAGGAATGTTGTCTCATGGTTACGAAGGCGTGCGGGAACTTTCCAAGCGGTTAGTTAATACAATGGGTTGGAGTGCGACTGCGGGTGCTGTCGATAATTGGATCTACGAAGATGCTAACGACACGTTCATTAAAGATGAAGCCATGCGTCAGCGGTTGTTAAATTTAAATCCTCATTCCTTCCGCAAGATGGTTTCTACTTTATTAGAAGCAAATGGGCGCGGTTATTGGGATACTGATGAGAACAATTTGGATCTGCTACGCGAGTTGTATCAGGAGGTAGAAGACCGGATCGAAGGGATTGAATAGATCGTAGGTTCATTAGGTTATAACCGTGTAGAGACGTTGCATCGGGTGTAGAGACGTTGCATGCAACGTCTCTACATATATGCCTAAACCGATATGACTTTATTCAAAAATAAATATCGCATTGAATCTACACGATTATCAAATCGAGATTATGCGGCAAATGGACTATATTTCATCACGATATGTACGGGCGATCGCACCTGCTTTTTCGGCGATATAGTCAATACACAGATACATTTATCTGCGATCGGGCAAATAGCTGAGAAATTTTGGGTAGAAATTCCTCAGCATTTTAAACATACATATATTGATGCTTATGTTGTGATGCCTAATCACGTACATGGGATTATTATTATAGATAAACCATATGTTGTTTCAACAACATGTAGAGACGTTGCATGCAACGTCTCTACAGACATATCGAACGATCTTGATGATTGCAATTTTTTTACAACAATGTCAATGATTTCGCCAAAATCTGGCTCCTTGAGTGCAATTTTGCAGTCTTATAAATCTGCTGTTACTCAATGGTGTAGGAAAAATGGTTACGATAACTTTACTTGGCAACCAAGATTCTACGATCGCATCATTCGTGCAGATGGTTCTCTAGATAAAATTCGAGAATATATTGTTAATAATCCTACAAAATGGAAAGAAGACAAGAACAATCCTTCTAGTTTGTGGATGTAATACCAATTTACTCATTGACTACGACAAAAGAGATCCCCCCAACCCCCCTTATCAAGGGGGGCTAGGGGGGATCTTCTGTAGCATAGTTTTAGTGAAATGGTATAATAAAATTGAAACAAAATTGCTCCAAGAAATGTAGAGACGTTGCAGGCAACGTCTCTACATTTCTTGTTTTTATTAGAAAACCAACTGAAGCAGATTGTCAAGAATTGCTATCCTTTCACCAAAGAAGCAAGGAGTTTCATTTCCCTTGGGCTTTTCCTCCACTTAATGAGCAGGAGTGTAAAAACTATATTAATCGTTGCCAAAATGAAAACTTTGAAGGTTTACTGATTTGCCATTTAACCGACCGTAAAATTATTGGAGTAGCAAATTTCAGTCAAATCTTCTATCGAGCATTTCAAAATGCTTATCTTGGTAATTATGTTGATGTAGATTTTGCAGGTCAGGGATTGATGTTAGAGGGCGTACATTTAGCGATTGATTAGGCTTTTGATACACTTAATTTACATCGAGTTGAAACCAATATCCAGCCTGAAAACAGAGCATCAATTAATTTGGTAAAGCGGCTAGGTTTCACGAAAGAGGGCTTCTCTCGACGATACCTAAAAATCAACGGAGGATGGCGCGATCGTGAACGTTGGGCTTTAACGCTTGAAGATTGGGTAAAGAGTTAGGAGGTCAATGTAGAAATTATTATGCAAGAGTGGATCGAGACTGCGAAGGAATTAGGACGTACTATTTCTGAACTAGAACACAATTGAAATCAGCCTAATTTTTGTAGAAATATCGCTACATTCTCCAAGCACCTTAGTCCAACTGCCAAATTTTAATTGTCATATCCCGACTGCAACTAGCTAGTACGTTCCCTTGCGAATTGAAAGCAACCCCATTCACCCAATCGGTATGTCCCTGAAGCGAACATAATTGTTTTCCCGTACTGGGATACCATAACTTAATCGTATTATCTCCTCGGCTCGCTAAAGTCTGCCCGTCGGGACTGAATACCACAAATCCTACATAACTGTGATGCCACGTCACAGCAGAAAAAGGTTTAGCCGTACCCAATCGCCATAACTTAATCGTCTTGTCATAGCTAGCACTGGTCAAAAACTGCCCGTCAGGACTGTAGGAAATCGAATTCACCCAACTTGAATGTCCTTTAAGGACGTGCAGCAGTTGTTCCATGCCTAAATGCCAAATCTCAATGGTTTTATTACAACTGCCGATCGCTAAAGTTTGACCGTCAGGACTGAAAGCAACAGAATAGGCTGAGTTTGCTTGACCGACGCGAGTATCTAATCTTTGTCCTGTGGTTAAATCCCAAAAGTGAATTGTCTTGTTTTTACCATGACTAGCCAACTTTGTCCCATCAGGCGCGATCGCAATCGACCAAACTGGATCGGAATGTCCGATTAATGTATGTAGTAATTCTCCCGTATCTAGCCGCCAAATCTTAATCGTGCGATCGTCGCTACCGCTAATTAACCATTTGCCATCGGGACTGATAGCAATAGATCGTACCCATGCTGTATGTCCGATCAGAGTCTTTAATAATTTTCCTGTCGCTAAATCCCAAATTTTAATTGTTGTATCCGCACTAGCACTGACTAGAGTTTGTCCGCCTGGACTAATCGCCACGGCAAATACCCAGTTCGTATGTCCAATGAGGGTGTTGACGCATTTCCAGCGAGTCTGAGGCGATGCTGTAGGCGATGGCTTAGGTGTTTTGGGTTTTGGTTCCAGTTCTAGGGCAATTTTAAAATCAGAGTCTGCCCGATGTTTGTATCCCAGTCGGGCGCAGGCGAGTCCGCGATATTTATAAGCAGCTGCAAAGTTAGGTTGGAGACGAATCGCTTGCGTAAAATCCTCGATCGCCACAATATATCTACCTCGTCTCGCGTTCTCCATTCCTCGCTTAAAATAAGTCTCGGCGCAAGATTTGTAGGTTGAGTAAGTTCCTGTAACCGTAGCTACTCTACTCGCGTGTGGCTGTTGCCATTTGAGTTGCTGGTACGCCTCGTTAATTTTTTTGATTTCTTCTTCGGCTTGCTGCTTTAATTGGGAGCGATCGGGAAATAAATCGGGATGCCAAGTTTTTGCCAAGGTACGATAGGCGTGCTTCACCTCAGCAGCAGTTGCACCAGGTTTTAGTCCTAGTATTTGGTAATAGGTTTCGACTTGACTCATCTCAATGGCGATAACTTTCTTGCGTCAATAGCATGAGGCGATCGCTCATACTGGAATAGGACTTACAAATCCGGTCATGGTTAGTATTCCCAAAAATTTTTCTTTCTCAACACAAACTCCCTCAACACAAACTCCTCATAGTGGTTATCACTGGGATGGTAGCGATCGCCGTTTTTTTGAAGGCTGGTACTATCGCGTTACCTTGCCTACTGGCGAAACCTTCGCTTTCATGTACTCCATCGAAGACCCTATCGGTGGTAAAACCCATAGTGGCGGCGCAGCCCAGATTCTCGGTCCCGACGATAAATATTTATGGCGGACTTATCCCGATGTAAAACGCTTTTGGGCGAGTCCGACTCAACTTGCTTTAGGACATTGGGGACAAACAGACTTAGAGACTCAAGCAAAATGGCTTTCTCCTGACGAATTCGATCGCCACATCCAACAGGGTTATCAAGCAACTGCGACTTGGAACCAAGGCATTATCCGCGATCCCGCCAATAATGGTGATTGCCGCTGGCAGTACGAGATCCAACCGATTTATGGATGGGGCGATCGCGGTAGAATACAGCAATCTACGGCTGGTTGGCTGTCTTCGTTACAAATATTTGAACCTGGCTGGCAAATCTTGATGGCGCACGGTTTAGCTACGGGTTGGATCGATTGGTACGGCAAGCGCTACGAGTTTACCAACGCCCCAGCCTATAGCGAAAAGAATTGGGGCGGTGCTTTTCCCCAAAGATGGTTTTGGCTGAATTGCAATAGTTTTGACGACGAACCCGACTTAGCTTTAACTGCTGGCGGTGGTAGGCGTGGGGTGTTGTGGTGGATGGAATCTGTAGCAATGGTAGGCTTGCATTATCGGGGTAAATTTTACGAATTCGTCCCTTGGAACTCCGAGGTAACATGGAACATCCAGCCCTGGGGTTGCTGGCAAATGCAGGCGAGAAATGCTGACTACGAAGTTGTTTTAACGGGGACGACAGATTTACCTGGCACTCCCCTACGTGCGCCCACCCAGAACGGGCTAGTTTTCTGCTGTAAGGATACGATGCGCGGGCAAGTGAGTTTACAACTCTATTCTTGTCGTGGTGGCAAGAAATCGATCCTGGAGGCTACAAGTTCAGTCTGTGGCTTAGAAATCGGTGGTAACCCGTGGGATAGTGCGTGGCAGCAATGAGGAGTGAGGAGTGAGGGGGACAAGGGGGACAAGGGGGACAAGGGGGACAAGGGGGACAAGGGGGAACTCGGGGACCCCACGACCGAAGGGAGTGGGGATTAGGGGGCGAAGGGGGACAAGGGGGACAAGGGGGACAAGGGGGTAATTCCAAGCCACCAGTTACTCACCCGACTTCTGACTTTTGACTTTTGACTTTTGACTTTTGAATTCTGACTTCTGACTTCTGATGCTATGATCGCAAAGGATTGGGGCTGTAGCTCAGTTGGATAGAGCGAGCGCCTCCTAAGCGCTAGGTCGCGCGTTCGAGACGCGCCAGTCCCGTCAAAATTCAAGCCTTACAGCTATGTCAGCAGGGAAAGCTGTTTGCCTGAATGACAAACGCTCGACGCTTGTAATCGCGTGTTCAAAGTGCCATAATTCACAAAACTAGCTAATATAAGTGTTTTCATACCTAGCAATAGATGTAGGCTTGAGCAGGAATAAAGCAGCTTTTTCCTGTGTTGCTTCAGATAAATGAATTTGTGCCAAAGTAACTAATCCTTCCGTGACAAAAGAATCTCTAACTACAGCATTTTCTCGACCATTAAAGGAAGTTTCATAAAAAACTTCTTTAATCCCAGCTGAAATAATTAACTTTAAACAAGATAGACAAGGTTCTAGGGTGACATAAATACTCGCCCCATCAGTAGATGTACCGTGTTTGGCAGCTTGGGCGATCGCATTTGCTTCAGCGTGTACAGCCCGTGATGGTAGGCTCTTACTAGCGTCACAACTGCTCAACCCTGGATAGCAGTATCCTTGAGCAGTACAATGAGCCGAACCAGACGGCGAACCGTTATAACCTGTTGCTACAACCTGCTTGTTTTTAACAATTACCGCGCCAACTGGAAAAGCAAGGCAAGTTGAACGAGTAGCTGCTAGTTTAGCCAACATTAAAAAGTACTCATTCCATGTTGGTCTTTGGTCATCGCTAGCTGTCATTTTCCGTCCTGGTTATATAACTTTCCTGTTTTCAAACACTCGGATGCCTTTTGCAACTCCATTCCTAAATATCCAGAGTGATCTGGACGAATAGAAGGAGAAGCAGCACAAATTTCTCTTAAGAGCTTCAAGGGATTTTTTCCAGAATAGCAAGCAACAACCTCACCGTTACCAGGTGTTGTTTGGGTAACAACTATCTCACCATCTGTAACTTCAATTAGGAAGTTTCCACATGGATCGTTGTAGTCTAATTGTTTAGAAATTACCGCATACTGCTGCTTAATCAGTCGATCTACGTTTTCCCAAGTATCGTCATATATGTGGGCTGATTGGCTCATTGTAATCAGCGGTCCCATGCGTAAATCGTAACTAGAACGAGCGGCAATTTCATCTCGAATATGCTGTTGTAATGCTCTCAATCCCATAGCGTTTGCAGCCCATGCCGAGAACATATCGTTACTGCGTAACGTCGCTGTTAATGATATTTCTTGCTCGACAACTCTCACCCAAATATGATTTAAACATGGGCTACCACCTTTTTCATGGTCTTTCACATCCCATAGTGTCATGACGGCACTAGCAGCATCGATCTCTCCAATCAGCTTTTGAATCACCTGCTCGACTTGATCTCGACCAAAATGCGATCGCAATCTTTGACCGTAAGTATATTTCACCCCTTCTCTATAGGGCTGGTCGTCTAAAATCTGCGAAAGATATTCTTGAATAAAAGCGCGATCGCATGGTAGATAATTTGGTTCGGGAAAATAGAAACCCTCTGGTTCGTCGGTGACAATTGCCATCAGATCGATCAATTCCTGCCATTGCCCATCGTAGCCAGTAGGTCGAATTGTTCCTGTTGTTTTGATTCGGTGAATAATTTTCACCCAAGTTTCAGCAATTGTTTTTCCTTCAATTCGATGTCCGTAACGAGTCCCAGGTAAAACTGTAGGAACTACACTCTCTATAGGAAATTCTAAAGGCACACCCCAAGGCTGTATTTCTTGTTGTTGAGTCACAGCAACAAAATTGCGCGTCTGCTCGACTGCTTCAGTAATCGAAAACACTTCCTTAACTACAAGATTTTGCCGTAACTGTTCCAATGCAAAAGCATCGACTTCCATATCGATATACCCAGAAATGGAGGAACGAATCATCCAGCAGTGCTTTCCCGTATCGCTTGACCCTGCTGCAAAGCCATGCTCGAAAAAATCTAACAAGCACTTCGTACCCCCTGAGTTTCTATCTTCTTTAGTAGCGTTGAGAACAACTAAGAAACGAACGTGAGGATTGGCGAGTAAATTGCGGATCAGCAAGTTAATTCCCCGCGTTGGCGAGTATAACTGTCCGATGACTGCATATTCGCTCTGTTGCAAATGCTTGGCGATCGCCTGTTTGACAGTCCAACCAGTCACTACTGCAACTTGTCCAGTGCCATATAATAGCTGGTTTGGTTTATGCGAAGGTCTGTAATGGTACTGTTTTGTAGAATCGGTGACTGTCACAGGCTTACATCACAAAAGTAACTCTTGTAGAATACCTAAACCTGAAACAAAATTGCCAGTTACTCGTATCTTTTTACATTCGTCATCGGCGATCGCTACCAATTCGTTCTGTGTAGCAAAATAACCCACATCCATATCTACGCCAGTAGCTAGCACAACTTCACAAATAAAGCTGCTGGGCAACAAAAAACCTCGACTCAAAAGCCGAGGTGCAAGAGGAGGAATTAAATGCCGATGGGAGCTACTGTTATCGAACTTAAATCTTGAAATTAAAAAACTTAGCTAGCAACTAGAGCAACTAATACTATAGCCATGACAAATACACCAGCGATCGCACCCTGAAAAGCATAGCGACTCTGCTGTTCTGGGGATGGGTATTCAGAATAATACATTTCTGGCTCAGTGGCGTAGTTGTTGATGATACCGTCTTCGTTGATAGTTGTGTACATATCGCTTATTGCTTGTTTGTTACTTCTTGTAAACTAATGTAACGCTTTTGTTACAAAAAAGCAAGATGACTTGACAAATAAAAAATAAATAGTACACAAAAGTAGAACTTATCGCTCGGCGAGCAACTACCAACTACCCATTACCCATTACCCATTACCCATTACCAACAGACAAAAGAATTGTTGTAATGTGTTGACTAACTCAGTTTTGGCAGACAAGAGCTGCTAATCTATGGTATATATCTACTGTAATCCCACCGATAAACTGGAAATTAGAGGGATAAGTTATTGTCGAATGCTGACAACTGATTCCTTAGCCTCCAGCCCCTAGCCCCTACCTCAGTCAAAATGGGTATTGTTGTAGAAAACGTCACGAAACAGTTCGGCAGTTTTATCGCTGTCGAAAACGTCAGTTTAGAGATTGAAAGTGGTTCATTAGTCGCTTTGTTGGGTCCGTCAGGATCGGGTAAGTCTACGCTTTTACGTCTGATTGCGGGGTTGGAGATGCCGGATAGCGGTAAAATCTTGCTGACGGGTAAAGATGCGACCAATCAGAGCGTACAGGATCGGAATATTGGGTTTGTATTTCAGCACTACGCTTTGTTCAAACACATGACGGTACGCCAAAACGTCGCCTTTGGGATGGAAATTCGCAAAGCCACCAAAGGGAAAGTTAAAGGGCGGGTAGAAGAATTATTAGAGTTAGTACAATTAAAAGGATTGGGCGATCGCTATCCTTCGCAACTTTCAGGCGGACAGAGACAAAGAGTCGCCCTGGCGCGGGCGCTAGCGGTAGAACCAAAAGTTTTGTTACTAGACGAACCCTTCGGGGCGCTAGATGCCAAAGTGCGGAAAGATTTACGCGCCTGGTTGCGCCGCCTCCACGATGAAGTCCACGTTACGACAGTATTTGTCACCCACGACCAAGAAGAGGCGATGGAAGTTGCCGACGAAATTGTCGTGATGAATAAAGGTAAAGTCGAACAGGTAGGAACGCCAGCCCAAATTTACGATCGTCCCGCTACAGCATTCGTGATGAGTTTCATCGGTCCTGTGAACGTGTTACCGAGTACGGCGAAAATATTTCAGGGTAGCGGGTTTGATTCTGCCCATCCAGAAATCTTCTTACGTCCCCAAGATGTGGCGATCGAGACAGAACCTAACGCTACGAGTGTCCCTGCAAGAGTCAGTCGGATTATTCATCTGGGCTGGGAAATTCAGGCAGAGTTAACTTTAGACGACGGACAAGTCGTCATGGCGCACTTAACACGCGATCGCTTCGACCAGCTGCAACTCGAACCGCAGCAAAAGGTTTATGTCAAACCCAAAGAAGCGAAATCTTTTCCGCTATACTATTCGATTTAATGTCATTGGTCATTTGTAAGTGGCTAGTATCTAGTGGCTAGTAGCTAGACTTTTTTCTAGTCACTAGCCACCAGTCACTCTCTACTGGCTAAATCGAAAACAATAAAAAATATGAACTGGTTTGGTTTATCGCGCCGACAATTTTGGTCGTGGGGAAAATTCTTCAGTCTGCTGAGTCTATGCTGCTTGCTGATCGTCAGTTGTAATACTTCTCGTCCGCCAGCACAAACAACAACGCCTGCTACTGGTGGTGGTGGTGGTGGGGGTAACAGTCGCATTACTGTGGGGACAACGTTAAGACCGAGAACGATCGATCCCGCAGATAATTACGAGTTGACAGGCACTAACATTACTACTAGTTTGTGCGATCGCCTCTACACTTACAAACTAGGTACGGGAGAACTAGAACCCCAGCTAGCTACAGCTTTACCTAAAGTCAGTCAAGATGGGTTAACTTATACGATTCCCATCCGTACAGGAGTCGTTTTTCACGACGGTACGCCTTTCAACGCCGAAGCGATGGCGTTTTCCCTGAATCGGTTTATTAAAAATGGTGGTAAACCGAGTGCGTTGTTGTCAGATGTGGTGAGTTCTGTAGCGGCGACAGGAAATGACCAAATAACAATTAAATTAAAAAACTCTTTTGCGGCATTCCCTTCAGTCTTAGCTTTTCCTGGGATGTGCGCCGTCTCTCCCAAAGCCTATCAAATTGGTAGCGGCAAATTTTTACCGACAAAATTTGTTGGCACGGGACCCTATCAGTTAAGGCAGTTTACACCGAATTTGGTACGGATGGATGCATTTGATAAATATTGGGGCGCAAAACCGACAAATCAAGGTATTGACTTTCAAATTCTCTCGAATGCGGCAAATTTATACAATTCTTTCCGTACGGGTGCAGTAGATATTGCCTATCAAACCTTCGATCCGCAACAGGTAGAGAGTTTAAAACAGCAAGCAACATCAAAAGGATGGCAGGCAATTGAAGAAAAAAGCAATACTGTCACCCACATGATTTTGAACGTCAAGCAAAAGCCTTTAGACCAGTTGGAGGTGAGACAGGCGATCGCCTCTATGATAGATCGTCCCCTACTGATACAACGAGTTTACCAAAATCAGGCGCAACCACTCTACAGTATGCTGCCCGATACCTTCGACAGTTATAAACCCGTGTTTCAATCGGCTTATGGCGATGGCAATGTAGAGAAAGCAAAAGCCTTACTAGCCAAAGCGGGATACACCAAAGAGAACCCCTTGAAATTACAAGTCGTTTATCCTGGGTATTCCCTGATTCGGGAACAAATAGCTGGTACTCTGAGGGGATACGCAGCGCAGAAACTCGAAGGAATCATTCAAATCCAGCCGCAGCCAGAAGAATCAGCTACCTTTTTCGCCAACCAAGCCAAAGGAGCATATCAGGCAATTCTACAAGATTGGTATCCCGACTTTGGCGATCCCGATAACTACATTCAACCATTTTTGAGTTGTCCCAAAGGCGATGCTAGCGGTTGCGAGAATGGTGCCAGTCAAAGCCAAGGTTCGTTCTACTACAGCGATCGCATGAACAAGTTAATTGCCCAACAGCGCCAAGCACAAGACCCGCAAGCGCGGGCAAAAATCTTTGGCGAAATTCAAGATGCGATCGCCCAAGACGTGCCGATTATTCCTCTAGTTCAAAATAAAGACTACGTTTTTGCTCAAAAAGGACTTCAAGGCGTACAAATCGACCCAATTTTGAAACTTCCCTTGTGGCAGATAAAAAAAGGATAGATCTGTAGAGACGTTTCATGGAACGTCTCTACAATCGTAGGCTAGCGATCGCGCCAAAGACAAGACAACCAAAGGCGATACGTAGGAGAAGCGGTAGCTTATAAATACTCGCAACTACAACAACTATACTTGCAGCGATCGCCCCCCAAATTTCTACAGTTGACTGTCCTAGATCGGCTACGCTACTAGTAGCCATTACTAAAATTACCGCAAAACCAACTTTATCCAACCAACCCGCTTGCAGCCGTGTCCTTACCCAAATACCGACACTCCGCATCAAGAAAGTCCCCAAACCAGCCAATAAAATAATCCACCAAACATGCATCTGAACTTCACCCTTTCTTAGCGTTCTTAACTTTGCATCTACTCTTACGAGAAGTTGCTTTGCGCCTTCGCGTCTTTACGTGACATAAAAAAGAATTTTTGCAGCTACCGATAAATTTTAGGCAACACTACAGCCAAGCAAGTCACCCCTACAATCGACAATAAAAAACCCAAAGTTCCCCAACCTTGAGTTACCAGTACCAAACCAACACCGATCGCCACTACAATCCACTCTCGACTGAGGCGATCGCCAATACTATCGACTAAAAGACAGATAAACAAACTCGGCAAAGCAAAACTCAGCCACTGTACGGGTAACTTTGCCCCGATTTGACATCCCAACCAAGTTCCAGAGATCCAACTCAACCAACATAGAATATGGATGCCGAAATAGTAGAAATGCGATCGCGGTTTGCTAGTAATATCTAGAGCAAAAGCCTCATCTGTAAGCCCGTGAGCCAGGAATAATCGCTGTCCTAGCCCAAAAGAGTTGAAAATGCGATCGCTAGCCAGACTCATCGGAATATGCCGCAAATTAATCAACAGCATCGTCAGCACGATACTTACCCAGAATAAATCTTGCTTGACTCCTTCCAAAGCGGCAAATTGGGCAGCACCAGCATAAACCCAAATAGACATCGTAACTGCTGCTGGCGTGGATACACCTATCCCAGTTGCCAGCGCCCCAAAACTCATCGCTACAGGGAAATAGCCAACTCCCACCCCCAAGGCGCGATGAATGCCTTTCAAAAACTCATGCATTGACCGTTCTCGAATCCGCTACAGCATTAGTTTAGTTAGTGGGGGCAAATTCAGTCTTGAACGATCTTGCTCTAGATTTATTCAGTAACAGCGTGTTTCAGTGGTGGCAAATACCTTGAAACGAAGCACGAGATTTTCGCCTGCCTGCTCTCATGCAGTATTAGCCTACTGGTTGACATATTAACTATAGAATCAAATATCGTATCCTGTCGTGAGAACTTGAAATGGATGCTTTAGTCCGAGGACTCGACATAAAACTGCGCCAATGGCAACTTAATATTGCTCATCAGGTGAGACAATATCTGGTGGAGATTATTGAACTGGCAGACCAAGACGCTTTAGGTATTCTTCGTTCTAAAGCAGTTGAACAAGAAGTGTTGGATTTGATTGATGAACCTAAAACCAGGTGAGGTGTGGCTAGCTGATTTAGGACTTGCAGCCAAGACGCGCCCTGTCATCATTGTGTCTCGCTACGATCCTACCCCCTTTGAACTCTCGTTTGCCACAATCTATAGGTGAAATACCGCTGGCTATAGCTTTAATACAGAAACGGAACTAATTTCCAAGTTTTGTCTGCATATATCTTGTATTCTTCTCCAAAACTTGCTTCTAGCATCTTCTCTTCTACACCAATTCGGTAAGCTCGGGACGTAATTCCGATAACTACAATAGCTATCAACACAACCCAATTCGTAACGGCTAATCCCGCGCCTATCTCCATCAGTAATGTTCCAAGATATCCAGGATGGCGAATAACGTTGTACGGAGCTTGATTTACAATTTTCTGCCCTTCGATAACCTGTAATGTCCTTGTATAAAACTCACCCAGCGTTTTAGCAGCCCAATATCGCATTGCTAATCCACCAAGCATCAGTGTTAATCCCAGCCAGCCAACATTTGCATGGCTCCAGTATCCGACTTCATAAGTATTTAAGATAGGCGCAGTAATGACCAGCAAAATACCGATCGTGCCACTGCTCCACAGCACTTGAGAACTGCCTGCATCAGCTAGTCCTGGTTTGAGCTTGAGTGCCTGTTCACCTTTTCTCAACGAACGCTCCATCACAAAGTAGCAAGCAATCAAGAGGTATGCCGAGACAGTTGTAATTGTCATACTGACTTTTCTAAATACAGAAATAAATCATCTAGAACTACTATATTTTCCTGGCGTAACTCCGACGCTTAAGATGCAGAAAATCAAGTAATTATTAAAAGCTCGATTGTGTCTTCTCGATCGCCTGCGAATCAATTTCGATCGCGCTCAGATGTAGGTGGAGATGGTGCAGAACGACCCAGAATTAGCGGAATACTCATAGTTCCCAGAGCCATCATAATGACTGCCAAAAGCCAAATTACTAAACGGTTGGGGCGATAGTTACCGCTTTCAATTTGCCCAAAAACTCGGTTATATCGCCAAGCTGCTAAGGCAATCGTGAAGATACCAACTATAACTAGGCTAACCCCCAAATTCTCGGAGCTAACTAAATTGCGATCGGCAACCGTAGGTTGTTGAGTCACGGCTGTTTGAAGTTGGCGCAGAAATAGACCGAATCGAGCGATCGCAAACCCAAAACCAATTAAAGCGATCGCAGTCCGCAACCAAGCTAAGAAAGTCCGCTCGTTGGCTTGATGTTCCCGTTGGCGATCGATTTCCGATTTTCTGTTCGTGCTATTTTTCATTCAGATTCCCAATTGAAGGGGAGTTGGGGAATCGACTGCGTAACTTCTGACCGAGATATATTTAACACTGCTTTTCTCTTGCGACCAAATCGGCAACTGATTCACCTTTTGTAGCGTTAAATCTACATATTTCATGCCTTTCTCGCCAACTATCTCCATACCAAAATAGCCTTCTGCACCATCATGTTCGTGCGGTCCGCTCGAATGTACCGTATAACGACCCTGCCTGACAGCCTGATTAAACGGCGAACCTACCGTTCCAATCCAGCGAGAGGGAAAAATAATTCTGCCAATATCCTCTACCCAGTCTCGTTGACCTTGTAAATGATAAATCTGGTCAGCCGTGTTAAAACCATCTGTGCCACCAAACACACCTCCAATCGAGACAACTGCAATTTGAGTGTTTGGCAGCCATCGAGCGAGATATGGAGTTGCGGCAAGGGCAACTTGAGCGCCACCACTCGTCCCCATCAATAGAATCTTAATTGGTTGCTGAGAGGTTTGGGATAAGGGGTGAGCTGCTTGCATCCGGTCAACGATCGCGTTAGCAATCCCCAAGTTATAGACTTTTCCATAGCGATCGTCGGCAGAAATCGCAAAACGCCAGAGGTTGCGAATTTTTATTAATACATCCGCCACACCATACCAACCTTTAGCCTCGTCTGCAAAACGCCACAAGGGAGCTAAAAAGCGCTCTCCCCCCAAACTTTCATTTGCGGCTGAATAGGGAAAGACATCGCGTACGGTAACGCAGTTAGGATGCGCTTGTTCGAGACGGTTGAGAAAGACTTCTTCCCCAGGTAATAGCTGGTTAGCAGAAAAATCTCCCACACCTGTTAAAAAGACAATGTAACAATTTATATTTGCCGACTGCGCCTGAGAATTTGAACTGCCACTCAATCGCAATTGCTTATCTGGCTTTGGTTTTAGCCCCAAACTCTCCACTTCTTGAGATAGCCACCAAACCAAAGTTCCCACGGGTGAGAACATGCCCCAAATCAAAAGTATAATTCCCGCTAGAACTAGCAGTCTTAAGCTTCCGCTCCGCAGCCAATTGACAAACCTCACCATAAGATCGATTGGAATTGGTAATTGGTAGTTGGTAGTTGGTAGTTGGTAGTTGCGAATGACCATTAACCATTCACTACTCACTTTTCAAGGAATTTAAAGTGCGCGATCGAAATAGCAATCTTTGGAGTTTACTACGGGAAGCACTAACTTTAGACCCTAATTTTTACGAACATATTCCGATCAACGCGAAAAACCGCCGCTTCGCCCAAATAGTGGTTGTTCTTGCAGCCATCTCCTACTCGCTTGGTAGTGCTGTGATTTTTTTAATCAACCGAATTCCCCTACCGTTGTTAATTTTGAGGCTCTTGGGCAGTGGGATCGGTGTCGTCATCGGCTACTACTTTTGGACTTTGACGATTTGGAAAATTGGTGACTGGTTTAAACCAAATCACGTAACTTATCGAGCGCTGATGATTCCTCTAGGCTTGGCTTACGCCCCCCAAGCTCTCAACTTTTTAACCCTGATTCCTCTATTGGGTCAACCAATTGAGCGAATTCTAGCCGTGTGGAGTTTGCTAGCGGCAATTGTAGCAGTCCGCCAAGGTCTAGATATTTCCCCTGGTTGGGCGATCGCAATCTGTTTAATCGGTTGGATACCGCTTCAAATGACAATCGGTCTAGTCAGAGCGATCGCTTGAGAAGTCAAAAGTCAAAAGTTAAAAGTCAAAAATTAGGAGTCAGGAGTCAGGAGTAATTCTCCCTCAGCTGGGCGACTCTCTCTTCCCCGGCTCCCGGCTCCCGGCTCCCGGCTCACTGTTCCTGGGTTTTTTCCTGTCGTTCGTCTGAGATTGCTTGTTTAATTTCTGGGCTGTCGAGTAACTCTTTTGCCATATCCATGAACTTGAGACTGTCTGGGTGGATTGACTGTCGCCGCAAAATGGGAATTTCCTCATTAGAAGCATCGTTGTTTGCTGGACGGTCTGCATCTGAGTACATAATTCCTAACTTGAACTCGCCTTTTCAAAAATTGTATCGAGTTTGTCTCTATATTGCGATCGCAATTGAAGTAGAACACTGCGATCGCAATTGAAGTAGAACACTGCGATCGCAATTTCGATAGAAAGCCATAAAGCTTACGCCTGCACCCGAAAATCGTGGATCGACCACCAAGCTTTTTTCTCTTGTTTGTTGACAACGCGAATATAGCGACCTCTCACAGGAGAATTTAAGCCGATCCTCGTCACGGGAGAACCTAGACCTTGATATACTGGTTTGCCAAATTGGTTGGGATTGTTACCTACATAAACCTCAAATCTTGTCAAGTAATCGTCTCCTGAAGATCCTGCATTCATGACGATCTCTCTAACTGTTTGGGGCGATCGCATATCGACTTGAAACCAATCGCCATTTGCGATCGCATCTCCACTGGTATAGCGCGTATCTGAATTGCGATCGATTGCCATATCTGGCGCTTCTCGATCCCAAGTACCTTTGCGGCTGGCTGAGGCTTGCCAGTTACGCGAATTTAATTCATTTTTGCCCACAACCGTTCTTTCAGTTCCAGCACGATAAACTAAAAATTCGGCAAACGACCAATCGGGCTTTGACTTTTTCGCAAATCTTTGAGGGACAATTCTGATATACCTAGCTTTTTGCGTCGGAAAAGACACTTGCATTCGTGCCATTGCATTTCCTTTGACACTGGCAACCAACTTTCCTTTTGACTTTGCCGTATTAGAGACATAGACCTGATAGTCTCGTAAAAAACTACTAGCGGCTTTGCGAGAATCCATCACGATTCTATTGAACGACTGCGACGAACCCAGATCGACAGCAAACCAATTACTAGAACTTGCATTGGCGATCGCAAATTGCGTCCGAAAGTCATTGTCAATTGCAGCTGCGGCATTTCCTCCCGAACTACTTGCTTTCCAAGCAAAACGATTCAGTTCAATTCCTCGTTTCGGTTCGGAGAGATTATGGGAATCGTCCCACACTTGTTCGCCCAACCAAGTTAAATTCGTCGGGCGACTGCCATTTGTTTTATTAACACTATCGCCACTCGCCCCACCCGTATCGGACGTTGCTAGTGCGTTCCAATCCCATGCCCAATAATGCCATACGAGTCTGCCAATGCCACGCTTTTTTGCCACTGCCAAAGATATACGGGCGGCTTCCGTCACGTCTAAATCTGCTTGTGAATTGCCTGTAGTGGCAGCATACTCGCCAATAATCATTGCCAATCCTTTTTTCTGGACGCGATCGACAAAATTATCGAGTTTATTTAAATTCCAATTCCAATTAACATAAGTATGCAGGCTAAAGACAACTCTTCTTCTCGGATCGGTTTTTAAAAGTTGTTGTCCGTAAGTTAAAAACGCACTGGTAGAGTCTTTAATAAAGTTAGCTTTGGTCGTGCCGTTGCCGTCTTCAGAACCAAAGTTGTAACCATCAACTACAATAATATTATTTGCACCTGCTTTGCGTATATCTTGGATTAGCAGTTTGTGCATGTCATACCAATATTTTTCGACTTTATTTGTTCCCCCTGGTTCGTTCATAATGTTGAACCAGACATAGGGATTATTTTTATAACGAGTGGCAATTTTGCGCCAAAAATTACGTAAATCTTGTAAGGATGGATTGGAATCTTCAGTATAAAAACTACCTGAATGGTCGTGACATTCAAGCATAATTACTGTTCTGGGATTACTGCCAGCATAGGCTTTGACGTATTTATCTATTAGCTTATCGGTGACAAACCAATTCGGATCGCTACCTGGTTTCAGTACTAATGATAGTCTGACGGTATTAAACTTCCAGATATTTTTGATATATTTCACATCTTTGGCACTCGATTGATCTGTCCAAATGCCAATATTTGCTCCTTTCATTACAAACGGCTGTCCGTTAGGAGCAAAAATTTTCGTACCTCTAACAGTAAATTCTTTTGCACTTGCTGCTGGAGAAAATCCAATAAAAACTATGCAGAGGAACGCCAAAACCGATATAAGTGTAAAAGAAATTTTTCTCATGGCGTTACCTATCCTCTGGAAAAGCGCTCGCGCAAAGACACGAAGGCGCTAAGGCTAATCTTTTGCGTCTTTGCGGCTTTGCGCGAGATTAACAAACAGTTGCCATTCTAGCGCTGCCTAGCCAGAGGTGACGATGATTTCAGCACAACTCGTTCGCCATAATTTAACAGCCTTTCAAGAGTAGTCAGGCGGTTTGACCACACGTTGACTTGGTAAGAATTTTCTAACGCTTGCGATCGCATCCAATTTTTAAACTGAGTCTGGAAGCTATTTAAAGCTGTTCTAGCTGCTGCTAAGTTACTGACAGAAGGAGTTTGAGCTAAGCGATCCAAAGCAGTCTCTAAGTTTTGCGATCGAGTATTAAACTCACTCAGTGCCGTCCCCTTCAACCAAAGCCGCTCGTTTGCCAGCAAGAATTGCCACTCTTGGCGCAAATTAACATAACGCGCCGCTGCTGTGTGGAAAGGCTGACGATAAGGGACTGGTGCAGTCACTTTGACTTTTGTGCCTTGGGTGTTGTGAAAAACTTGCTGGAGTTCATCGTTGAGGTTTTCAACAGCAAAAAGGGCGTAGCCGCTCCCGGGTAAGTCTCTAACGAGCTGAATTTGGTCGAATGCACCCATAGTTGGTAAGTTCAGCAAGCGAATTCCTGGCAACAGCAAAGCCGAACCGAGTTTGCTAGAGGTAATCCAGGGTTGGGCGAGGCGCTGAAAACGGTAGGAATCTAGAGCATAAGTCATCGGCACGATCAAATCTACATCGCCGCGATTTGCCCAGACTTCCCAGTGTTGCTGTAACTTATGGGTGCGATCGTGTTCTGATAGAGGAAAGACAGCCACAGACATCACCAAGTTAGGGCGCTTTTGCTTCAAGTAGCGGGAAGCTTGAGCGACAAAACCATCGATTTGTTGCGTGCGAAACTGCGTCCACCTTTGCCATAAATCGCGATCGCTTGGTTTAATTGTCGTTGGGTCTACGCCCGTCAGTTGTTGAAACTGCTGCCTGGCGGCAATTCCGTAACCATAAGTCCGGTCGGCGCTGGGGTCTTGGAAAGGATAGCGGATGTAGTCTAGTTGCAAACCATCCACGTTGTAGCGGCTGACAATTTCTTCGTAAAGCCGTAATAAATATTGTCTGGCGGCGGGGTTGGCTGGGTCTAAAAATGGCTTACCTTGACCGGGCGGAAATAAACTCCCGCGATTATCGTAACTCGCCCACTCGGGATGAGCGGCAATGACGGGTCCTGGATAATCTGCGGGTAAATTTATCAGCGTATTATGACGCTTGTTGCCTACGGCAAAAGTCCACACCCAGGCATGTAACTCCATATTGCGATCGTGGGCTAACTTCACCGCTGATGCCAACGGGTCCCAGCCTCTAACTAGTGGGTTGGGTTGAGGTGCAACTTGACTGGGATAGATCGGATAGCCAGCATTAACGGTTTCAAAAAAGATTGTATTGATACCAGCAGCGGCGAGACGGTCAAAAATCTTTGCCAATCCTTGCTCCGAACCCGCACGAATAATACTACCTCGGTCTAGCCACATCGCCCGAATTTCTGGTTGAGCCGCGTACTGTTCGACGGGGTAGTTTTGCCATAGTAGTGCTTGTGCTTTGTGCCATTGCTGACGCGCCCCCGCAAAGTCCTTTTGGGCGATCGCCTGGGGTAAAGTTTTGGCAATTGCTTTCGCCTCTGCCACTGCCCTAGCTGCCGATTCTGGTAACGTACCCACAAAGGAGCCAGTTGTCGCTACAGCGGTTGTTTCAGAGTTAGTTAGCTGTGCCGTTGCATTATCATTCATGCTGCTACTAAAAGCACGAGCTGCTAACTGAGCGCTTTCAAATCTGCCAATCAGATTATCTAACTCTTGTTTAAGCGCAAATGCCTGTACCCCATCTAAACCTGGTGGGGCAATTCGTTCGATCGCCTCATCTGCTGGTAGTTTGTTGTTGGTAATTGGTGATTGGTGATTGGTAATTGGTAATTGGTGATTGGTAATTGGTGAATTCTTCTCTGTCCCTCTGCTCCCTTGTCCCCCTTGTCCCCCTTGTCCCCCTTGTCCCCCTTGCTCCCTGCTCCCTGCCACCGCACTACTACAATTCTGCGGCGCTACCGTAGCCGACTCAGGCAAGGAAATATACTGACTTAAAGACGCTCTCAACCAAGCGCGATCGAAGTCTCCTGGTGATACGTGACTCGAACCCCAACGCCAACCTAAAACCGTGGCGCGATCGCTTTTGACGACTGCGGCTTGATTTATTTGTGACTGCCAAATCGCGATCGGTCTACTATTCACACCAGTAGGAATTACAACTCCTCCCTGCACCAAACCATCATTTCCGGCTGGCTCCAGCCAATCTTTACTATTACCCTGTAAGGTTTGTAAGTTATTGGGAGCATCTAGAGGAAATCCCCAGTACGCGCCTAAAAGCGAACTCAAGAGCTGGCGTACCCCCGGCTGACTCGTACTTCCAACAGCACCACTGGCTATGACTTTACCACCTCGGCTCATCCATGCTTCTAAGGCAAGTGCTTGGTTAAAGTCAATATTCTCTACGTTAGGTAGAAAGATAACAGAGCGATCGCTCAAATCGCTGGCATTTTTGACAGCAGCTAAATCGACGACGCAATAATTGACTCCTGCTGCTTGCAAGCGCGCAGAAATATCCATCCACTGAGCTGCATTATCATCGCTTTTAACTACAGCTAAAACTGCGGGTTCTTCTGCGGCTGTAGCAGGTAAATAGAAGGCAAGAGGCAAAAGTAGAGACGTTACTAGCGTCTCTATTAAAAAATTCACAGACCTAGCCCTTACCAGGGTTGGTAAGAAAGCAAAAATATCAAAATTTTTAGACATTACTTAATACAAGTATCGATGAGTTCCTCAACTCCCCTGACTGGGAGAATTGGGATATTTAATTTATGAGATAACTCTTCTATTGTCATATCATCCAAAAAACAGTTTTCGCCATACTTCAGCATCACGGCAGGCAGTATGACCGCGTTACCTAAGTCTTTACCACATAACCCTTCTAATAAATCTTGTCCTGTGAGTAATCCGGTGACAGAAATTTTTTGTCCCCAATAGTGACTACACAGAGCTACCATATCTATCCGCAGCCCATTTACTTGATTTAACTGTTGTAAAATTGGTTGAAACGCTTTTTCTACGGCATTACCAACAACCCAGATAAATCGGCGTGATGGCTCGACTTGCAGCGGAAGATGTTTGGCTGCACTAGCAAAATGTTTTAAAAATAGGCGAATTGAACCCACACCGTTATCGATTTGAGGATAATCTTCATAATGAGATTGCGGTGGTAAATCCTCCCCTGCAACCAAAAACCACTCGTCTGCTAACCAGGCAAAGTTAGTGCCTAACTGCTGGCGAAATTTCTGCTGCAAGGCTTTGACTTGGGCTATGACTTCGGCTGCTTTTTCTGGAGTCACTGGAATTAACTCATCTTCATCTGGACGAAACCGTGTCAAGCCTACTGGTACGACAGCAACAGAAGTAACTGCTGGTACTTCCCCAGGATCGCCAAGATAAAATTTTGCTAAATCGAGCAACGTTCTTTCCAGATGTATGCCATCGTTAATCCCAGGACAAACAACAACTTGAGCGTGAATTTGCAGTCTTCGTTCTCGAAACCATTCAATCTGCTCTAAAATTTGAGCGGCTCTAGGATTTTTTAGCAGCCGCACCCTAACTTCAGGTTCGGTAGCGTGAACTGAGACATACAAAGGAGACAGGCGCATTTGTTCGATTCGCTGCCATTCCTTTTGGGTGAGGTTTGTCAGTGTCAGGTATGAGCCGTAAAGAAAGCTAAGGCGATAGTCATCATCCTTTAGGTATAAACTCTGTCGCTTACCTGGAGGTTGCTGGTCGATAAAACAGAACGGACAGCGATTGTTACACTGAATTAACCCATCGAACAGGGCTGTCTCAAACTCTAGTCCTAAATCTTCGTCGTAGTCTTTCTCAATTTCAACCGTATGAGTTTTACCTGCTGCATCTAAGACATCCAGTTGCAGCACTTCATCAGCACACAAAAACTGATAATCGATTAAGTCACGCGGACGAGTATCGTTGATGGATACGATCGCATCTCCTGGTTCAAAGCCAATCTCAGCAGCGATGGAATCTGGTAAAACCTTGGAAATGCGGGCAGGACGAATAGTGATGTCACTCATGACTAGCGAGAGGGCGATCGCCGTTTGGCTATTAGCTACTCTAAAATTGTCGCTTATATGAGGGAGCAGGGGAGAAGAGAGCTGAGGGAGCCCAGGGAGCTGAGGGAGCCCAGGGAGCTGAGGGAGCAAGAACCATCAACCATCAACCATCAACCAACAACTAAACATTAGATAACACTCCAAATCCGATCGCAGCTAGAATCGCTGCACCAAAGATGAGTCGATACCAAACAAAGATCCAGGTATCCTGAGTTTGGAGAAAACGTAACAACCAAGCGATCGCGAAGTAGGAAAAAATGGCAGATGAAACGACTGCGACAATCAAGTTTAGAATTCCCGCGTTCTCTAGTCCGGCTTCTAAAGCATCTTTCAATTCGACCAGACCTGAGATTGCAATGGCAGGAATACTAAGTAAAAATGAAAATCTAGCGGCTTTGGCTCGCTCTAATCCCAGAAATAGTCCGGCTGTCAGTGTAGAACCAGAACGAGATACGCCTGGAAATAAGGCAAGTGTCTGAGCCAGCCCCATTAATATGCCATCTTTAACTGTAGGTTCGTTAAATTTGCGCTTGCGCTTGCCAAAAATCTCTGCCAGCCCTAACAAACAAGCCATGACGATTGAATACACCGCGATCGCTGCTAAGCTGCGTAAGGGCGATTTGTCATAGCCAGGATAAAAGATTTTGATTAGCAAACCAAAAAATACGATGGGAATCGTACCTAAGACAATACCTAATGCCGTGCCAAATTCTCTGGAATCATAATCTGAGTTAGCGATCGCCTTAGCGGTTCCGGTGACGATTTGCGCTAAGTCTTTCCAGAAGTACCATAGCACTGCGGCAAGACTACCGAGTTGAATCACGGCAGTATAAGCAACGCCAGGATCTCCCCATCCCAGTACGACTGGCACAACTTTCAAATGCGCCGTACTGCTGATTGGTAAAAACTCTGTCAACCCTTGGATGATTCCTAAACCGAAGGATTGCCACAAATTCATTCCAGATCCCTCTACGGCTATATTGGGCTGCACGCCGAGAACCTTAATAGGTACAGCAATTACTGCTGCACAAGCAGCTACACCTACCATCAGAAGTTTAAGCATTTGACGTTTTAATAAAGCCATAGAAATTTAAGGGCTAAGGGGTAGGAGGACAAGGTAGACAAGGGAGACAAGGGGGAACAAGGAAGCAATTCTAGTTCCACCAGCCACCAGCCACTAGTCGCTGTCAACCGTTAACTGTCAACCAACAAACTATACTTTTTCTCGCTACAGCATACCCGCAAACCGCAAATGAGGGGAGGGGTAACTAGAACTTAGAGCGATCGCGTTCACGCTAAATCCAAGATGGTATTTTAACTTGCGATTTACTCAAAATCAGAGCAAAAAATCAAGTTGTGAATTTTCTCCGACTTTTGGGAGTACTCTAAATACAACTATTTCTCAGTAAGTTATTGCAGGTGCTTGGGTTATTGCCGGTTTGCTCTCCTGACTCGTCAAATTCCTAAAACTATTTCTCACTTATATACTTATATAGCGAGTCTAAACAAGTTATGAACAAAATTGGAGATAAGTAGGTAGAATGAAGCTCTAGATGTCAGAGGCTGATGAAAACTAGCGTGAATCCGACTTCTCTAACCAAAACACAACAAATTCAACTCTTAAAAGATTTCATTCAAAGTCACCCAAATGAAAAAGAGATGAGAAGAGCTTTAGCTGTGAAGCTAGCTATGGAAGGTTATGTATATCGACAAATTAGCCAAATCTTAGAAGTTTCTGTAGGATTTATTAGCAAATGGAAACAAGCTTTCGAGTCTGGTGGATTAGCTGCGTTAAGGTCTTCGTATCAAGGAGGAAAAGGTTACTTAACTCAAATTGAAAGGCAAGCGGTAATTCAGTGGCTGGTCGAACAAAAAACTTGGGATATTTCAGACTTAGAGGTGTATCTAATCGAGCAGTACGATATAGTTTTTCAATCGCGACAAAGTTATTATCAACTGTTGAAAGAAGCGCGAATTACGTGGCAAAAAGGAGAACAAACCAGTCCACGTCAAGACCCAGAAGCGATCTCAAAAAAAACCGAGAAATTGCCGAGTTACTAGAGAAGTATCGACCCCAGATTGAAGCTGAAGAGCTAGTTGTGTATATCATAGATGAATGTCATCTTCTCTGGAACGATCTGGTTGGCTATCTTTGGAACTTTCGTAAAAAATCCTTTAAAAATCCCAATCCCTCAATCCCAAGGAACGGCAAACTTATTATGGTGCGCTAGAGCTATTTACTCAAGAGTTTTACTTTGGTTCCTGAGCCAACAGCAAATGGAGAACTAACAGTAGAATTCGTCAAAAAATACTAGGTAAACATCCACAAGCCAGAATTTTATTAATTTGGGATGGAGCCTCTTATCATCGAGGGCAAGTAATGAGGGATTTTCTCACCGAACAAAATGAAGGGCTTCTTCCTGAAAATTGGCAAATTACTTGTGTCCGATTTGCCCCTTATGCCCCTCAAGAGAATCCGGTCGAAGCTATTTGGTTACAACTGAAAACTCTCCTGAGAAGATTTTATCGTTTTGGAAAAAGTTTTAAGAGCGTCAAACGTTTATTTCAGCTTTTTGTTGACTTAAAACTCTTTAATCTTCCAAATTTTAGCAACTACGATGCTTTTTCACGATTCGCTTAGACTCGCTATATATTGATCAGCCAATTCAGAAAGAGACTATTCGCAAAATGGCTACTTACCTAAATAAAACTCAACGAACTGATACTGTTGCAGGTTCTAAAGCGGCTACTAACTTCACGTCAAATTCTGTTTCAAACAACGCCTTTTTATAATCCAAACTCCACAATTCTAAAGCACAATCATCATTAGGTTGAGACGGAGTTAGATACAAGTAAAATTCTTTTGAATCTGCATGGCGATCGCAGCGCACGCGCTTCACTGCACCAATTTGACGGCGATCTAAAGCCACGGCTAACCGGAGAAAAGCGCTTAAATGATTGATAATTTGCCGATCGCGTTTGCTGGGTAAACTGCGATAGGAATCATGCTTTTTCTTAGGGTTACTTTTCCGGTGATAGCGGGCAATATTGGCAATAATTTCAATTTCTGTTTCGGTGTATCCTAATAATTCACCGTGTCGAATCAAGTAGTATGAATGTTTATGATGGGCAGAATGACTAATAAAGTGTCCGCAATTGTGTAACATTGCCGCTGCCCACAGCAATTCTTGTTCTTCTAAACCCCATTGATGTAAAATTTCCTGGGTTTGGTTAAACAAACTCATGGCAAAAGAAGCCACGCGATCGCTATGTTCTAAATTTACTTGGTATTTCTGCGCTGTTTTAATCACGCTCCGTTGCCGGATCGAACTTTGATAGCGCAAACGATCTTCAATTAAACCGTGAGTCAGCATCCAGTCTACAATGATGCCTTCTCGCAGCGATCGCTCGCACACTACCAATGTCTCAGCTTCTAGCAGCGTCATCGCCTCTTGTAAAATTGTCGCCCCTGCTAATATAATCTCCGAACGGCGATCGTTCATCCCTGGAATTGCTGCCCGTTCGCTGTAATTTAGCTTCCGCAGGCGATCGACTAATTGCCGCAATTCCCTCAGACTAAATTCATACCCAGTCAAGGGAGACGGTACTGTACCCGTTTTTTCTCTAGCAATAATTGTTGCTACCGTTTCAATCGTGCCAGAAGTTCCCACTAAGCGGAAAATTTCCCCTGGCTGTAAGTGTGCGTGCAAGTCTTCCGCCGCACGTTCTAACATTCCCTGCACGTAGGCTTGAAGATATTGATATTCGCTGTTAGTAATCGGATCTGTAGTGACGAATTCCGAGGTAAGTCTGACAGCTCCAATTTTGTTACTACTGAGAGAACGTGGTTCGTGGCTATCTCCCAAAATGATTTCTGTTGAACCACCACCAATGTCGATAATGGCATGGGGTTGGTTGTTAAATTCCATTCCCGATAGTACGCCGAGATAAATGCGACGTGCTTCTTCATACCCAGAAATTAAGTCAACATTTAAGCCGATTTCTTCTTTGACTTGATGTAAAAACTCGCGTCCGTTGGGTGCTTCGCGGACAGCGCTCGTCGCTACAGCAATAATAGAATGAGCGTTGCAGCTCTTGGCAATGTCTTGAAAACGGCGTAACGTAGAGATCGCCCTTGCCATCACCTCTGGTTTCAATTCTCCCGTTTCTGGGTTGCGATCGCCTAACCTGACAGTTTCTTTTTCTCTAGTAATGATGGTAAAAGCTGGCAGTTTCGGCTCTATACTGACTACTACCATATGCAGAGAGTTTGTCCCCATGTCGATCGCCGCGAGGATCTGTGCTTGCTCTACAATTTGAGCGGGAATACTCTGCCAGCTAGTGAAAACAGAATCAACCATCTAGATTTACTGGTAATTAACGGCAAGGACTGAACGGCAATTATTGAGATGAAGTTATTGAGTTTTTTCTACCCAAACTTCACGCTATTCTAATTAGGGAAAAAGATACGAACCATTACATCTGCCTATAGTTACCATTTTTCCATGAATACGATCGCACCACAACAGAGTTCCGAACCAACCTGGTTGAAAATTATCCGGCTGTTACGTTGGGATAAGCCAGAAGGACGTTTAATTTTAATGATTCCCGCTCTGTGGGCGGTGTTTTTAGCAGCTAGAGCGACTCCACCCTTACTACTAGTAGGAGTCATTGTCTTAGGTACTTTTGCCACCAGTGCTGCTGGGTGTGTAGCGAACGATCTTTGGGATCGAGATATCGATCCGCAAGTGGAAAGGACTCGCAATCGTCCTCTTGCTTCCCGCGCTTTATCTATCCGAGTAGGAATTGTAGTTGGTTTAATTGCTTTAGTTTGTGCTTTTATTTTGTCTTTATATTTAAACCAATTATCCTTTTGGCTGTGTGTCGCCGCCGTACCCGTTATTTTGCTTTATCCAGGGGCAAAGCGAGTGTTCCCCGTCCCTCAGTTGGTGTTATCTATTGCCTGGGGTTTTGGCGTATTAATTAGCTGGAGTGCTGTTACGGGAAGTTTAGATAAGGCAACTTGGTTGCTATGGGGTGCAACTTTATGCTGGACGCTAGGATTTGATACAGTTTATGCCATGAGCGATCGCGAGGATGACAAGCGCATTGGCGTGAATTCCAGCGCTTTATTTTTCGGTAAATACGCCCCAGAAGCGATCGCAGTTTTCTTTGCTGGTACTGTGTTTTTACTCGGTTGGCTAGGTGTCGTCATGCACCTACGTCTAGGTTTTTGGATTACTTTAGTCTTGGCTGCATCTGGCTGGATTTGGCAGTATACTCGGTTGCGCGATCCGCAGTTACCAAATCCTGCTTACGGAGAAATGTTTCGTCAGAATGTTTGGTTGGGTTTTCTGTTATTAGGGGGAATGATTGCCGGAATTTTGATTTGATCGCCCCATGTGCAACCGCTCTACTGCCCCCTTTTTAAGGGGGTTGGGGGATCGCAGTACTACGCCACTTACGAAAGATCTCCCCTAGCCCCCCTTGAAAAAGGGAGGAACAAAAAATTATTGACTTGTGGTGAAAGTGACATCTTCATAAAGTGCTTCTAAGGTTGACTCAAAACCAATACTATCGAGCCGAAATGTTGTCTGCTGTGGCGTGTAAGACTGCAATACCCATAACCCTTGTTCGTTACGTCGGAAGCACTCAACTCGCTGCCGTTTGGTGTTAATTAATACGTATTCGCGTAGGCTTTCTAGTTCCTGATAATCAACAAATTTGTCACCGCGATCGAAGGCTTCAGTAAAATCGGACAAGACTTCGACAATCAGACTAGGAAAACACTTGTAAGTAGAGGTTTCGCGATCGCGCGGATCGCAAGTCACCATGACATCGGGATAGTAGAATCGATTCAGCGATTCAATCCGTGCTTTCATGTCAGCAATATAGACACGGCAACCGGAACCTCGAACATGGCTGCGAAGAAGCGTAGCAATGTTAAGGGCAATGGTAACGTGGGGATCGCTTGCCCCAGCCATAGCGAAGACTTGCCCATCAATGTATTCGTGCTTGATGTTGCTCGCATCCTCCAGTTGGAGGTATTCGTCGGGGGTGAGGTAGGACTGTTGAGGGGAAGCAATCATAGCTAGAATCTTAAGGATGGAATCGTGTCATTCGCAAGCAGTTTGCCTTGGTATTTTAAGATTCTACGTCAGCTTTGGAGTGCTAGGACGTGGAAATAGAATTGCTTACTTGGGTGGAGCTGTTTTGATTTAGTTATGCTGCGATCGCAATAGCTTAAATTGAAGTTAAAATATCCGCGATCGCTTTTACCGAAATAACATAAGGGGATGAATTTGTGACGCTATTTGATGAAATGTCACAGAAAAACTACAGATAAATTTTAATATCTTCATCCTGTTTTTAAAAGTGATTCAGAGATATTTAATGTATTGAATGAGCGTCTAGAATTAAGGCATCTAAATGAGTGTTGAGTATTCTTCCTAAGACACTTTATGGTAGACACCTATGATTTATTGACTCAGTGGGCATCTGAGGGTAATGAGGTCGTTGACTCTTATCTTGATTTGACATCTCAGTTTTTACTAGAAAAACCATCTATTGATCCAAGAACTCAGTGGATACTTCGCTATTTGACTGTAAGTTGCAATCAAACCACTAACAGTACATTTCTACTTATTGCCAATGCTCAACTTTGGGATGCTGAAATTCTGTTACGTTCAGTAATCGAAGGAACCATTAAGTACATTTACTTGTGTTTAGGAGATGAGAACGACTACATATCTAAGTCAGAGGAATACTTGTTACATCTCCCTAACATAGGCGAGATCAAGCACCAACAAAGAATACGCTCATTCCTCCAGAATGTAGATAATCCGACATCAGATGAATACGCAATACTTAGAGAAACCTTGATTGAAGAGGCTGAGTTAGCTGAACTTTACAATAACTATCCTCGCGAAAATAGAAAACAGCTTGAGCAGAGATGGGCGTTTAACGAAATTGCCAACATCTTAACTAGAGATGATATTGGTCTTAAAAACTTTGATGCTCTTCGATACCTATTGTCTTACACTTATGGCATTGGAAGCCATCTAGCCCACCAAGATGCTACAGGGTTAAAGCTTATCCACAATAGATTACAGAAAACTTTTGAAGATGCAAGATCAGATGAATTAGCACATGCGTCTCGCCAGATAAATGATCTGCTAATGATGGCTTTTTTTCGCTCAGCTATGACATACCATTTACATCATGCGGATATCAAGCCGATTATGAATTTATTTGAGTCTCATCAGCAGTTTATTAATACGATGGCGAAGGTGCGGAAAGATTGGTGGAAGAAATATACAGAGCAGTCGTGAACTGCTGTATGCGCTGACAATCCTATATAGCTAAGGCTTAAAGCCGTCTAACAACGCCCATGCACACCGACCGCCGAGAGTTGATTGGCTATGAGGCAGAGGTTATCTGCGGCGAGTGATGGGCACCGTTCAGCCCCAAGTCCTCGGTGGGTGGTAACAGCAACTTAAAGCTTATCTGTTAGCATCTTGAGCCAAGATAGCGGGACAATATTTTGAAGTTTATGGTAGTGTAACCGTCACTAAATATATCGAACCTGATTTTGCATCTCGTCCGAGGTAATTTGATTGAGAATGGCGAGTAATCTTTGTGCGATCTCTTGCGGAGAACGGCGAACTGCAAAAATTACTCCGTAGTGTGTCTGTCCCAAATCAAAATATTTCTGTATGAGTTCCTCAAAATCAGTTCTGTTGTGAGTAACCAGAGTTCTTGCTTGACTTATAGCATAGGCAAGCTGCTCTGCATCAGTTGCGTGAAGTTGCCCGGCATCTCGTGTAGTAATGACATCAAAGCCTCTTGCATGAAGCAAGTCAGCTACCAATACATTAACATCTTCATCCAAATACAGACAAATAAATATGCGACTCACAAATCTATAACTAATGGATCGATCAATTCGTCAGGAATGCGGTTTTTTTCAATATATTGATTAATTTCGTCTTGATGGTCGCTGTAGTAAGTTAATGCTCCAAAGATTTGCCCCAATGTTAGGTGCGGCATCCCTTTGGGAATTTCCTCTGGTGCAATACCCATGCGCCAAGTTTCAACGATTGCTCTGACGGGTGTACGAGTTCCTCGGATGATAGGTTCTCCATGTAGAATCTCATCATCTCGAACAACATAAAGATATTCCGTTGCTTGAACCATGCTAACCTCTTAAGTCGGCTATTGTTTGATTGTATCGTTTAGATCAATTGTCTCAGTGCATCAGACGGTATCACAACCCCAATGCTCGATCGCCGAAAAGTTGCCTTTCACAACCTTTTATTCTTACTTTCCTGCCAAGAACCACCCAAACCTTGTAAGACTCCCCTGCCAATTAAACCAATTGTTTTTCCTACAACTTGGGTCAAAACAAAAATCACTCCTTTACCTACAAACGATACTACTGCTTGTAGGCGAGGTGCGATCGCATCTCGTAATTCGAGAGCTAAAGTTACGATTAAAGGAATTCCTGAAAGTTGTGTTAGTTCGCGATCGCGAGGCGCGTAAATTGATATTTTGGCAATTCCACGCGGGGCTAGCAATAACAATTCATAGCGGCTTTCAAAAACCTGGCGAGGTTCTTCAAAATATGTTCTAGCCCGATATTTCCACGATAAATTATTCCTGAATCGCTCTATCTCCCTTGTGGAAATTAAACGGCGATCGTAATAACTTTGTTTGATAACTTCTAGTTCGGCAAATTGATTCAAAAGTGGCTGTACGACAGCATTTGCAACTTGAATTATCAAATTCTGTAGAATTATTTCCGCTCTTTCCTTCGCCTCCAAACTTTCAGCCGCAAAGGAAGTATTATCGATAACTAAAGGTGTAGCAAATAGTAGATAGGAAAATAAATCGCTGACGAGAGGAATTTTATCTAAAATTGCTGTTTGTACGACAATTTCAGCTTGTAACAAACTATTGACAAAATCTACAGTAATTCCCCCCACTAACAAAGTAGAGTATCTACCAAAAAAATCTATAGTTGTTGCTTGCCACAAATCTCGTAAAATAGTGGCTTGCATTACCGGAAGGCGATCGCTCTGGACTTGAGAAAAGCGTAAATCTGCTAAGATATCCTCTATTTTCTGAAGAATTAAGTGCAATAGTTCTCGTTTCTTATCTTCTCGAAAAATGTCAATTTCTAAGGGAATAGAAGTCAAATTCTCTAGACTAAATTCTAATCTTTCCCGCGTTGAAGTAAATATTGTTGTTGGTTGTTGGGGAGCCGGGAGTCGGGAGTCGGGAGTCGGGAGGAGCGAGGAGCGAGGAGCGAGGAGTAAGTTTTCTGTCTGTCTCCCTTGTCTCCCTTCGCCCCCTAATCCCCACTCCCTTCGGTCGCGGGAACCCCGACCCCCTTGTCTCCCTTGTCTCCCTTGTCCCCCCTGTCTTCCTTGTCCTTCCTCATTCCCTACCGCTAACAACCGATCGACAACCCACCGCGCTGCTAATAATTCTCGCCTTTGTCCTGCCAACATAGCGCGATCGAGTGTAGGGAGTCCAGGTTCTTGCAGCCTTGCTGTGACTTGCGCCAAATTACCGTCTATTTGTTGCAAACCCGATTGGCGCAGACGATCGCGGGTTCCGATGAAAAACCATTGGAAGGGCGGGTTTGTCTGTATTGTCGATCGGCTTCCAGACACATCTGATAAACCCACCCCTACAATTTTGGACTCCCAATAAGATCGCCCTGCTACCAATTCTCGAATTATATGAATTATTTCCTCTGCGGCAATTCCTTTATGGCAAAATCCCTCTACACCCGCTCGTCTTGCTGCGGCGAGTTGACTGGGTTCGGGGTGGCAAGTCAGTATGAGGATCGGCAGGTTGGGATATTGAGTTTTGATTTGCTGACATAGTTGCCATCCCATGACAGAGGAATCAGACAATCTCAGCTCGACGATCGCTGCATCTATTCCTATTGCTGATACATTCTGCAAGCCAGCCTGACTATCGGCTGCTTCTGCTGCTACTCGTATATGTGGATCTTGCTCTAAAACGACCCTCAAACCCGTGCGGTAGATAGAGTCTGGATCGATTATTAGTAGGTTAATAGGGCGATCGCTCATCATGCGTTATTTGGCTGCTTCCATGCAGAGCGTACCGCAAATTGTTGTTTTTTGTTACTGCCTGTAGCCGTAAAAATTAATGCTATAGTCAGTAATTTTTACACCTGTCCTGGCTTCAACCTCCCGCAGCAAGCTTTCTGGCAATTCCACCTCAACATCAAGAATTTGAGCGGTATCCAGACAGTTGATGTGGCTGTGGGAGTCGCTGATATTACCGTACAGGCGACCGTCAGCACGCTCGATGCATTCTATAATACCCTGGGATGACAGCGCTTCTAAGTTTTGGTACACCGAGGTGTGTCCGATGTCTTTACCTTGCTGGTTGAGGCGATCGTAAATTTCTCTTGCCGATAAGTGTTCTTTAGCCTGCCATAGTAACTCTAGTATAAAACGACGCTGGCGGCTGACGCGCATACCTAAGTGCTGACACCGTTCTAAAGCATCTTCTAGAGATCGAATTGGTTTTACTGCTGCCGCTTCTTGTTGCATATCCGCATCTTTGAGCTAAATTTATGTAGCTTAACTACCCATGTCAATGAGTGATGATTTTATCTTCTATTTAGTTTCAAACACTGAGTCTTCTTTGAATTTGTACTAAGAGCTTCAGGTTAATACGTTTAATCCCATACCGTTGCTAATGACGTTTCGCTTTTGTTTGTAAAATTACAACCTGCATAAAACTGTACGAGACTTAACAATTAACTGTCGAGTTCTTAGTTACTTATATGAACTCATTACAAGTTTAATCTATTTTGGATGTAAACGTCTATCTGTTATCAGTGACTAGTGGCTGGTGGCTAGTGGCTAGACAAGAATCTAGTTCCGCAGCGCCAAAGCGCCACTTCCCAACAACCAACAACCAACAACAAATGACCAATGACCCATGACACTATTTAGCAGTATTGAGTTCGTCGAGCATAGACCAGACTTGTTGCATCAGTGCGTCCAATCCTTGACGGGTGACAGCTGAGATTGTTAAGACTTGCATTCCAGTCCGATCTTCTAACTGTTGAACGATCGCCTTTACCGTGGCTTCATCTACTGCATCGACTTTATTGAGAGCTAAGATTTGAGGACGTTCTGCTAGTCCGCGATCGTAGGCAATTAATTCTTGCTGGATAATTTGGTAGTCAGACAAAGGCTGTTCGCTACTAACGTCAACTAAATGGAGTAATAACCGAGTGCGTTCGATGTGACGTAAAAATTCGTGTCCTAACCCAGCTCCTTCATGCGCTCCCTCAATTAACCCAGGAATATCAGCAAATACAGTTCCGTCACCCGTTGGCTTGCGGACGACTCCTAAATTCGGTACTAGGGTGGTGAAAGGATAGTCGGCGATTTTCGGTTTAGCAGCAGATAAAGCAGAAATGAGAGTTGATTTTCCGGCATTAGGTAGTCCAATAATGCCAACTTCTGCCAACAGTTTTAACTCTAAGCGCAATAGTTTGTGTTCTCCAGGCAATCCTGGTAGGGCATACTCTGGAGCGCGGTTGCGGTTACTTAAGAAATATTTATTACCCAGTCCTCCCTTACCACCTTCAGCCACACACAAAACTTGACCTGAAAGGACGAGATCGCCGATAATTTCTCCAGTTTCCCGATCGTAGACAACCGTACCGCAGGGAACCTCAAGATATAGGTCTTCGCCTGCGCCTCCCGTGCAGTTATTCGGTCCACCACGTTCGCCATTTTTGGCTTTAAAACTGCGGGCGTACTGAAAATCTAGCAAAGTTTGCAGATTTTCCATTGCTACTAAGAACACAGAACCGCCTTTACCACCATTTCCGCCAGCAGGTCCGCCAGCAGGTACGTACTTTTCTCGGCGGAAGGCGACGATTCCATCGCCACCTTTACCAGCTAGCACTTCAATTTCCGCGCGATCGATAAATTGCATGATTGGTTATTTGTCATTGGTCATTTGTCATTTGTCGCATCTATGACTAATGACTCTTAAATATATTCTGAAACATCTTCGCCACAGTCATCTGCCAAGTAGGACAAGGCACGGAAGCGCAAGCCTACTAGTTGTTCGTATAGTGGGTTGAGCTTGCATAAAGGGGGAATGTGGACGACTTTATGACCGAAGAGTTTGATATCTCGTTCAAAAGGACATTGGGGAGGTATCATTTTACATAAAAAATGGGCAACTTTGGGATCGTGGATTTCTAACCCATCGAGCCAGTCGCGCACGGGGTGGAGTACATCTATATGAGGATGAGAACCTAACTCATCTTGCGGGCGATCGCCGCGATCGCATAGAGTATGACGCAGGGAGACAAGTACGTTATCTTGTAGACCGAGGGCGTGGCAGAACTGATGTAACAGATCGTCTTCGGGGGTAGAGTAAGTACCATCGGCGATCGCCACCATGACAGCTGTGCGTAAAAAGTTTTCTGCCATGTTCTGGTTTTGTCCCAGCGCCGCAGCAAGTTCCTCTACTGTAATTGGTGTCATGGCACTTAGTTTGTCTGTGGGTTTTAATTCTCCTAGTGCCAGAGTCGGAATGAGTTCTCGTTCGTGTGCCTCAAAATCACCATCTGCCCAGGCTACTGCCAGTAAACCGCGCAGCCAAGCTTCAATTTGCTCTTGCGTATTTGGAGAAATTGCCAGATTTGTCATAAAGTTTCTACCTACAAATTTGCCAAAACATGCCGAAACAATATTAGCGTTAGCGAGAGCCTCGCTAGCGTAAACTAGTAAACCGAATTAATTGCCACAAGGATTGTTGCGTGACTTTATCAGAATTCGGATTGTTCTTAATTTCGATCCTAGCGAGTGTAGCTGGGCAATGGTTACTCAAAACAGGCGCATTAAAGTTAGGAAAAGTTAATGCCACTAATATGGTTAGCCATTTACTCGGAATCCTCAGCACTCCAGAACTGCTAGTAGGATTGGCTTGCTATGGCATGGGAGCATTCTTCTACATTCTGGTATTGACGAGAGTAAACCTAAGTGTTGCTGGTCCCGCTGCTTCCCTGTCCTATGTTTTCTCAGTCATATTGGGTTATTTTGTCTTTCGAGAGTCAATTCCTTTAAATCAAATCATTGCTTTAGGATTTATCGTTGCTGGAGTCATACTATTGGTATGGCGAAAGTAGAGACTGAGGGATTCGGAATTGAGAATTCAGAATTATTAACCTCTTGTCTTTCGTTTCATGTCTGCGATCGCGCATTGCTCTGCTGTACGGAAAGGTTGTAACCACACAATTCTTGGCGATCGCACGGAGAGCTGCAAAATACTCGTCCCTACAATCCTGACAACTGATAACTTCGTACAGACGTTACATGTAACGTCTGTACGCTGACAACTGAATCACCGATCTCTGCTGCCAAATTAAAACAATATAAATTTCGTTGTGCAGTTAGGCAAGAGCAACTTAATATCCTTACGGGGGGATTGTGCGTATAAATAAAATTAGGCTAAATTCGATCGCATGTTTTATTGTAGAAGTGTAGGCTAGCTAATGTTGACACAAGCTTGGAATTCAACTGCTGATAGCGCAGTCGCATTATTACTACACTATATTTTCGACCTGGGTGGTCATAATGCTCGCGAATTAGTCGAACGCTGGCTGAGGTTTTATCCGGCGAACTGGGTGCGCTTGGCAGCAATCGAAGCTCTTTACCAAGGTCGTTACAAGGCAGTCTCCGTCGAGCAAATCTTAAGTATCTGGCAGCGGCGAGGTCAGATTCAACCTCATTTCAATTGCGAGTTTGAGCGACTTGTCTGCGGCAACATTCAACCGCGCTTGAGCGCCCAGCCAAGCTACCCGCTATTACCCGAAGTTCATTATCGTCCAATCGCGATCGCACCTGTTACACCACTGAATCGTGGCGATCGCCGAACCAGTGAAGCGAGAACGGATACCACTTCTACTCAACCCAGGCAACTGAATGATGTTGCTCGTCACCTTCATAAAATTAGAGCTAACGCCAGTCATAAACGATCGGCTGCGGTTGCAGTCGTAGAGATTGCTCCTAATGCTACTCCTGCAACTGCTGAAAAACGTCAGGCATCAGATCGAGAGAGTCAGCGCGATCGTCATGAATCCGATCTAAAGCGCCATCATCCTTTACCAAGTAGTGCTTCACCTAAATCGAGCGGTAGTTTCCACCAGCCACCAATTCGTCAATTTAACCCAGGAACTACAAAAGCTTCTGATTTTTGTACTAAACTCAAAGCAATTTCTCAGTATCACTAATAGCAGGGAGCAGGGAGCAGAGAAAGAAATATGGCTCCTAAGTTCTGACTTGGAGACTTCTCTCCCCTCTTCTTTGTCTCCCTCAGCTCTCTTTCCCGTTCCCTCAAAAATTAGCTTGCATTAAAAGCTTCTACTGCTTGTGCAGATGGCTGCACTCCGCCCATGCGAATTTCAGAGGTAAAGGAAGCCATGCTGAAGCCACCAAACCGCTTTAAGACGCTAACTCGCATCCGTAAATTAGGGCTAGCAAACCACAGTCTCTCTTCGGAAAACATGGTTTCGTACTCAGTAATTAGAGTCAGTGCTTTATCGCCGCCCATCATGTAACGTCCGGCAACAGGGGCTTTTTCAGCATAACCCATTTCCCGTAACAGCTTACCTTGGTTGGGATTGTCGGCATCAGGGACAGAAACCAGCACGGTAGAGCCAGTGTGTTTTTCTTCATCCCATTCCATCGTTCCATTCCAGCTGACTCGCGCCCCGCACGTTGCCAAGCCAGGTTCGATTCCATATTGTTCGCAAAGTTTCATGACCTCTGGGCAATCCAACGCCAGCGTTTCAATTACAATATCCGATTTGCCATCCTCAGCTTGTTTAAAGGCAAGGTGGTGACTGGTGCGATGGGAAAACCATTTACCAGCACTCAGCTCAAAAAACTCTTGAATATTCATGCAGCTACAATCCTAAAGCAACAGTTCTTAAAATTTCTCTTAATTTAGACTAACAAGAATAGGGTATGGGGTTTGGGGTAAGTTGATTCGGAATTCGGAATTCCGAATTCCGAATTCCGAATTCCCTAGTTTTCGCCCAAGCGTTGCAGTGAAATTCTGGCGGCTTCAGCGACTTGAAAATGATTGTCTTTTTCCATGTATTTAAGGGCGGAAACACTTTTAGGACTGGGAAGGTTGCCTAATGCTTCTGCTAGACGCTGTCTTACCAGCCAATCTTCCGCTTGAGCAAAGCGAAGAATTGGCTCGATCGCTTCTAAGTCTCTAATTTCGCCAATTGCCGCGATCGCTGCCTGTTGTATGACTATTTCATCACTATCTAAGGCTTGTAGCAAGACTTGCCGAGCGCGATGATCTTTGAGGTTGCCCAGCGATACTGCTGCACTAAAGCGGACTAGCCATTCTGTATCTTCATAGAAAGCCCGAATTAATGGTTCAACTCCACGCGGGTCGCCCAAATACCCTAACGCGCCAGCGGCATCAGCGCGAATGCCGTAGTCTGCGTCGGTTTCTAGCAAGCGCACTAAAATTGGATAGCATTCGTCTGTATGCTTTATACCTAGAGCAAATACAGCCATCGAGCGAATTTGCAAAATCTCATCATCGAGGACTTTTTTAATCAAAGGTACGGCTTCAACAGCTGGGACGTGACGCAGCTGGGCTAAAGCCACCATGCGATCGCGACTATTGGGGCTGTCTAGCTGAGCAGAAATTTCCTCTGTGCTAGGATGAGCCATGAATTTAGAACCACCTTTTACAATCTTCTCTAGTCTAGAATTATCATTCTTTGAGCCTATAAATAAATTCTTCCAATAGAAGTAATTGAAATGGTAATTGGTAATAGGTAGTTGGCTCGACCTTGGTTTGTCTTTGCGCCTCTGCGTCTTTGCGCGACATAAAAAAATCAATTACCAAAACCAGTCAAATTCCCCTATAAAAAGCTATCCGCTCTTACTAGGGATCTTGCGATCGAAGTAAGAGCGGTCTAGTTGGGTCTTCAGATTGAAACCTGACTGCCGGAAGGAACTCCAAACCAGCCTGGGTCTTTGAGTTATCTCAGTCTCAAAAAGACTAAGGCTAACTTTAGAGAACGGCTCCGGCGCGCAGCCGGCTAGCTTCAACCTGATGACCCATGCATTTACTACTTTCTATCATGGGCATCACCTCCTTGTTGCCTAAGCGGTCTTAGTCTCAAGAGGTCAGAGCGTTTAGCCCTGCCGTCGTTTGCTTTACTTACGATAACACACGATTTGCGTTTTGCGTGAAATCCAGTTATCAGTTGTCAGTTGTCGTAGGGGAGGACAGTTGTGTGCGGGGGTATCCCCCGTTGAGCAAACTGTCCGTGCGGGTGCGCGCCAGCAGATTCACGGGCTTTAGCCATAATCTTTGGTCAAAACCCGCCCGTCCAGTTGTCAGTTATCGTCAACTGTCTTCATGGAGTGTAGCGCAGCGTTTACCGTCAACTATTCACCTTCTTCATAATTTAGCGATCGCCAAAACAAGATTTGATTAAGCAGAGCAATTTATGATACTTTTCATTATCCGTAGGGGAATGCTTTCAGCAGAATCGAAGCACGACTTATTGATTATGCTGGCAGCAAAACCCAAGCCTAAACTTTCTACCCTTCTATTTTTTATTGCCTTCAGCTTGGCTGTACCAGCATTTTTTAATCTCAAAGTTTGTCTTCCTCCAGCAATGTTTTGCTTTCTGCTAGGAAGCTTAGTAGAGGGAGTCGAAGTTGTAGCAGACAAGAATCAGAAGCATCGAGATAAAAGATTCAAAGCGTAGTCGATCTCATCAAAATGCAAAGCACAAAAAAGCCTCCACTAAGTTGTGGAGGCTGTAGTTTATAAAAGGAAGAAAGTCAACATCCTATCGCAACCCATAGATTGCTGAGCATCAAGTCGAGAGGTTCGTAAAAACTTCTCTTGACAAGATTAGAGTGCGTTACCGCGAGGTAGTACTTCCTCAGGGAACTCGAAGTTTTCGTGGGGTTGGTCTTGAGGAGCCATCCAAGCACGGATGCCCTCGTTAAGCAGAATGTTCTTGGTGTAGAAAGTCTCGAACTCGGGGTCTTCTGCTGCCCGCAGCTCTTGAGAGACGAAGTCGTATGCCCGCAGGTTCACCGCCAAGCCGACGACTCCCACTGCACTCATCCACAGTCCAGTTACAGGCACGAACAACATGAAAAAGTGCAACCAGCGCTTGTTGGAAAAGGCAATCCCGAAAATCTGCGACCAGAAACGGTTTGCCGTCACCATCGAATAGGTCTCTTCCGATTGAGTCGGGTTGAAAGCGGGGAAGGTGTTGGAGCTATCGCCGTCTTCAAACAGGGTGTTTTCCACCGTCGCCCCGTGAATCGCGCACAACAGCGCTCCACCTAGTACTCCCGCTACTCCCATCATGTGGAACGGGTTGAGCGTCCAGTTATGGAACCCTTGGAAGAACAGCAAGAAGCGGAAAATTGCCGCGACTCCAAATGAAGGTGCAAAAAACCAGCCGGACTGTCCTAAGGGGTAGAGCAAGAAGACGCTGACAAACACCGCAATTGGTCCAGTGAATGCTAATGCGTTGTATGGTCTGATGCCGACCAAGCGAGCAATTTCTAGCTGCCGCAGGCAGAATCCAATCAGCGCAAATGCTCCGTGTAAGGCGACAAATGCCCACAAGCCGCCGAGTTGACACCAGCGCGTGAAGTCCCAGTTCGCTTCTGGTCCCCACAAGAACAGCAATGAGTGTCCCATGCTGTTGGCTGGGGTCGATACGGCTACGGTTAAGAAGTTGGCTCCTTCTAGGTAACTGCTAGCAATCCCGTGGGTGTACCACGAGGTGACGAATGTGGTTCCGGTCAGCCATCCACCTAGTGCTAGGTAGGCGCAGGGGAATAATAATAGCCCCGACCAGCCGACGAATACAAATCTATCGCGCTTGAGCCAGTCGTCGAGAACGTCAAACCATCCTCTTTGACTCGGTGCGCGTCCTACTGCGATTGTCATGAGGACAAATCTCCAAATCTTCTTATGATTACTTTTTCGCGAGCTTTACGCCCAACTTTAAAAGCGTTTACTTTCACGTTAGGCAGAAAGTAGACCGAGTTGTAAACTCACTTTACGAATCTTAACTCACTCTAATTATTATTTGTACAACTGACTGGTAAATTGCAACAACCCAATTGAATGAATTCGATCGCGAGATTGCCGGTTTTTTTCTGTCTCTAGCAAGATGGAACGCCTATTTAAACCCGTCTAAGGGCGTATCATTTGGAAAACATGATTGGATAATTTTATTAATTTTCTTCAACTTATAAGTTTTTCCTTGCTTCAGTTGCCGCATCTGTCACACTTAGATCTTCCATTTCTGAGAAACGTTTGGTTGAAGTCATACCATCCACCTCAGCATCTGCATCGACATCATCAGCAAAAGGATTGTGGAAGAAAGACCCCGTTTGGGGTGGTAGAGTTGGATCGAGAACAATTTCTGCCAAACTTTTTGCGACTCCAGTTAGGGGAATGGCGAGAATCACACCTAAAAATCCGCCTAATTGCGCCCCCAGTAATAGAGAGATGAAAATAGCCACGGGCGATAAACCCGTCAGATTGCCCATAATCCGAGGTGCAACTAAATTATCTTTGATTTGTTGCAGGGCAACTGCGATCGCCAAAACCTGAAGCGCAAGCCACCAGTCGATAAAAGCAACCACGATCGCGACCGTACCAATACCTAAAGTCGCACCAATAAAAGGAATAACTTCTGTTAAGCCAATAAAAACGGCGAATAAGAGGAAAAACGGCACTCGCAGTGTTGAAAAAGCGATGGTGAGCGTGACAGCCATAAATAACCCTAGCAAAAGCTGTCCTGAGACAAAGCGCTGGAGATTGCGTTGCAAGGCAGCAGTTAAGCCAGAGCGAATTTGAGGCGAGAGGATACTCGTCAAACTATTCCACACCCGTTCCCCGTCAATCAGCATGTAGAAGGAGAGGACTAAAATTAGAATTGCGTCCAAAAACCAATTAAACGTACCGATCGCCAAGCCTAGACTTTTAACTGCGATCGCTTCAGCCTGGGTTTGCAGCCGATCCAATAACAGCGATACAAGCAACTGGACATCAAAGGGTAAGTTATATTGAGCGCTCCAGGCTTGAAAAGTATTTAATTGTTCCTGAGCCGAATCGACAATGGTTGGTAAGTTATTCACCAACTGCCGCGCTTGGTTAAATACAAGCGGTACTACAGTCAACGCGACAATCGCAAAGACAAATCCCGCTCCCAAGTAGACGAGTCCAGCTGCTAACGTGCGGGGTAAAAAAGTTTGCAATCCAGCTACGGCATAGTTAAGCAAAAAGGCAATTAGAGCGGCGCTAATGACAATACTTAATAATTCGCCCACATAACCCAAGGCTCGAAGCGTCACCGACACTGAAACCAAGATTAGCAGCCAAGTGATCAGAAATTGTTGAATCGGTAAAAAGGCGCGGTTCATCGTTAGTGAGTGGTGAGTGGCTAGTGGCTAGTGGCTAGTGGCTAGTAGTAGATAGGGTGTGGGGTGTGCGTGGTGAGTCAATTTTCTCCCTCAGCTCCCTCAACTCCCCCAGCTCCCTCAGCTCTCTTTCCCCTGCTCCCTTTAAAATGTAATGTCTCTGCGGGATTTAAAGCATCTTCTGACACGGGGAGGAAAAGATCGAAAAGATTTTTCAAACAACTCGCGATCGGAACGGCTGTGATTAAACCCAGTAATCCCCCAATTTTAGTCCCTACTGCCAAAGCTATTAGCACTCCAATCGGGCTTAAGCCTGTAAAACTACCCAATAACCGAGGAGCGATCGCTTGATCGATAATTTGGTCAACTACTACAGCTACCGCTAATGTTTTGGCTCCCAGCCAGAAGTCATGTACGGCGACTAACAGTCCAACGAGGCTGAAACTTAAAACGTCTCCAAAGGGAATTAAAGTCATTGCGCCGATTCCTAAGCCGAATAGCAATCCGAAAGGGACTCCTAAAGCCACAAATGCTAAAGTCATGGCTGTACCGACTAGTGCAGCTAGTGCCACCTGACCGATCAGATAATTTTGAAAGTTTTGCTGAAGCGATCGCTGTAGTGGAATACTCCAGCGAGATGGTAAACGTCCAAAAACACCACGCCAAAGCCGTTCGCCGTCCAATAAGAGGTAAAACGTTAGCACGACGGTTAAAATTGCCTCGGAAACGCTATCAATCGTGCCAATAATTAGCATTACTAGTTCTTCGCCTAGAAACTGTAATTCATCTGGGAGGCGATCGCTCACTTGTGTGGTTAAATGAGTCAGATCGAAAGGTAACTGCTGCGTTTCTACCCAGGTGTCTATCATTTTTAGCTTTGCCGTTCCAGCGTCAATCCATTGCGGTAGTAGTCTCGCACCTTCGCTTAACTCTTCTACAAGTAGCGGAATTAAGGTAATACCTAAAGCTATCGATGTGACTAAGGCTATGAGAAAGACTAAGAATACTGCATATTGGCGTTGTACTTGGCGCTGTTGAAGCCACTGCACGGGGTAATTCAGAATGAAAGCTAATACCGCTGCTAAGCCGAATATGGCGATCAGAGGTTGAAAATACTGAAAAACTAGGAGTGCCAGCCATCCATTAAATACAAGTAAGGGGAATGGCAGAGCGATCGCCAACCATTGCCACAATTTATTTTTGGAACCATTCATACCCTTTCACACCTAGCATCAGCCTGCGATCGATTTTCGCTCAAAAGATGCAATGCTCACCTCTTTCTTGCGATTCCATCAGGTAGTTCAGTTGCAAAGGTTAAGATGAGAGCAGCTTAGTCACGATGTTGAAGGTAAGATGTTCACGATCGACTTGACAATCAAAAATACAGCCTTTCCGGTGTCAGTACAACGGAAGGAAACTGCGGATGCAGAAGCAGCATACAATCAAGTTCTGGCAGCAATGCGCAGTGGAAATCCAGAAATTATCGAATTGACGTGCGATCGCCAGCCAGAAAAGAAAGTCGCCGTCCGTACCAGCGAAATTTCTGGGGTGCAGATCTCGCAAAAAGACAGCACGGCTGCTGGCAAAACCCCTGGCTTTTTTGCCTTTACCGAATCTAAATAACTAGCTGGGGTGTCAATGGCTGAATCTGCCATTCAAGTTCGGGATTTGTGCTTTAGTTGGTCTAGCGGAGAACAAGTTTTTCAATCTCTCTCTTTAGAAGTACCAAAGGGAGAGTTTTGGATGTTGTTGGGAGTCAACGGTAGCGGTAAGTCTACTTTACTGCGGTTGTTAGCAGACTTGTTAACACCTCAGTCCGGTCAAATTGGCATCGTGCATCCAGTTGGCTTTGTCTTCCAAAATCCCGATCACCAACTCGTAATGCCCACTGTGGGGGCTGACGTGGCTTTTGGGTTGGTGGAAGAAAAACTCTCCATCTCCCAAGTCCGTCAGCGAGTCACAGAAGCGCTGGCTGCGGTAAATTTATTAGAACTACAGCGTCGTCCGATTTATGCCCTGAGTGGAGGACAAAAGCAGCGCGTTGCTATTGCTGGGGCGATCGCCCGTCGTTGCGAAGTTCTGTTGCTTGACGAACCTACAGCCCTCCTCGATCCCGATAGTCAACTCGATCTGGTGGCGCAGGTGCAAAATTTGGTGAAAAGTCGGGGAATGACAGCCCTTTGGGTGACGCATCGTCTCGACGAGTTGAACTATTGCGACGGTGCTTTTTTACTCGAACGCGGCTGTCTGATCGATCGGGGAGAACCAAAACGGTTGCGACAAAAACTGATGGAAGTCGCAGCATAGGACACAGCAAGGGCTTGGCAGTGCCAAGCCCTTGCTATTTCCCCCTGAGTGTCATGCGTGATACGCAAACAAAGATTAAAATTGTGAATAATAAATTTTATATTTAGTAACATTCACAGCGAACCATGTCACCCCCTTCGACTCAACCTGTTTTGCTAGTAGACGGCTACAACATCATTGGCGCTTGGCAACACCTGAAAATAGCCCGCGATCGCGACGGACTAGAGGCAGCGCGGTGGCAGTTGGCAGAAGCTTTAATTAGTTACAGTGCTTTTAAGGGATTAAGTACTCAAATTGTTTTTGACGCTCAGTATCAGCAGACTATTGGGACTCAAGAAGTCAAAACAGAAAATCTATCTGTATACTACACCAATTTCGGCGAAACGGCAGACACATATATAGAAAGAATCTGCGCGGCATACTACAGGCAGTATTTAAACCGCTCGCTCTGTTCCCGTTTGATTGTTGCTACCTCCGATCGCGCTCAGCAACTAACTGTAATGGGTTACGGTGCGGAATGGCTCTCAGCATTGCAACTGAGACAGGAAGTGGAGGCGGCTACGATGCGATCGCGCCGCAAACACAAACAAGCCAAACAATCATCAGGGAGATTTCTGGCTTCGGCGATCGACCCGAAAGCGCGGCAAAAGCTAGCTAAAATGCGTTTTGGCTTGTAAATTTGGTGCGACAGAAAATAAAGTCTCAAAAAAATTAGTCAGGGACTTGCAAAACCTGTTTATAAGGGTTATTATAAATATTCGCAATCCTCAGTAGCTCAGTGGTAGAGCGGTCGGCTGTTAACCGATTGGTCGTAAGTTCGAATCTTACCTGGGGAGTTAATCAAACTATTCTCGAAAAGTCTCAGCTGTTTCATCGAATTAAAACAGCTGACGGAAAAGCGATCGGCGGCTAGACTAGACGCAGCTGAGCATAGGAGAGTCTAGCATGAAAGACCGCGACTACACTTTAATTATTGACAAAAGCGGCAGTATGTCCACTCCCGACCAACAAGGGGGTAAAAGTAGATGGGAAGTTGCTCAAGAGTCTACTTTAGCAGTGGCGCGAAAGTGCGAACAGTTCGATCCTGATGGTATTACCGTGTATGTTTTTTCCGGTAAATTTAAGCGTTACGATGATGTAACTTCGGCGAAAGTCTCTCAAATTTTTTTGGAAAACGATCCGGTGGGGACGACGAATTTAGCATCTGTGCTGCAAGATGCAACCAATAACTACTTTCAACGCAAAGCCAAAGGACAGACAAAACCAGAGGGAGAAACGATTGTCGTTGTCACCGATGGAGAACCAGACGATCGCCGTGCGGTGTTTGAAGTTATCATCAATGCTACCCGTCAAATGGAACGGGATGAAGAACTGGCTATTTCAATGATCCAAGTTGGTTCCGATCCGCAAGCCACCAAATTTCTCCAAGCTTTAGACGATCAATTGCAGGGAGTTGGTGCTAAATTTGATATTTGCGACACGGTGACGTTGGACGATTTAGAAGATATGAGTCTAGCTGAAGTGCTATTAAACGCGATTGGTGATTGAGCTAGAATGGCGATCGCAACTCGCTCAATCTAAAGGAAACCATTGTAGTCATGCTGGAAAATCGGGATTACACGTTAATTATTGATAAAAGTGGCAAGCATGGCTACGCCAGATCGAAAAGGTGGTAAAAGCCGTTGGATAGCAGCACAGGAATCTACTTTTGCTTTAGCGAGTAAATGCGAACAATTCGATCCTGACGGCATTACTATTTACTTGTTTTCGGGAAAATTCAAATGCTACGAGAACGTGACGGTGAGTAAAGTTACGCAAATATTTCAGGAAAACGATCCATCGGGTAGTATGGATTTAGCAGCAGTTTTGAAACACGCTACAGATGATTACTTCGATCGCAAAGCTGCCAAACAAACTAAACCTAATAGTGAGACAATGCCATTAAAGATTAAAGAACACCTATGGATGAGATCGATCGCCTCTTATCTCAACTCAAGACAGAAAATGAGCAGCCGCAACCTGCAAAACCCAATCCTCAACCACCAGCAGCAGCTCAATCGAATGGTGCGATCGATCGCTTATTAGAACAGGTAAAATCTGACTACGATCGCCAGGATAGAGAACAAGAAGAAATTAGACAAGCACAATTAAAAGCCGAACAACTGAAACAGCAGCAAATTCAGCAGCAAAAGCGAGAAGCGTTGAAACAAACAGCTCAAAAGTGGCTGAAAGAATTAGATCCGTTTTCTCCTGAAGGATTGTGGTTTGAACGATTTGCTGAAAAATACGAATCAAAATTAGCAGCAGCGATTGATTATTTGCTGGAGAATCCAGGATAAAATTTTTATTTGGAAAAGCTTTATTTAAAATGTCGCGCAAAGACGCAGAGGCGTAAAGCGAATTTATTATACCTCGACGCGATCGCATCATCATTACATTTGAATTGTTGATACGTCAACTCGTACCATTCCGATCTGACTGCGCCACGGAAGATCCCCCCAACCCCCCTTAACAAGGGGGCTATGAGCGACCGATTTAGTGCAAGGATAAATAGAATTGGTATCGATACACGAGCATATCCTTGAAACAAAACGCGATCGCCAGAAATAGCAAAAGCTCATCCGCCACTATCTTATTCCCTTTGCGCCTCTGCGTCTTTGCGTGACAAAATCAATTGCGATCGCCCTTCCCCAAGCATGGGATCATAGAGAATTGTTAGAAGCAGAAAACTATGCCTTGTTGCTAGATATATTGTTGAATTCTCTGCCTCAGCCATGCCAGCTGAACCGCAGACGCACTATCCGCTGTGTTTAACAGGTAAACGTGCCTGTCCGCCAGAGGACTGCGGTGGAGTTTGGGGTTATGCAGAATTTTTAGAGGCAATTCAAGATCCACCAGAAGCCTTTTACCTAGACCAAGTAAATCAACAGTTAAAGCGGATTCGGTGAAACGGCTAAGTCAACAATTTTGACTTTTAACTTTTGACTTTTATTCTTCTTCGAGTACTTCGTTAACTGGGAAACGATCCATCAGTTGAATTGCCCGATAAGCATTGCGACGTAAAGATTCTGACAAAAATGGAACGTGAGGAATTTGAGAGAGTAAATCTAACGTTCGGCGCAGCAATCTGACGACATCACCTTCATCTAAACTCGTATTAGCACATAAGTCCGTCCATTCTACGCCTAGCGACCACTGCTCGATTAAAGCTACTAAATCGTATTCCAACCAAATTGGAATTGTGACGTTATAGCGCCGCTGTAATTGAAATAACTGTCGCCGAATCGGACGGATACTCGCCAAGGCAATATCGACTTCTTCTGATAAGAGATAGCGTACCCAACTATCGGGGCGGGGTGTTTCCGTGACTAGCGCCGCGATCGCCGCAGCAAGGTGATGGGGAGCGAGATTGTCTAATTCGCCACTGGCAAGGGCTAAACCCAACCACAGTTCGTTATCTCCTCTGACAGCAGCAGCAACTTTGCCTAAGTTGGTTGGCGTAAGATCGTCCAAAGCCCCAAATCGCTGCAAAATTTCCATTAAGTGCAGAAATTCTTCCCAGTGACGGTGCGCGTAACGTTCTAACTCTGCCTGTCTTTCCTCGATTTCCGTTTGCAGTTGAGCAATTCTAGTCTTGCGTTTGAGAATACTGGCGGGATTGCCTAGATGATGCAAAGGATGGGCTGTTAGTTGCTCTTGTACGGCAATAACTCGGTGTTGTTGTTCTAGAACCTCCGGTGCAGCGTGCCACGGAGGTAGGTCGGGAATTTGTGCCGCAATTGTTGCTGTTTCTTCATTCCCTTTACGCGCTTGCCCTGGTTTGAGGGGCATTTCTACAGGAGGCATCAGATGTTCGGGAATATCTAATCGAGCAAATTCGGCAAATAAATCTGCTATATCGCTACTAGCTGCTACGTACCAGCGATTATCTCGACCCAAACAAATAAAATAAGGTGCTTGTCCCGAACCAGGAATTTTCGCTACCAACACCGCTGGGATGGGCGTTGATGTTTGGACATGCTTGCCGCGCAAACTCAATAACGTACCCGACATGGCAAAATTAATCGTCAGGCTCAATTGCTCTATTCGTGCCTCTAATGCCTGTTCTTCCAGTACCTTCAAGAGTTGGCGTTCGACTTTGAGCCGTTGTCGCAATTTCTCATAATGATTTAACCGATCCTCATCGACCGACTGCATTTGAGTTTGCAAGTCGGCAAGTCGATCTTCCATCTCGGCGATCGCATCGTATTGGGGTTTCAAATACAATGTGGCGAGATACTGCCCAAAACTACGCTCGATCAGCTCTTTCGCTTCTGCTAAATTATGAATTTGCAGTAGATTTAACACCATGCCGTAGCTGGGAGCAAACTGACTCATTAGCGGGTCTGGTTTAGCAGTGGCTAGATATACAGCTTCTTTCGCGCCTTCAAATGGCGTTTGCAAAGTGACGACGTGACCGAGCTTATCCATACCTCGCCGTCCGGCGCGTCCTGCCATTTGCAAGAATTCGGAAGGATTGAGCAGGCGGTGTCCGCGATCTGTACGTTTGGATAAGGTAGAAATTACTGTCGTCCGCGCTGGCATATTAATTCCTGCCGCTAGGGTTTCAGTCGCGAAGACAACTTTAATTAAACCCTGCTGAAACAATTCTTCTACTAACCCCTTCCAGGCTGGTAATATACCCGCGTGGTGAGCGGCAATACCGCGATAGAGAGGTTCTACTTGTCCGACACGTCCTGCATCTGGGTTGCGGCGCAAAAATTCATCAATTTGGATTTTGAGTTGAGCCGCTTCTTCTAAATTAACTAGCGTTACGCCTGCTAGTTCCTCGACGGCTTTATCGCAACCGCGACGGCTGAAAATAAAGTAAATGGCTGGTAGCATATCTCTAGAGTAGAGATGCCCCACGGTGTCAATTAACTTAGGAGTTTCCGGTCTGGGTCCTTGCTTTCTGTCGCTACTACCCTTTTTCGGTCGCAGTCGCGGATTGATTTTTCCAGTCTTGGGATCGAGTAAAGGAAATATTCCTTTAGGATTGCCAAAATAAAATTCGAGCGGAACGGGACGAAATTCAGAATAGATTAGCTCTGTGGGTCCATGAACGCGACAAATCCAATCTGTCAGTTGGTCGCTATTGGCGATCGTGGCTGAAAGTGCCACCAGTTGAATATCTGGCGGACAATAAATGATAGATTCTTCCCATACTGTCCCCCGCTGGCGATCGTTCATGTAATGGCATTCATCCAAAACCACCGCTTCTACACCTTCAAGGGATGTTCCCACTTCACCAATGGGAGTACCGTAGAGCATATTACGAAAAATTTCCGTAGTCATCACCAAGATTGGTGCATCACGGTTGATCGAAACATCGCCTGTTAACAATCCGACCAAATCTGCCCCAAAGCGATCGCGAAAGTCGCGTAATTTTTGATTCGATAGCGCTTTGAGCGGCGTAGTGTAAAAAACTCTCTTGCTTCTAGAGAGGGCGCGATAGATCGCGTATTCCCCAATTAAAGTTTTGCCAGAACCCGTAGGCGCACATACAACTACGGAGCGATTGGCATTCAGTGCCGCGATCGCCTGTCGTTGAAACTCATCCAGCTCAAACGGAAAGATACTCTCTAGATTTAGGTCAGCTTGCAGTTGGGGAATTTTCACTCAATAATTTATGCAACACCCTTTATTAATAGAGTAACCAATCTTGGAAATTTAGGGAGCAGGGGAAAAGAGAGCTGAGGGAGATCGGGGGGACAAGGGGGACAAGGGAGAAATTAGTCATGCACCACGTACCACGCACCACTCTCTACTGATTCCCTAGTTCTCGCGAGCGCCTTGTTGCGGCAACTACGGCTTCAATTAGGGCAGAACGAAAGCCTGCTTTTTCTAAGGCTGATACTCCAGCAATTGTCGTTCCGCCGGGGCTGGTGACGCGGTCTTTTAATTCGGCTGGGTGAATGCTTGTTTCTTGTAACAGCTGCAACGTGCCTTTGACGGTTTGCTGGGCGAGTTGGTTAGCAATATTTCGGGGTAAGCCTGCGGCTACGCCACCATCGGCTAATGCTTCTACTAAGATGGCTACATAAGCCGGACCCGAACCAGAAAGTCCCGTAACGGCATCCATTAGCGACTCTGAAACTTCTACGACTTCTCCTACTGCTGAAAAGAGTTGTAGGGCAATTTGTTTGTGAACGTCGCTGGCGCGATCTCCTAGAGCGGTCGCCGTCATACCTGCGCCAACTGTAGCAGGGGTATTGGGCATTGCCCGAATAACTGGTAAATGAGGAAAAGCCTTCTCTAGCTGCTGTAAGGTTACGCCTGCCATGATGGAAATTATCAACGGCAATTGTGTTGTAGTAGGGGCGCCCAGCTGTGCGCCCCTACTGGATACATCTGCCAAGTCTTGGCTAATTGCTGCAAATACCTGCGGTTTTACTGCCAATACAACTGTATCTGCCGATAAGACTTTGGCATTTTCTGTTGTTACTTGAATGCCATATTGTTGCTGCAAAAAATTGCGACGTGACGGCTGCGGATCGCTGGCTATGACTTCTAAAGGTTGATAAATTCGCCCACTAATAAGGCGGGATAAAATGGCTTCTCCCATTACCCCGCCACCAATAATACCTAACTTAATTGACGATTTTTCCATAGCGATCGGCTCATAGCTATCAGTCTGTTTTGTCATGTGTCATTTGTCGTTTGTCATTTGTATTTATTGATGTTTGTAACCAATGACTCATGACTGATGACGTATTGACCGTCTAGGAGCTGAAGAACCGTATTTTAACCAGATTGAGCTATTCTAGTCGATTCAGCCGTCCATGCGGGTGCGGGTGCGCTCATGCGCTGGGGACGTGTAGGTACGGCTTGTGGGAGGTCGTGACCTAGAGTTCCTGGAGTTGTGACTTGAACGCATAGCGGTGTAAACAGGAAGATGCTTTCACCCACTCGCTCTTGGTGTCCGTCCATCGCGTAAGTTCCGCCAGCCACAAAATCCACAGCGCGCTGTGCTTGGTCTGGTTCCATCATTGTTAAATTTAACACCACCATCTTGCGATCGCGCAGAGCTTGAATGGCTTGTGGCATTTCCTCAAAGGAACGCGGCTCCATCAGAACTACTTCGTAATTACCGTTCAATGCTCCATGCATATCAATTACATTCCCTTTACCACCTGCGTTAACTTGATTCCAACGACGCTGCTGGCGCGTTTCTTTTTCTGGTACAGGGGTAGGTTCGGGTGAGTATGCCTCATCCCCTGATTCTTCAATATCATCGAATTCGTCTTCGTATTCGTACTCTTCGTTAGTACCAACGAGCCAATGCTTCAGCTTAGAAAACGTACTCACTTCACTCTCCCTTGCGTTACACGCTACAAATCTACTGGGAAAAACCGTTTCGAGCAACTACCAAATAAGCAATGATTTAGGAAGTTGGCGTTCATGTTATCCGCCTTTTTGAGGTTTCACTGCGAATCTTAGCAATTCTTGAAATTTGATAAATCGCCTTTTTTGTAGTCAAATTTACAAGTTTCGGCTATTTCTCAGCTTGAATTTTGACTTCACAGTATACAGTTGTCAAGTCTATTTTTCGGAAATTTTTAATATTCACTTTGGTTTTTCTTCCAAAAGTTATTTGACATGCGAAATAATAAATTAGAAACTGAGGACTAAGAATTATCTGAGAAGTCAACCGATCTCTGGTCACTGGTCACTGGTCACTGGTCACTGGTCACTGCTCCCTGATAAACGCGATCGCCAAAAATTATCCGTCCTAAACGTACCATCGTTGCTCCAGCTTGGACGGCTAATTGGTAATCGTCAGACATTCCCATTGATAGCTGGTGCATTTGAAGATTAGACCAGTGTTGCTGCCGGATTTTGTCAGCCAAATCGCGAGTTTGCTCGAAGAAATTGAGAATTTCGGCATCATTCAAATCTAAGGGTGGAATTGCCATCAAGCCTTCGATTTGCAGGTTGTGGCAGCGATTTAGTTCTGGTAAGCTGGCTAACAAGTCGGGAATAGTCCAACCGGACTTATTCGGATCGCTGAGAATTTTGACCTGCAAACACACTTGAGGACGGCAACATAACTCTTGTGCCAGTCGGTCTAGACGTTGAGCCAACTTTAAGCTATCGAGAGAATGAATCCATTGAAAAAGTTCTATAGCTCTTTTGGCTTTATTGCTTTGCAAACTACCAATCAAGTGCCAAGTGATATCTGGTAAATCTTGTAACTGTTGCTGTTTGCTAGCGGCTTCTTGAATGCGACTTTCGCCAAAATCCCGAATTCCGGCTTGATATGCTACCCGCATCGCCTCTACGGATACCTGCTTGGTGACGGCGATTAGCCGGACGGTAGCTGGTAGTTGTTGACGGATAAGCGCAATACGTTCGGCAATCTGATTAGTCATTGGAAGGTGGCTTGCAAAGTCTTCTGTAATCGATCGTACTCCTGGTATTGACCGTTACGACGTAAGAACCGCAGTCGAGTCTCCAATAGTAAGCGAGCTTCAGAACGACTCACTGGCTCGAATTTCATCCCTGAAGCTTCAATCGTCACTAAAAAAAACAAGCGCTGGGCGTAGAGGGTGGTGAAAAGTTCTTGATGTTCTTCCAAAAGGCAGATGCGGAATAACAACCCAAATGTAGGATGATTCAAATAATTTTCTGTATTCATCAACAGCGATCGCAGCTTAAAACATGTATTTTATGGCAGTGAGGTATATCGATTGTCTAAATTTGTAATTTGTATTTCATTATTCACAATTTGTTTTAAGTTTATTGAGATAATTTCTAAATTCTTCTGTCTTTATGTAGAACTATAAAGTTGCTGACAGCGATCGCCTTGAGGATCGCTCCTAAGAACAGACGAGGATTGCCGTAGCGATCGCGTAATCTCCGTCATGGCTCAAACTCAACTGCCACTGCAACTGTCCCCAAGAATCTACCATTGCTAACGCTCGTGCGTGTAGTTGCACGGTAGGAACGCCGCTCGGTTGACGGCAAATCTCAACGTCAGTGTAGCCTACGCCCAGCCAGCCAGTCCCCAAAGCTTTGACTACAGCTTCTTTCGCCGCCCATCTACCAGCTAGTTTATTCATCACATTACGACTAGGAGCATTTTGCTCGTAACGACAATCCAATAGCTCATTTGGCGTGTAGACGCGCTGCAAAAAGCGATCGCCAAATTGCCCTATTACCTTCTCAATTCGAGGAATATAAATAATATCCGTTCCTAACCGTAGCATCAGTTGTCAGTTGTCAGTGAAGAAAGGGAGTAGGGAGCAGGGGGAATTACTTGCGAATGCGCGACTTACGACTTCATTCTTCTGTCCTTTTTAAGGCGATGATTTGGGCTTGAGCTTTGTGCAAGGACTCATACCATTCTCGCTCGGGGTCGCTGTCAGCAACGATCCCCGCTCCAACTTGTCCCCAAACTTGATTGCGGGAGTTGTGAATAGGGTGTGGGGTGTGGGGTGTGGGGTGTAGGGTGTGGGAAGTGTGGGAAGCGTCGGAGGACACTCGAAGATTTTTTTCTCCCTCAGCTCTTTTCTCTCCCTCAGCCCCCTCAGCTCCCTCAGCTCCCTCAGCTCTCTTACTCTGCTCCCTACCATACAGCAGCGTCCGAATCAAAATATTTAAGTCTAAATTACCGCGCCAGTCTAAGTAACCGCAGGAACCGTAAAACAAGCTGCGGCGGACTGGCTCCAATTCTTCAATAATTTCCATGCAACGGACTTTGGGACAGCCAGTAATTGTCCCCCCAGGAAACGCGGCGCGAATTAAATCGATCGCATTGTATTCTGGTTTAAGCGTGCCAGTAATATTACTCACAAGATGCATGACGTGACTGTATCGCTCGATCGCTAATAATTCATCGACGACGACAGAACCCCATTCGCAAACGCGCCCTAGATCGTTACGTTCCAAATCTACAAGCATGATATGTTCGGCAATTTCCTTTGTATTGCTTAACAACTCCTGAGCTAAATCGCAGTCTTGTGCAGGAGTGACTCCCCGCGATCGCGTACCTGCAATTGGTCTGGTTTGGACTTGACGATCGCGTAATTGTACTAATCTTTCTGGCGAACAGCTAATGACTGCTCCCCAAGGAGTCTGCCAATAACTAGCAAAGGGAGACGGATTAATTTGTTGCAGTGCTTGATAAATTTGCCAACTACTGGCGATCGTGCTGGTTTCAAATCGCAAAGAAAGATTTGCCTGAAAAATGTCTCCAGCTTGAATGTACTTTTTTGCTCGGCAGACAGCCGTTTCGTATTCTTCTTGGGTAGTGAGTAGTGAATGGGTAATTGGTAATTGATAATTGGTAATTGGTTGTTGGTTGTTGGTTGTTGGTTTTGAATTTTGACTTTTAACTTTTAAATTTTCAAGTCGTTCTTGTAGCTCGTTTAGCTGCTGTGGTGCGGAGACAGCTAGCCACAATATTTGTTCTGAGTGGTCGAGAACGGCAAAACATTCAGGTTCGTACCAATAAGCTGTAGGAAATGGTAAGGGATCTGATTTTACATAGGGTAACTTTTCAATCTCCCAAGCCAGATCGTACCCCAACCAACCCAACCACCCTCCAGTGAAAGGGAGGGAGTCGGGAGTCGTAGGGGCGGGTTTAGGAAAAGATTCACGGCTTCCATCAATAGATTTTTGCTTCATACCCGCTCGTACAGGGGAGTCGGGGAATTTTGACTTTTGACTTTCGACTTTTGAATTTTGAATTGCTCCCTTACATTCCAATAGCTGCTGCAAGAATGGCAAAATCTCCCCGACGGGTGGTGTCCACAGTTGCGGCTGTCCGTCGATAATGCGGGGTGTGCCAGCACAGATAGAGTAACGCGCCAGTTGAGAACGGTCTTGAGATATTGGAGCAGGACTCTCTAGTAGAGTTGCGATCGCGTCTGGATTATCATCAGGGCGAAATAGGGCTGCAAATACTTCAGAACCGCTACGTTGTTCTAAAGGAAGCGATCGCCAATACCAAGGCTGCATGGGTTTCATTTCAAACCTCATTACCCCAAGTTAGACGTATTCCCCAAAATGCAACCAAACACACCAAGGCAATCCAGTCTCTAGTAGTAAAACGCAGCTGATGCCATTGGACGCGATGAGTATTCGGAGTGGTAAATCCTCTCACTGTCATCGCTTTAGCCATTTGCTCGGCTCTCAGAAGTAAGTTTTCTAACAATCGTTCTGCCACTACCATCCACACCCGCAATGCTCCCTTGATGCCTAGCTTTTTCCAATTTATTGCCCGGGTTCGCACGGAACGAATCAGATTTTGCACTTCTTCCATCACCAGGGGAATAAATCGCAATGACAGCGTTAAAGTCAGCGCAATTTCAGTTACGGGCAATTTAAACCGTCGCAAAGGTAGCATCAAGCTTTCCAAACCTGCGGTAATTTCTTCTGGTGCGGTTGTGAGTAAATATAAATTCGTGCTGTAAATCAAAGTAAACAGGCTCGTACTCAAGCGTAATGCCAGCTCGACCGAGCGGCGCGTTACCGTAATTATCCAATATTGAAATAAAACGTATTGGTAGTTGGTAGTTGATTGACGATTGACAGTTGACGGTTGACGTTGTTCCCCTGGTTCCCCTTGTCCCCTCTGCTCCCGACTCCCTGCTCCCGCGTCAAACTCATTGCCTAAAACCAACATCTCACCCTGTTCGGCAGTTGGCAAGCGGGGTTGAGGATCTACGCCTAAACCGTCAGGACTTACCGCGCCCAAAATTAAGACGAAAAATGACAACGTGAGCAGCCAACCCATTTGTTGTCGCCAAACTCGCCAGGGAATCCCTGCTGTTAAAGTAATCAAAATGAGTAAGATGACTAAACTTACTCGGTAGAGAGAGTTTGCCATAATTGGCGCTGCTAAAAAGCTGAGCAACCAAGCCAATTTCACCCTCGGATCGAGTCGATGCAGCCAAGCAATCGGTTGTTCTAGATATAACCCTATGGGTAGCGATCGCAGTAAGTCCATTTCAACCAGGGAGCAGGTAGGGAGTAGGGGAGAAGAGGGCTGAGGGGGCTGAGGGGGCTGAGGGAGCTGAGGGGGAGAATTTAATTCCGAATTCCGAATTCCGAATTCTCCTACACGCGGGTAGCGCGATTTGAGCTTTTTTCTACGTCGCGGGCTTGTTTGCTACGCCAGAATAACCGAATCGGCGTGCCAGTATAACCTAGTTGTTGGCGAAATTGTCGCTCGATGTATCGACGATAGTTGTCGTTGAAGCGCTTGGCATCGTTGACGAATAACGCGATCGCTGGAGGTTGAACGCTGACTTGCGTGCCATAATAAATTCTTCCTTGTCGTCCTTGGCGAGTTACTGGGGGAGAATGCCACCTCAAAGCCTCTTCAATTACTTCGTTGACAACTGCTGTAGAGACGCGACGCTTGTGAGATTCGGCGGCTCGGTTTACTAATTCTAAAATTTTTTCTACTCGTTGTCCGGTCGTGGCACTGACAAAAATTGCCTCTGCCCAGTCTAGAAACTGCATTCGCTCTCGCAGGTTTTTTTCGTAGTCGTAAATTGTGTATGTATCTTTTTCGATCGCATCCCACTTGTTCACGACCAGAACGCAAGCCCGTCCTTCTTCAACAATACGTCCGGCGAGTTTTTGATCTTGTTCGGTCACGCCGTCGAGCGCATCAATGACGAGTAAAACCACGTCAGCGCGGCGAATTGCCTTAAAAGCACGATTGATACCAAAAAATTCGGGTCCGTATTCGACGTTTTTCTTTTTGCGAATTCCGGCTGTATCGATTAAGCGATAGGTTTGTCCTTGGTGTTCGACCACGGTATCGATTGAATCGCGTGTCGTACCAGAAATTGGACTGACGATCGCTCGACTTTCGCCGACAAAAGCGTTCAACAAGCTAGATTTACCAACGTTCGGTCTACCGACAATCGCTACAGCAATCTCATTTGTTGGAGTAATTTCTTCAGGTTGGGGTAAGTGGGCGATCAGTTGGTCTAACAAATCTCCCGTACCGTTGCCATGAATGCCAGAGACAGCATACGGTTCGCCTAGTCCTAGTTCCCAAAACTGCGCTGCCTGCATCAGACCTTGTTCGGGTGATTCACATTTATTGACAGCAAGTAGCACGGGTAAGGATTGTTGCCGCAACCACGCCGCCACTTCCTCATCGGCTGGCAGTGGTCCGGTTTGACCGTCAACGACAAATAGCACTGCACTGGCTTCGCTCAAAGCTACCATGACCTGCTGTCGGATCAGGGGTAAAAATTCGGTGTCGTCGTCGAAGACCAAGCCGCCTGTATCGACTACCAAAAATTCGCGATCGCACCAGTACGCAGGCATGTAAGTGCGATCGCGCGTCACGCCTGGTTCGTCATAGACAATCGCCTCCTGTACTCCAGCCAGGCGATTAGCAAGCGTAGATTTGCCCACGTTAGGGCGACCGACTATGGCAACAATTGGCAAAGGCATATAAGTGGCTGAAGCATCAAACTTTCATTGTAGCGACTCTCTAGAGTTTCGATCGCAACTTGAGTTGAAAGAGAATTTTTGGGCAAAATCTTTTTTTCGATTGAAATATTCTTTAAGTAAAGTAGTTTTTTTGACAAACTACTTAAACAAACTAAATCAAATTCAGTTTTACGCGATCGCGGATTTCCTGTATTATTCCTTTAAACAAATGAGACAAAGCAGTAAAAATTGCCTCTTTCTAACTCTTGTTGGAACTTGGCTATCTTCTCGTGCTTTTGTTTCAAAAAAAGACAAAGTTTTTGCAAAGATTCAAGCTAAACGTGCAAAATTTGCACGAATAAAATATATGATTTGTCGGTATAAACTTTGTCAAAAAAATAGTTGAGTTTGACAATATGTCGTGTATATTGAGAAGATATTCGCGGATTAAAGTTATTTTCAGACTTAACCAAGGAAATTGTCGAGTGGCTCTCGGCAAGCATTTGAACGTCAGATCTACCACAAATCAAAAGTAAACTTTAGGCTAATAGCAGTCATCAGAGTTTTTTGTCTTCATTTCAGGGCTGAAGTACAACAGACAAAACTAATTAGTTACAGAAAGTCAGCACAAAGGAGATCGACGCGATCGCAATTTAGTCTTAATTACGAGCTATTAGCTACTAGCTAATAGTGATATAGCAGTTCTAAATGATTTGTAAAGTATGCTTCTAGCCTGCCGCAGACTAGAAGCCTGCTCCGCTCATGAATCAAATAGGACTGCTATAGAGAGGCGCGACATATCATCTTACTGCACCGATCTCCGATGGCTGACAACTTTGTATAGACGTTACATGTAACTGACAACTGACAACTGACATCAGGAGGATACAAATTTAAGTGATTCAGCACGAACTACTTAATTTACCTACCAAGAAATTTGGCACTGGGACGCTAATAGCCCAAGGCAGTGGTGTAGGTAGCTGGCAACTTCTGTCCTATCAAGTCCCGATTAACCCCGTCCATGCAGCATTATTACGAACGGGAAAAGTCTTTTTTTTCACTGGTTCGGGAAATAATCCCACGCGAATTAATTCGCCCTTCAACAGCGTGGTTTGGGATGTAAACAGCGGCACGTTTACCAGTCAATCACCACCAACAGATCCCTCTGGACTACCCATCGATCTTTTCTGTGCCGGACAATCGTTTCGCGCTGACGGTCGCTTAATGATTGCAGGTGGAACTCTGCAATACGACCCTTTCTATGGAGCAACCGCTGCTTTTTTATTCGATCCGAGTAACGAGCAGCTGACAGCCATAGCCTCAATGAAGTACGGTCGCTGGTATCCTACAGTTTTAACGCTGGGCAACGGTCGAATTTTTGCCTTATCGGGGCTGGATGTGAATGGCAATCTAGCAATCAACCCAGAAATATATTCCAGCTCTTGGAGAGCGTTTTCTCAAGCTACCAGTCCTTTCGAGCTTTACGCCCATTTAATTTTGACCGCTACGGGGCAGGTTTTTTATACCGGAGGCTATTTTGCTTTTAACAATGGTGTTTCCGCTCGCCTGCTCACCTTACCAGGAAACTTCAATCAAAGAATTACCGAAACACCCGTAGGTGCATTGCAACAGCCTGACTCTGGCGCTCAAGCTGCTAGCGTACTGCTTCCACCAGCTCAAGACCAACGAGTCATGGTGATTGGGGGAGGAAATCCCAATCAGGCAACTAATAGAGTCAGTATCATCAACTTAAACGCAACTAACCCTGCATATGCAGCTGCACCATCGCTCAATTTTGCTCGCAAGCACCACAACGCCGTAATTCTGCCCGATCGCACGGTTTTAGTTTGTAACGGTAGCGGATTTGATGAAGCAGGGAATGCTGCCACGCTGACCGCAGAGATCTACGACCCGATCGCCAATACTTGGACGCTGACAGCTCCAGCTAACCGAGTTCGCCTCTATCACTCCGTTGCCTTACTGCTACCAGATGGCAGAGTTGTCACCACAGGTGGTAATCCCAGGCGGTTAAATGAATGCGATAGCAATGGCAACCTTCCAGGCACGCCATCACTACCTTGTGAGGACAGGCAAATTGAAATTTACAGCCCGCCTTACATCTCGCAAACGCGACCGACAATTCAGAACGCACCCGCAGAAATCTCCCTGGGCAATACATTCACAGTCACGACTCCCCAGGCACAGAACATCCAATGGGTCAGCTTAATTAGACCAATGGCAACAACCCACGGACTAGATACAGAACAACGGCTGGTAGATTTGCCGATCGCCTCTAGAACCAGTACTTCCCTATCCGTGACTCTGACATCTAATCGCAATATTGCCCCTGCTGGCTGGTACATGTTGTTTGTCAGCAATAACAGTCGCATACCTTCAGTAGCTAGATGGATAAGGGTTAGGTAATCAGTTATCAGTGAACAGTTATTAGTGGTTAGTGACTAGTGATTAGTAACTGGACTCAATTCTTGTCACCAGCCACTAGTCACTAGCCACCAGACACGCACCACGCACCACTTATTGCATATGGAAATCAGAATTTCTCGTCGTCGGTTTGGACAATTGGCGATTGCCACAACTACAATTGCCGGATTTAGCTATTTAGCTAGCAAAACCTCGGCACAAACGCCAGGTTTGACGATCGCGGGCATTAGTTCTAGGGGAACTGTTATTACGCCAGATTCCAGTCGTACCGATGTTTCCAGTCCTTCTGTGGAGACGGGCGATGCCTCCGATACCTCTGATACATCCCAGCAAGTCATTATTAGCTCGATTGACTTGCCAACAGGGAGAAGCCAGAGGGGAGTAACCTCTGCAATGCCCACGGATGAGAGTATCAGCGGTTTTGCTTACTTAATCGACGGTACGCCTGTGGTTGCCATAACTCCCGCTAGAACCACTAGAAGGAAAGGCAGAAATCCGACACGTCTCAGCTTTCCTGGGATATCGCGTGCTGAGGTGACAGTTTCAGGACTCACACCCCAGCAAAGACTCGAAAGTTTAATGGTAACTCCAGATGGCGTGCTTCTCGGTTTGGTTGCAAATAAGAACGGTACGCCACCTGTAAGACTGGTAGAAGTTAACCCCAATACAGGAACTTTTAATGTCAGACTCAGCCTACCATCTGACCAAAAATATAGTACCTTAGCAATCTGTCCCAACGGCACGATCTATACAACTGCCGTTGCTAACGGTGCTACTACTCTCGTCAGAATTAATTTAGCGCAAGCTAGTGTCACGCCGTTAGTACAATTGCGGTTGAATAACAACTCTTGGGGTAATGGCTTGCAAAGCCTATTATGCAACAACGCTAACCAGCTGATTGCTTTTGGCGCACCGAGATACATACAACCAAATGCTCTTTATACTGTAGATTTAGGCAGTGGCGCTATGGCTAAACTGGTAGACTTTGATGCTGCTAGGGTGGCAATGCGGACTACATAGGGTAATTGGTAATTGGTAGTTGGTAGTTGGTAATTGGTAATTGGTAGTTGTCCCCTGCTCCCTGATAACTGATAACTGATAACTGATAACTCTGTAGAGACGTTACATGTAACGTCTCTACACTGGTAACTGATAACTGACAACTGATTTGTTTGCTAGTGAAAAAAAACGATTTAGAGTTTTACGATCGCAGTGCTGCCCAGTGGTGGCAACCTGATGCTAAGATCTACGCCCTGCACCGCCTTAATCCCCTTCGCTTTCAGTATTTCGATCGCCATTTAACCAATTGGCAAGGGCTGAGAGTTCTGGATGTTGGTTGTGGTGGAGGGTTTTCTTGCGAATTTTTAGCTGCACGGGGTGCAAAGGTTTTTGGCATCGATCGCTCTCAGAGTTGTATTGCCGCAGCGAAAGCCCATGCTGCAACTTCTGGATTCGAGATTGACTATCAGTGTGGATATGCCGAAGATCTGCCCTATGCCGATCGCTATTTTGATGTGGTTGTTTGTGTCGATGTCTTAGAACACGTCACGAATTGGCAACAAACTGTCATGGAAATTCATCGCGTCTTGCAGCCTGGAGGAACGTTTTGTTTTGACACGATAAACAGGACTGTGCAATCGCAGTTGATGATGATTTGGTTTTTGGAGGGAGTCGTCAAAGCGATCGATCGCGGGATTCACGACTGGGAGAAATTCATCAAACCAGAGGAGTTAACGAGTTTGATGCAACAGCAGAGTTTTACGAATATTGACATTAAAGGCTTTAGCCTATTTGGAAGTTCACCCTGGGATGCGATCGCTACTTTCTGGCACTATAAGAGAACGGGTAGTTTGAGGGCAAGCATTACAGACAATACGTCAGTTATGTATATTGGCAAGGCAGAAAAAACAGCGCGATCGTAAAAAACTGCTAAAGTCTAGCCCCGCGATCGCGTAGAGTGCGTCAAGATTGTAGGGGCAGGTCTACTTAAAATGTCTGTTCTGAGTAGAGTTTCTTCGTAAACCTGTCCGTACAAAAGTCAAAAGTCAAAAGTCAGAATGCTGGAACTTGAATTCAATCCGTGACAGCATATGACCGCAAACATTAATATGAAGCATTCTGTAGATATTGCGATCGTCGGCGCTGGGCATAATGGATTAGTAGCGGCATTACTACTTGCCCGTCAAGGATTGAACGTATTGGTTCTGGAAGAAAAACAGGCGATTGGTGGGGCTTGTCGGACAGAAACACCTTTTCGTACTGCACCCAACTTAGGTATTTCTACAGGCGCGTACTTATTGGGGTTAATGCCACCAGAACTACTAAAAATTTTAGATATCGATCTACCAACGATCCGGCGCGATCCTCACTATTTTGTCCCGACATTAGATCGGCGCTACCTGCTGTTTGGTTCCGATACAGCACAGATGCAGCAGCAGTTTACTGCCTTTTTTTCTGAGGCTGATTGGCAAGCAAATTTGGCATTGCAAGAAGAACTGGCACAGTTGAGAGAGGATATTGCCCCGACGTGGTTAGAGGAACCGCTATCGATAGAAGAGACAGCAGAAAAATACGTGCGATCGCATTTAAAATCTATATTTGTCGATCTGTGTCGCAAGTCTGTTGGCGAATATCTCGATCGCTTTGATTTTAAAAGCGATTTAGTTAAAGCAATGTATGCTGTCACCGATGGATTTACAGGGGTATTCGGTACTTGGGATACTCCAGGTACGGGGATGAATTTTCTCGTCCATAATATGTGTCGCCTCCCCGGGAGTGATGGAACTTGGATGGTGGTACGAGGCGGAATGGGGACTGTGACTCATCGTCTGGCAGAGGCGGCGGTGAAAGCTGGGGCAAAAATTGAAACTGGGCGCGGCGTAGATAAAATTGTAGTATCTCAGAATGTAGCAACGGGTGTCGTGTTGCAGGATGGCACTGAGATTACTGCTAAAACTGTCATTGTTAATGCCGATCCATTTCGGATGCGTCAACTTGTCGGTACGGAGAATTTTGCTGCCGACTACAACCGCAGGCTAGATAGTTACTTGCGAGATGGCACGACTTTTAAAGTCAATATGTGTTTGCGAGAACTGCCCCAGTTTACCTGTTTGCCTGAAAATCGGGGTCAGTACGGTACGACGATTCATTTATTACCGGACGAATCGGAAGTAATGATGCATCTGTATCAAGCTTTTGCGGATGTGGAAGCGGGAAGACTACCGGAATTTCCGACGATTGAATGGTACATTCATACAACTCTCGATCCTTCTTTACAAGACGGGCAAGGGCATCATAATTCAGCTTTGTTCGTGCAGTGGGTTCCTTACGAATTACAAGGAACAACTTGGGAAGAGGAGGAAGAGAATTATGTAAGACATTTGCTATCAATTTGCGATCGCTTTGCCCCTGGTACTTCCAATCTCGTTCAAGAAGTTTTTGCCCTCCATCCCCAGAGATTAGAACAGCATTTTGGTTTGACACGCGGACACATTCATCACGTCGATAATTCTTTTGGATTTAACGATCGCTTGCCATATGCTACGCCGATTCAGGGTTTATACTCAGCTAGTGCAGGCTGTCACCCCGCAGGTTCGGTGATTGGTGCGGCAGGACACAATGCAGCAATGCGAGTCATGCGCGATTTATAGGTTACGATCTGCATTCTTCTCTCTTTTATACGGCAGTTAGACAAGCTAAATCAATTCAAGAACTGGCTACGACTTTGCAATGTTTTTTTATTGTTTTAAAGGCGATCGCTTATCCCGATCTATTTGTGTTAGCAGAGGTAATTCAGGAGGCGATCGAGTTATCTCCTGGGGTTGGGTTAAAGTTGGTGAGACAGAAAAATTCGATCGTGTTTTTTCCATCTGATAGCGGTTTTCGATTGGGTAAAACACACGATTTGTAGGGGCGCACAGAGAAAGCGCCCCTACAAATGTCACGCACGCAATCGAGAATTGCTATGATACTAAGGTGTTAGGTGAATAAGACTAATAACCAAAAAAACATTCTGTCTTCTGGCTCCTGTCTCCTATCTTCTGCTTCGGTAAAATATAGTTTTGTCAAACGCTATTTAGAAAGATGGTACTCACTTCAAACGATTTTAGCGGCTTACTCAACGAGCGTTTTTTTCGTAATTTCTTGCCAATTCCAGCTACTAGTAGTTTAGATTTGGGTGCAATAACACCAGACTTTCGATTGCCAGATATTACTAATGGTAGAGAAATTAAGCTTTCAGAATATCGGGGTAAGCAACCTCTCATTTTAGCTTTCACGCGCATTTTCACGGAAAAGCAATATTGTCCTTTTTGCTTCCCACATATTAAAGATGTAAACGAGAAGTACGATCGCTTTCGCGATCGCGGAATTGAACTATTAATGATTACGAGTACTGATGAAAAACAAAGTCAGATCGTAGTCAGAGATTTAGGTTTAAGAATGCCGTTACTGAGCGATCCTAGCTGCAATGTATTTAGAGCATACAGCACGGGGCAAGCTCTAGGTGCGCCTTTGCCTGCTCAGTTTGTATTAGATAAACAGGGCAGATTGCTTTACAAACACTTGTTTTCTTTCCTCGACCACAATGCCAGTGTAGAGCAAATGTTAGCAGTACTTGATTAGATTTTACTGCCAATTTAATGTGGATTGTAAAATAGGAGCTAAAGTAGGGGCGCACAGCTGTGCGCCCCTACATAATTTTGTAATACTAGTTTACAACCGTACTTGTGGCAAGCGATCGCGGGGATTAAAACTGCGACTACTGCGAATCTTTTCATAATACTCCCGCTCCGTACTGCTCAAATCTTTGGGTGGAACGATCGCAATTTTTACTAGCAAATCGGTGCGTCCACCTTTTGGTAGAGTCCAACCTTTACCGCGTAAACGTAGAGATTGACCGGAACGAACTCCAGCTGGAACATTAAGCTTGACAGAACCATCGGGAGTAGGAACGTCAATTGCTGCACCAAGAACTGCTTCATCGGGAGTAATTGGCACTTCGCAGACGAGATTGTCGCCTTCAAACTTGAAGAAAGAGTGCGGTTGAATGTCCACTTTCAAGTATAAATCGCCTCGTTGCTGCGTAGCAGGATTAACTAAACCCTTACCCCGTACGCGAACGCGGCTACCAGGTTTTGCCCCTGGCGGAATGCGGACTTCAATAGTTTCACTCCCAACACTCAACCGTTTCTGTACGCCGTGAAACGCTTCTGATAAAGTGAGGGCGATCGCGGCTTCTCTGTCGGTGCTAGCTGCGGAACCGTCAAAACCAACAGTGGGATCGGTGAAGCCGTCAAAACCGCCCGTTCCAGACGATCTTCTTCCAGAAGTGGTATAACTATATGTCTGACGAGTCCCACCAGTTCGTGCGCCAGGTGCGCCAGGTGTGCCAGGTGCGCCAGCACCACCAAAACGACCGAGCAGATCGTTGATAAACTCATCAAAACTGCCGTATCTGCCAAACTCAAAATCGTCGAAACCAACATTAACCCCACCAGCACCAGCGCCACCAGGCGACCAAGCTTGTCCGGCTTGCTTCCAGTACTGACCGAATTGGTCGTATTTACGGCGCTTGTCTGGATCTGAAAGGACTTCGTAAGCTTCGTTAACTTCCTTGAATCGCGCCTCGGCTTGCTTGTTACCTGGGTTAACATCCGGGTGAAATTTACGGGCTAGCCTGCGAAAAGCCTGTTTAATTTCATCATTACTGGCAGTCTTGTTGACTCCCAAAATACTGTAATAGTCCTTAAAATCAGTAGCAGCCATCTAGCTATCAGCCTCCTGAGTGCGATTCAACCTAATTTTATGTGTAGGGATAAGCCCACTAAGGCACTGTGTAGGCGACAAATCAGCACCTAGTAGGGATAGTTTCGGGTATATACATTCTGCCCTAAACTTAGCAAACGGTTACATTGAATCGAGTTCGGTTCTTGCTCAAGTCGCGATCGCAATTGCCCTACTAAGGGTTAGGGAGAAGACAAAGGGGAATTGTAGAGAGTTACATGTAACGTCTCTACAATTCCCGACTCCCGACTCCCGCTTTTGGTTGATAAGTCGAAGCGACGTGTAATTCTTTCAACTGTTTTGCGTCCACTCCAGAGGGTGCGTCAGTTAATAGACAACGGGCTTGTTGTGTTTTTGGAAAGGCGATCGCATCCCGAATTGATTCTTCCCCGGCAAGTAACATCACCAAACGGTCTAATCCGTAGGCAATCCCGCCGTGGGGAGGAGTGCCGTATTCAAATGCTTCTAGGAGAAAGCCAAATTTGTTATAAGCTTCTTCTATCGACAAACCAATTGCGGCAAAGACCTGTTCTTGGACTTCCCGTTGATAAATCCGTAAGCTTCCACCACCGACTTCAAAGCCGTTGAAGACTAAATCGTAAGCTTGGGCGCGGGCTGTTTTCAGGTCGTGCAGGTCGTCAGGATGGGGGGCTGTAAAGGGATGGTGTAACGCTTCTAGACGCTTTTCGTCGGCATTCCATTCAAACATGGGGAAATCTGTCACCCACAACAAATTGATTTTGCTGGGGTCGATATGCCCCAATTCGCAGCCAATAACTTGTCGCAAGCGGTCTAGGGTTTTGTTAACTACATCTGTAACTCCAGCACCAAATAGTAATAAGTGTCCTGGTTCTGCCCCAGTGCGACTCAAGAGTTCTTGTTTTTGTTCGGGGCTGAGGTTGTCTTTAATTGCACCAATTGTGTCGATTTCTCCATCTTCACGGACGCGAATATAAGCAAGTCCTTTTGCACCTGCGCTTTCGGCTTCCTTAAATAAATCGCCGCCTGGTTTGATCCGCACGTTAGAAATGGCTTCATTGCCGTTGGGGATAGGCAGAATTTTGACAATCCCGCCAGATTTTACAGCACTAGAAAAGACTTTGAAGCCGGAGTCTTTGACGAGATCGGAAACATCGACTAATTCTAGGTCGAAGCGGGTGTCGGGTTTATCGCTACCGTAGCGTGCCATTGCTTCGGCGTAGGTGAGGCGAGGGAAAGGACGGGGTAGATCGATCCCTTTAACTGTCTGGAAAATATGACAAACTAAACTTTCGTTAAGCTCCAAAATTTCTTCTTGAGACATGAAACTCATTTCCATGTCTAGTTGGGTAAATTCTGGCTGACGATCTGCCCGTAAATCTTCATCGCGAAAGCAACGGGCAATTTGATAGTAGCGGTCAAACCCCGACACCATCAGTAATTGCTTGAATAGTTGCGGCGATTGTGGTAAAGCAAACCACTCACCCGGGTTGGCGCGACTGGGAACCAAGTAATCTCTCGCGCCTTCAGGGGTAGAACGGGTAAGAATGGGGGTTTCGATTTCAATAAAGCCTTGTGCGTCTTCTAGAAAACGGCGTATGGCTTTGATAACTTGGTGGCGGAGTTGCAGGTTGCGATTCATGCGATCGCGACGCAAATCTAAATATCGATACTTGAGGCGCAATTCTTCCCGTACCGACTCGGTTTCAGCCGTACTGACTTGAAAGGGTAGCTGTTTGCTGACAGCGTTGAGCAACTCAATTTTATCGGCGTAGATTTCGACTTCCCCTGTCGGTAGCTTGGGGTTGAGAGATTCTGGAGGACGCTGGGTAACTCTACCCGTAATGCAGACCACATACTCGTTCCGCAGTGCTTCCGCTTGACGATATGAATCGGGAGTGCGTTGAGGATCGCTAACAATTTGGACGAGTCCCGTGCGATCGCGCAAATCCAAGAAAATCACTCCTCCGTGATCGCGGCGACGGTCTACCCAACCATATAGGGTAACTGTTGCTCCAATATCTTCTGTGCGGAGGTCGCCGCAATAGTGGGTTCGCATAACTATGGATTCAAACTCAGGTTAGTAATGACAATGCTCAAAATTGACAAAGCCTTCCTATTATCTAGCATTCCGATCGGTCATTGGTCATTTATTATTGGTCATTTTTCACACAAGTCAGAATAGCCCACGCATAAATTCGGGCGTAGGCGTACTGGCATATGGACACGGGCGCTGTTAATACACTGTAAAAGACTTAACCATTTGCTGTAGCTTTGGTGCGGCTTTTTGCCAACGCTGTTCCGTGGTGGAGGCGTTGAAAGTAAAGAGTTTGCCACGACTAACGGCAACACTAGCAAGATTGTGCCGTTGTTGCTGATTGGGTAACTTTACAGCATATTCTAGAATGTAGTAAGTTTTCCCGTTATAGTCTTGCTGCCCAGCATTGACTAATTCTGCTTCTCGTCCTGAATCAGGCGGTGCGATCGCGCTTTTGCCGAGTTTATAACCCACATCGCCAGGAGTTCCCAAATCGGCTAGGGTTTTGCCATCTGCTATGGAACCGATAACCACAGAAGCATTTTCTGTGGTTTCAATCAAATCGTGCAATACGATATCGGGACCGTCTGTCACTTTAACTGGAAGCCAGCCATTAGGGTACAAAAACTCATATCCATCAACGCTATCGACAAAGCTTTTGAGTCCAGCAGTTGATAGTACGCAACCCGATAGACTCAGCGCTATCAGTACTACAAGTAAAATCGATGCAATCCGTTTCAACATTTTAATAGTAAGTAGTGAGTGTGGGAACAAGTAGAGACGTTACATGTAACGTCTCTACACTGATAACTGACAACTGATTTGTATTGTCCCATCCCAGTAACCTTCACGACTCCAGAAAGATAGCAGACAGTTATGTGATGAAATTTAGATATTTACTAAATTTAGTAACATTTAATACAGTTGTCTGATACGGCGGTTGATAATGTCGCTATTAGCAGGTTGTATACAGCATTCAAATACTACAGAGAAGCAAACTCAAAAGTAAACAGAGTTTGCTTTCAATTAAGTATGGAATACCGCTAAAAGACAAGTATATAATACACAAGCTTCTAGGGTTCCGGTTTGTAGCGTCTCAGCTTACGCTGTTAGCTCGCTTAGCAAATGCAGGTCCAAGAGAAGCAAACTGGCTATGCTAAAAATTTTCTGAGTTTTTAGTTGAGTAGCGAGTGACACGGAAGGAGAAAAGCCTGGGAGGAATATCAGTTGTGACGACTGATGTTATACTCCTGGGCTTTTTGCATAATTAGCGACCTAATCTAGTTTGAAAAATTTTGAAAAATTAAGTGAGGGCGATCGCATGACTCATAATTCTGAAAATCCTTTGTTTCAGAGTCCAGACAATAACAATCATCAACCCCCTACTGAAGCCCAACGCGCTTTAGAATTAGAAACACGACTGCCGATGACAGGATGGCAGCAAGAGGTATCGAAAGGGATAGAATACGGATTAGAAGCAGCACAGAGTATCCGCGATCGCACGATTCCTACCTTTTCTCGTGGTGAGTTACCCCACTACGCCGGAATTAATACTTTCCTCAAAGCCCCATACTTAGAAGATGTGCGTCAGGTAGGAAATTACGATGTGGCGATCGTTGGCGTTCCCCATGACTCCGGTACGACCTATCGCCCTGGAACCAGATTTGGACCTCAAGGTATTCGCCGCATTTCTGCTTTGTACACGCCTTATAACTTTGAGTTGGGTATCGATTTACGCGAACAAATTACAATTTGCGATGTGGGAGATATCTTCACCATTCCCGCCAACAACGAAAAATCCTTCGATCAAATTTCTAAAGGCGTTGCCCATGTTTTCAGTTCGGGGGCATTTCCAATTATTCTGGGTGGCGATCACTCGATTGGTTTCCCCACGGTAAGGGGTGTATGTCGCCATTTAGGAGATAAAAAAGTTGGTATCATTCACTTCGATCGCCACGTAGACACCCAAGAAACCGATTTAGACGAACGGATGCATACTTGCCCGTGGTTTCACGCCACTAATATGAAAAATGCGCCAGCTAAGAATTTAGTCCAACTGGGCATTGGTGGTTGGCAAGTCCCAAGAAACGGGGTGAAAGTCTGTCGCGATCGTGCTACCAATATTCTCACAGTTACAGATATCGTCGAAATGGGCTTAGACGCAGCCGCAGAATTTGCGATTCAAAGAGCAACAGACGGTACAGACTGCGTTTACATCAGTTTTGATATCGATTGTATAGATGCAGGATTTGTTCCTGGTACTGGCTGGCCCGAACCGGGCGGTTTGTTACCCCGCGAAGCCCTGTCACTACTGGGTAAAATCGTGCAAAAAGTCCCCGTTTGCGGTCTAGAAGTTGTGGAAGTATCGCCCCCTTACGACATCAGCGATATCACCTCTCTAATGGCAACCCGCGTAATTTGCGATACAATGGCGCATCTTGTCCTATCGGGACAACTACCCCGCAAAGAGAAACCAGCTTACATTCATCCCGAATCCCAACCCGAACTTGTGGCTTGGACTTAGTTTGTCATTTGTCATTTGTCATTTGTCATTTGTCATTCGTCATTTGTCATTGGTAGTTGACGGTAAACGCTACACTCCGTGAAGACGGTTGATGGTTGACGGTTGTTTTTTGCTCCCTCAGCTCCCTCAGCCCCTCAGCTCTCTTTCCCCTGCTCTCTGCTCCCTACTCCCTCTCTATGCACGAAACCGACATGACCAAAGCGCTGATTCTTACCGTGCGCGACTGGTGGGAAGCACAGCCAGAAAAACCCCAAATCTCCCGAATTCACCTAATTGTAGGTCGGTTTACCTGCGTAGAGCCTGCCAGTTTGGAATTTGCCTTTGAAGTTCAAACGCGCAATACCTTTCTTGCAGGGGCAACACTAGCAATTCAAGAAACACCCTTAATTGCCTTTTGCCATCATTGCCAACAAGAATATCGTCCTGAAATTGGACTGCAATATGCTTGTCCGCAGTGTAAATCTCCTATGGAAGACATTCGCTCTGGACGAGAACTAAAAATCGATCGCATTGAATATTCAAATAAGGATGAAGGGTAATTGGTAATTGGTAATTGGTAGTTGCTCCCTTACCTCCCTTGTCTCCCCCCTCTCCCTTGTCTACCTTGTCTCCCTTGTCCTAACCACACCCCACACCCCTAGTTATGCACCAAACATTTGACGCTGCCCTCGGGATTAATTTACTCCATGCCAATCAGGAAGGAGCTGACCACAACCGCACCCATTTTGATGAGTGGGGAATTACCTGTTTCAATGTTATGAGTAGCCCTGGCGCTGGTAAAACAGTATTACTCGAAAAAACATTGGCAGCTTTAAAAGACGATCTCAAAATTGCTGTCATTGAAGGTGATATGACTACTGAATTGGATGCCGATCGCCTGCGTCAATACAATGTACCTGTAATCGCAATTAATACTGGACGTTCTTGCCATTTAGACTCAAAAATGGTGGCAGGTGGCATTCATCAATTAGAACATCAATACAATCCTGCTGATTTCGATTTAGTCCTAGTAGAAAACGTTGGAAATTTAGTTTGTCCGGCTGAATTTGAAGTAGGCGAACACGCCAAAGTTGCTTTACTAAGTGTTACGGAAGGAGAAGATAAACCGCTGAAATATCCAATCATGTTTCGCGAAGCTGATTGCTTGCTCATTACCAAAATCGATTTAGCAATCCATTTAGATATGAACATTGACACAATAGTGGCAAATGTACGTCAAATTAACCCAAACGTGAAGATTATTCCCGTATCGGCGAAGACGGGAGAGGGTTTAGCAGTATGGTTTGAATGGGTGCGATCGCAAATTGCTAAAAAAGAGCTAGAGGTCAGTAGAATCAGAGATTAGAAAAGAGAAAATATTAGTTTTTAAATCTAAAAATAGAAATTTTGGCATACTTAATATATGCCGAAGTTTCTGCTGTAACCGTCCAACTTTTTTAGAAAAATATTAAATAACTAAAAGCTTCAAATTCTCTAAAAAGTGTAGCAAAAGTAACGGATAAAAAAAACTTACTCCGTTAGTCTAAAGCGTATTAGATTGTAAGATTTTTAGCTGAAAGATCGCGTCAGTAAATACACTTTTTAGTAGAAAAAGCAATGAAACTGCGATCGGTAATTCAATCAATTTTGCTTTTTGTCATCGGTCTGGCGATCGCAGCAGGTTGCACTAATCCCGCCGTTTATATTACCACTACCACCGATGTTGCTGCTTCTGGTGATGCTACTCCTAACGCTGCTAGCTTGGGATTCAGTGCGTGGCCTGGTTGGCTTCCTTGGCAAGTTACCCAAGAGCAAAAACTCTTTGAAGCAAACAAAGCTTCAGTCAATTTGAAATGGTTTGACGGCTATTTAGAATCTATTAATGCTCTCACAACCGAACAAATTAATGCCAATAGCCAGACGCTCAACGATACAATCAGTGCCGTTTCCGGTGGTGCAGATAAAGTCGTCGTACTCGTTAACGACAACTCTACAGGTAACGATAAGGTCATCGTTCGCGAAGGTATCAATACAATTGCCGATTTGAAAGGCAAAAAAGTTGCCGCAGAAGAAGGCGCTGTAGATCATTTCCTATTGTTATTAGAAATGAAAAAAGCAGGCATGAAACCAGAAGACATCCAATTTGTCCCCTTAGAAACAGGACAAGCCGCAGCCGCTTTTGTCGGTGGACAAGTAGATGCAGTTGCAGTGTTTGCACCATTTACCACTCAAGCCTTAAAGCGTCCTGGCAGTAAAGAACTCTTTAGTTCCAAAGAATTTCCTGGAGCAATTCCCGACCATCTAGTTGTCAGCCGTCAGTTTTTAGAAGCAAGTCCCGAAAAAGTGCAAGCAATGGTCGATTCCTGGTTCGCTACTCTCGATTACATGCAAAAAGAACCAGCCAAAGCAACAGAAATTATGGCAAAACGTGCCGGGGTTAGCGTTGCAGAATATGAAGAATACGCCAAAGGAACCAAGATATTTACTGTGGAAGAAAACCTCAAAGCCTTTCAACCAGGTAACAACATGACTTCGCTGATGTATGCAGCCGGAGAAATGACTAAATTTCTTGAAGAAGTCGGCTTAGCTAAACAAAAACCAGACCTAACTAAACTCTTCGACGATCGCTTTGTGAAAGCATACGCCAAGAAACAGTGACCAGTTATCAGTTAGCAGTTCTCAGTGAAGAAAGGGTGTAGAGAAGCGGTAGTTGGTAGTTGGTAGTTGGTAGTTGTTCCTGAAGTTCCTGAAACTTCCTTGTCCCAATTTGTAATTTTTCAATATGAACACAGGCTCGATGCGTCCCCCATCTAATCCAAAAACGCTTAGCCCGACGGTTTTTTGGCGGTTGGCTGAAGATATTCCCAGACCATTAAACACCTTACTAGTTGCGACTTCTATCGGATTACCGTTGCTGATTTGGTGGCTGGTGACAACATTTGGTAGCGTAGACCCCAAGTTTCTACCCTCGCCTGCTAAGGTACTCGAAGCATTTGGGCGATTGTGGAGGACTCGCGAACTGCTGAAGGATACTGTAGCAAGTCTCTGGCGAGTGGGCGTAGGGTTTTTGCTAGCAGTCGTGTTGTCGATTCCAGTTGGGGTGTTGATGGGCAGTTTTGCGAGTATTCGTGCCTTATTAGAACCATTATTTGGTTTGATGCGCTACATGCCCGCGCCTGCTTTCATTCCTTTGCTCATTCTCTATTTAGGAATTGGAGAAGAACCGAAAATCACTTTAATTTTCATCGGCGTGTTTTTCTTCAACTCCTTAATGGTGATGGATACGGTCAAGTTTGTATCAAAAGATTTGATTGAAGCTGCCTATACTTTAGGTGGCGATCGCTGGCAGACACTAACTCAAGTTATTTTTCCTCACGTTTTGCCAGGAATCATTGATGCTTGTCGAATTAACCTTGCAGCCGCATGGCAATTAGTCATTGTTTCAGAACTAATTGCTGCAACCGAAGGTTTGGGACGTAGAATCAGCGTCGCGGGTCGATTCCTCAGAACTGATGAAATTTTTGTCGGCTTAATTGTCATTGGAATTATCGGACTCACTTTTGACCTCTTATTTCAATGGCTCCTGCGCGTTTCTTGTAAGTGGGCAAGTCAGAAGAGATGAATTAGTGGTTAGTGACTGGCGACTAGTAACTAGATAAAGAATCCAGCCACTAGCCACCAGTCACTAGCTACTCACCAACTACCAATTACCAATTACCATGTATCTACAAATCACCAAACTCCATAAAAATTTCGAGACAAAATCGGGAACGTTGGCAGTCCTCAAAGACATTAATATGTCAATCGAGCGGGGTGAATTTATCTGTGCTGTGGGTGCATCGGGTTCGGGTAAGTCTACTCTACTGCGCCAGATTGCCGGACTCGATTTGCCAACAGCGGGAGAAGTGAAAATCGATGGCGTGCGCGTTCAAGGACCAGGACCAGATCGGGGTATGGTGTTTCAGCACTACACGCTTTACCCTTGGATGAACGTACAGGAAAATGCTGAATTTGGACTCAAACTTCAAGGCTGGTCAAAACGGGAACGGCGAGAACGAGCCAGCTACTACCTCAGCGTAGTTGGACTGACTAAGTTTGCCAAATCTCTACCCAAGGAGTTATCTGGTGGAATGAAACAACGGGTAGCGATCGCCCGCGCTCTCGCCTCGGAACCTAAAGTATTACTGATGGACGAACCTTTTGGTGCTTTAGATATTCACACTAAAGAGTCCATGCATGAATTCATGCTGGATCTGTGGCAGCGTACCAACATCACCATTTTCACGATCACCCACGATGTGGAAGAAGCTGTCTTCCTCTCGAATCGGATCTACGCTCTCGGCGCTCGTCCTGGTACGGTAAGAAAAGAGATTTCAATTAAACTCCCCGAACGCACCCACACCGTCAAGCGTCATTCTATATTCCACGACTACTGCGACGAATTGATGGATTTACTCCGGGGACACTCACAGGAAGCCCTGGCTGTGGCTTCTTAAGCGGGTTGAAGTAAACTGAGTAAATGTCCGTCAGGAGTCCGCATGGCGGCGACTTTTCCAAAAGAAGGTTCTCGGACGCGCCCTTCGAGTTTAGCGCCCATATTTTCTAGATTGGCGATCGCCCCATAAACATCGTCTACATGAAAGCTCAAAATCGGAGAATTCCCCGTGTGCGCTTGACTCTCCGCAGCATGTAGCGCGATCGTCGTACCATCAGCATCTAATTCTGCCCATCCAGGGCTTGCCATTTTTACTTTTAGTCCTAATCCTTCTTGATAAAACTTCACCGTTGCTAGAACGTCCGTCACCATCAACATGACGTGCTTAAACTGTGCTGTCATGAAATTCCCTCGATAAAGTTAGTTCCTTATCGATCTTGCAACATTTAAATGTATAAATGTTGGTTGATGGTTATTGGTTGACCGATCGCTTTGTAGAGACGTTACATGTAACGTCTCTACACTGATAGCTGACAAATCCTATTAATTCTCGTTAAGGCTGCTCGTCTGGTTGTGCAAGGTTTTAGCATCACAACTTTGGGGATGAGTATCCGACAAGTTTAGATGATGTCAGAACTGATATGAAAAATAAAGATTTACTTTTCCTCTACTTGACTCGATCTATTTTTGCGACTCTACCCGATAAAATACTGTAATGACTTGCAGTAGATAGGAATCTTTAGCAACAAATTACTTGTAATTGCAGAGACAATACATGCTATTCAACAGACTGTTCACCGCAGGCGGCGTGGTTATGTGGCCCCTGCTCGGATTTTCCATCTTAGCGATCGCCCTAATTATCGAGCGGGCAATTTTTTGGGTACGGATAAATAAGCGCCAGCGTCGCGTCATCCGTGAGGTATTAAACCTCTACCGTTTAGAAAATGTCGTCACCGCGATCGAAAGGCTGAAGCAAAATGCTGACTTGCCTATGGCACGCATATTTCTCGCTGCCTTAGAACTCGAACGCCCCACACCTGAAGAGTTTCGCCTTGCCCTAGAAAGTGAAGCACAAGCAGAAATTCCTGTCTTGAAGCGATTTAACACTATCTTTGAGACGATCATTAGCATTGCACCCTTATTAGGTCTACTCGGTACGGTTTTGGGTTTGATTGCCTCCTTCGCGTCCCTCAACATTGCCAATGTTGGGGCTAGCCAAACCGCTGGAGTCACGGGTGGGATCAGCGAAGCGTTGGTTTCAACAGCTTCCGGCTTGGTAGTCGCTATCTTTACGCTGCTATTTGCCAATACATTTCGAGGATTGTACGTGCGGCAAATGGCATCAATTCAAGAGTATGGCGGTCAGCTAGAACTACTCTATCGTCGTCTTTACGAACGGGGAGAAACTTATGCGTCTGCAAGATGAGCCAGAAATTCAAGCACAGATTAACATCGTGCCGATGATTGACGTAATCTTCGCGATTTTGACATTTTTTATCATGTCAACCTTATTTCTCACTCGTTCTGAGGGGTTGTCAGTCAACTTACCCCAGTCACAATCAGCTCAAACGCAACCAAAAGCACCCATTACAATCACAATTGATGCCAAAGGTCAACTCGCTGTCAATCGCAAGCCGACTCAACTCCAAGCACTCAATGGAGAATTACGACAGCTAGCACAGCCAAACCAAGAGGCACTCGTGATAGTCAATGCCGATAAATCAGTCAACCACGGACAAGTTGTATCCGTGATGGATGTGGTGAGGCAATTACCAAACGCAAGACTGGCGATCGCCACGCAGAGAGAATAACAGTGTAGAGACGTTACATGTAACGTCTCTACACCGATCGCCGATTAAAAACTAACTCTTGCGGGTACGTCTGTAACGCGCAAAACCGATTCTTGTTGAAATTTTGACTTATAAGCGTCGATAATTTCCTGAATGGATCTTTCTCGTTCTGGAGTACTGACATAGAGCAAGATTAAAACTTTAGAATCTTCTCTAGCTAGAATTCCAGCACTGTTAAGAAACTGACCGTAAGCATCTACTACTGTTAATCCATCGGGAAAACGAGGTGTCACTTCAGTATCTACAAACTTTTGCCATTGTTCTTCCGTGACTTCTCCTCCTCCGGGTTGCGATCGCCCAAAATACAACTCTTCTCTAACGTATGCTTCGCTGTTGGTAGTAGTTTCTGCTGCTGGGGTTTGAGCGCTAACTTGATGTATGTAGCTAACTGAACCTGTTAACAACAAGCCAGACAGAAAAAACGCACCTAGAATTTTGCGTCTGGTAAGTAAGGTAATATTCATTTCTATCCTCAATTTGTTGAATTAGTCCGACGATCTATTTGTAATGGCTGCTAACTAATACTTCAGATATACGCCTTAAGTTTTAGATATATATAAACTTTTTGTAATAACGTATTACAAAAATTAGTCTTTGTTTTTTCTCGATCGCCTACACTTATCTTTTTACTGAAGCTGACGTTATTTGTCTTTACCAATGACGAATGACCAATGACAAAGTATGACAGCTTGTCTTTTGACTAAATTCAACTGCGATCGCCATGATTGGTATAAGTGCAAACGCACTTTGTCCGTAAAAACAACAAGCAAATTAGAGGAATGTTTCAACCACGCGGCTAAATATCAAGCCTGCATGTATGTTTGTGTGCGTTTAGCCGATATTTTTTGATAAATGCGATCGCCTCAGACATAACTGAAACTATAAGAAAAGCATGAGAGTGGCAAATTGAGGAAGATGGGACTGAAAATTTTGTTATTGCCTACAGTATTGTTGAGTTTAACCGTAGGCTCTGCTGCACTCGCAAATGAACTAGAAGATAGAAAAAAAAATGCGATCGCGCTAAAGCTGAAACTGCATCGAGCGAGAAGTAATTCACAACCAAAACTACCACGCTTGAGCCAACGAGAAAAGTTTTCTACTGATGCTATATGGTTAACGCAACGAGCGTCACCAACAATAGATGTGGCACAATCAATATCTTCTGAAGTAGAAGAACCTGCTATTGAGGACACTGATGAACTTTATATCGAGGTTGAAGGAAAAAGAGAGACAATTCCTGAAACATCAAGTCCCGTCTACATCATTCCTAAAGAAGAAATTGAGAAACAACGTCCGAATAGTGTTGCAGAAATTTTACGCAATCTACCAGGATTTGCAATTAATGATGCAGGTTTTGGCGCAGATATTCATACGGGAACATATTATCGAGGAAGCTCGATCAACCAGTCAGTTTTCTTACTCAATGGTAGACCGATCGGGTCTAATGTTAACACTTACCACGGCGCTACCGATCTAAATAGTATTCCTGTAGAGTCTATCGAACGAGTAGAATTATCGAGTGGTACGAGTTCTACTTTATATGGTTCGCAAGCGTTTGGCGGAGTTGTCAATATTGTTACTAAGCAAGGCTCTGAGATTCCCCAGCTCAACGGTTTAGTAGAATACGGTTCTTATGACCAAGATAACTATCGTATTAGTTATGGTGGCAGTGGTGGGAATTTAAAATATAGTCTTGGTTTTGAACAATACGATGCTGAGAACAATTATCGCGTCCCTGAAGGAGCAGCAAATCGAGATTCAGATGGACGTTTATTTAACGGTGATACTGCAACTAGTAACTACTTTGGTAGCCTCAGTCTCGATCTCAATTCTCGCAATACTCTCAGTTTAGATGCATATAAAATTAGCAGTCGTCGCGGTTTGTTGTACTTTGGTTTTCCCCTGCAAAGAGATCGCTTAGACCACGATGTTTTTAACATTGGTTTATCTTGGAAAACTCTGCTAGGCAATGGAAAAGATTCCGTTCTTAGAGCTACAGTCGCCTACAATCAAGATTATTTCAATACCTACGGTCCTACACAAAACATTTTTTATCGTACGGGAACGCTCAATTCTCAAGCTGTAACTGCAAGATTAGAACACGATTGGAAAATTAACACTAGTAATAATTTACGCTGGGGCATAGATGTCAAAAATGACTTTTTAAATGGTGATGTTTTAAGTACGGCTCCGAATAGAGTCAACTTAAATGAAGAAGAAGAAAGAGAAAGATTTCAAACTGCATTATTTGCTTTAAACACCTGGAAAATTACCAATAATTTTCAAGCCGATCTAGGATTGAGACAAAATTTTACTAGCGAGTTTGGTAGTTATTTAAATCCTAGCGTTGGGCTACGATGGGCAATGAGTCCAGGTGTAGCTTTACGGGGAAGTTGGGCATCAGTACAGCGCGATCCTGGTATCGATCAACTGTACGTTTACGACACGGTACATAATTGGTTGCCAAACCCAGATCTAGAACCAGAAGTAGGTTCTTCATGGACAGCAGGAGTTGATGTCAAATTTGCCGAGAATTTAACCGGACAGTTTACTTATTTCGGCAGTAGCTTAACAGATCGCTTGGGCATTCAAGCAGGTCGGTGGACGAACATTGGATTAGTTAATACTAATGGTTTAGAAGCAGCATTGAAATGGCAAATTAATCCGCAGTGGTCAACTTTTCTCAACTATACTTATACCGATGCAAAAATTAAGTCTGGAATTGAAGAAGGATTACAGCTTGGTTTAGTTCCCTATTCCGTAGGACAAATCGGTTTAGGTTATCAATCGGGAGGATGGGAAGTTAATTTATTTGCCAGCTATTATAGTGGAGCGCGACGAGCTTTTTTTAATAACCCGGGTGATAGCAATACCGATTTCTCTCCCTCTTGGTTGAGTCTAGATTTAGGGGCGCGAATCCCAATTACAAGCAACTTGGGATTAACAGTCTATCTAGAAAATTTAGCAGATCGCGCCTATGAAAAATCCAATCGAATCTACGAACCTGGTTTAACCTATCGGATTGGTATTTCTTCTAATTTCTAGTCGTTGTAGAGTAGTGGGCAATGCCCACCGCTCAAAAATTAGGAAGCAATCTGACCAAAACGACGATCGCGGTTTTGATAAGCGAGTAAAGCTTGATGAAAGGCACTGCGATCGAAGTCAGGCCACAAAATATCTGTAAAATAAATTTCTGTATATGCCATTTGCCACAATAAAAAATTACTCAATCGCATTTCTCCACTAGTACGAATTAATAAATCTGGATGAGAAGTTCCAGCAGTGTAAAGATATTTCTCAATTGAGTTTTCATTAATCTCGTCAATCTCAATCTCTTGCTGTTGAATTTGTAAAGCAATTTGCCGACAAACTTGAGCAATCTCTTTGCGGCTACCGTAATTAACAGCTACAGTAAAGTGAATAGCTGTGTTATGGATTGTGTAAGCGATCGCTCGTTCTATTTCTCTTTGCAAAGACTGAGGTAAGACTGACAAATCTCCAATAAAAGAAATTCGTACTCCTTCTTTTTGCATTTGAGTTAATTCGCGTTGTAATAGTCGCTCAAACAGTAACATGAGAAAATCGACTTCTTGTATAGGTCGTCGCCAATTCTCGGTCGAAAAAGCATAAGCTGTTAGTGCTTCAATTCCCCAATCTTTACAGCAGCGAAGTAGTTCTTTTAAAACTTTTGCTCCTTGACGATGCCCAGCAACACGCGGTAATCCTTTTTTGGTAGCCCAGCGTCCGTTACCATCCATAATTACAGCAATGTGTTTGGGTAATTTTTGCGGATCGAGAGCGGTAGGTAATTCAGATTGTATAGAGTTCATAGATATAATGTCGCGCAAAGACGCAGAGGCGCAAAGAAAATTGTCAGTTTCTGCCAAGCTTTATTTCAGGTTGTTGATTCCTGCATTAATTTACATAATCTACTGTGTGATTCCTGAGAAGTGAGATTGTTTCAATCTAGGAAATGTAGATACACCTACTGATACGAGCTTGAGAATCAAGGAGAATATCCCGGCTCTGTTTCTCATAGTTTAGGAGTAAAAAAAATAGTTGTCAGTCGGTTACAGTCGGTAAACCTAAGTCGGGGAAGTCGGAAAAGTCGGAACTCAAATGCACAGTTAAGCGACTAAGGACATAATTGCGATCGCCACGTAGTAGACGGGAAAAATAAGATTATTAAGGCTAATGCACCTACCACACTTTTAAACGCACAAATTTGAATGCATGAATCTCAATGCAAGAAACATCCCCAGTAGAAATATCTATTCGTCAGGCTCGTACTAGCGATCGCGATCGAATCATCCAGTTGCATAGTCAGTCAATTCAGCAACTTTGTACGGCTGATTATAACCCTGCACAAATTCAAGCTCTGCTAGAAGATAAAAAAGTGTATGGAACACAATCGTGGGGTGATGTTGTCTTAGTAGCAGAGTATGGCGAAGAAATTGTAGGGTTTTCGGCTTTGATGCAGGGTACGGTAAGTGCAATGTACGTCCATCCAAAATGGACTCGACAAGGTATTGGTAGACGTTTGTTACAGACGATTGAACGAGAAGCTATATTTCGGCGATGGCAATGGTTATTTGTGAAAGCTTCTATTACGGCTGTACCTTTTTATCAAGCTTGCGGCTATCAAATTCTACATCCCACTCAAATGATGGTTGCTCGTAGAGAGTGGGTTCCTTGTGTTGATATGCAAAAGCAATTAGTGGCAACAATTAGCCAACAGCAATTGCCTTCTCGACAAGCAGAGACTTGTTGGCAAATCGTGCAATCATGTTTAGTTGGTTTAATTGTATTAGTCGCGATCGCGAAGATGATGCAATGGTTTTTACCTCGATAGCGATCGCATTTGATTACAATATATTTGTAGGGGCGCACAGCTGTGCGCCCCTACTTTTATCTGTTCTGGTTTCATTGCTGTCTCCTTTCATCTAGCCGGATTGTCAGGAAATGCCTCTTCTAGATCTTCTACTGAAGTTGGAATGCGATCGATAAAAGGTAAACTAGCTCCTTGTAAACCCCGTTTAATCCGTTCTGGAGTTTCAGGAAAAATGATAAATAGCGGATAAATGCTATTCGCTCCTTCACTAAAAATGTGTTGATTAGGAAGAGGCATAATCCACTCGTATTCTTTATTTAATAACACTTGGGTTTGTCGCCAGCGTCCTAAGAAATCGGAAAAATCTTCATTGGGACGATAAATAAATAGAAAAATTTCTACTCCAGTTTTAATTTTCCACTCTGGATCGCACATGAGAAAAGCGATATCACAGGGTAACAGAGTCGTTTCTGTAACTTTGATTGCTTGACGTTCTTTACTAGTTGATGTAGAGTTTCGCAGCCGAATTATAGGTAGAGGAATCGGAATGACACTTTCATAAGGACGGCGCAAACTTGGAAGCATTTCTAAATAGGGACGATGCTGCTTCAGTAAGGCGATCGCTGCTAGGCGATCGCTATACTCTGCCAAGCACTCTTCATAACAAGCTTTTTTAATACTCATAATTTATTCGATAGATAGTTAGTAGTTAATGGTCAAGAGAGGTCGCTAACTACTAACGATTCGCTTAACCCAACTTTTCAAATACCTTGAACATGGGTAGGTACATCGAGAGAAGAATTCCCCCAACCATACCACCTAAAACTACAATCATAATTGGTTCAATAATACTAGTGAGGGCTTTAACAGCTTGCTCGACTTCATCTTCATAGAAATCAGCAACCTTCATTAACATACTATCCAGTTCACCCGTTTCCTCGCCAATACTAATCATCTGAATTGCCATCACGGGAAAAACTCGTTCTTTTTGTAATGCTAAACTAATCATTCCTCCTTGCTGAATCTCTTTACGCGCTGCATCTACAGCATTAGCAATTATCTGATTGCCAGCCGTATCGCGAACGATTTCCAGAGCAGTTAAAATTGGTACTCCTGAACGAGTCAAAGCACCAAAAGTACGACTGAAAAGGGCTACAGACGATTTTTGAATTAAGTCACCAAACAATGGAACTTTCAGAGAAATTCGGTCAATGGTCTCCCGACCCAGCCGAGTTTTGTAATACTGTCGATAAACAAAACTACCACCAATAAAAACTACTACAGGAATTATCGCACTTGGACTTCTAAGAACTGCGCTGATCCACAACATAAATTTGGTCAGTTCTGGTAATTCTACTCCTAATTGCTTAAAAATATCAGCAAAAATAGGTATGAGAAATATAGTCATACCAAGAAAAATTAGTACGGCTATAATTCCAACTGCAATAGGATAGGTTAAAGCAGATTTAATTTGGTTTTGTAGTCGAGCGCGATCTTCCAACAACTTAGATAATCGGTTCATGACTTCATCAAGAACACCACCGACCTCTCCAGCTTGTACCATACTGACATACATGTAATCGAAACAACCTGGGTGTTTCCGCATTGCTTCAGACAAATTCATTCCCTGCTGTACATCAGAACTAATGTCAATTAAAGCTCCTTTCAGTTTTGGGTTAGTACACTGTTCCGCCATTACACCCAGGCTTCTTACAATGGCTACACCTGCGTTAATTAGAGCAGCAAACTGACGAGAAAAAACAGCTTTATCTTTAACAGATACCTTTGCAAGAGCTGCTTGGAGCGGTGCTAAGCTGAGATTACCACTCAACTTAAATTCTTCTGCTTGTTTTAGTTCTTGAATAAAAAGACCTTTCGATCTCAAACTAGAACGTGCTGCTGCTATTGTGTCAGCAACAACTTTTTCTTTTTTAGCGTTTCCTTTCGCATCACGAACGCGAGCAACAAATGTAGGCATGTCTTGGATCTTTTAGGAGATAGAGAATATGGAAGTTGTAGAGATACAAACTATATATCTCTACAGATGATTTTCTAAGAATTAGTTAATGCATAGAAGTACCTGCTCTCATACCAGCTTTTGCACCGACTCCTGGAGTATTACCAATCAAGCGCTGTAATTCATCTGGCTTAGATGTTTTAGACATTGCTGCTTCAAACGAAATTAGACCAGTTTTATACTGATCTGCTAAAACTTTTTCCAATGTTTGCATACTCAAATTTCCTCCAGTTTGAATTGCCGAGTAAATTTGAGCTGTTTTTCCTTCACGAATTAAGTTAGAGATAGCAGGGGTAACAATCATAATTTCCTGAGCCATAACCCGACCGTATTCGCCTGGTTTAGGGTTCTTTTTAGATACGAGAGTTTGACTGAATACTGCCACAAGTGAGTTAGATAACTGGACGCGAATTTGTTGCTGTTGTTCTGGAGGAAATACATCTACCATCCGGTCAACAGTTTGAGCCGCAGAACTCGTGTGTAGTGTACCAAATACTAAGTGTCCTGTTTCCGCTGCCGAAATCGCTAACTGAATTGTTTCTAGGTCACGCATTTCGCCTACCAGAATTACATCTGGATCTTCCCGTAAAGCTGCTCTAAGAGCATTAGCAAAACTCTTTGTATCTTCTCCAACTTGACGCTGATGGATCACACTCTTGATTGGTTCGTAGACAAACTCAATCGGATCTTCAACTGTGATAATGTGTTCCGCCCGCGTTGTATTAATATTATTAATCATGGACGCTAGGGTAGTAGACTTACCCGATCCAGTTGGTCCCGTTACCAAGACTAATCCTCGTGGTTTTTCCGAGATTTCCCGCACAATACTGGGTAAATTTAAGGTTTCCATGCTGGGAATTTTGGAGGCTAGCGCTCGCAAGCAGGTGGCATACGTACCTCGGTCTTTATAGACGTTGACGCGGAAGCGAGCTAGTCCCTTAATCCCGTAAGAACAGTCAAGTTCCCAGTTTTGTTCTAGAGTTTTGCGCTGGGTATTATTTAACATACTAAAAATTAGTCTTTGACACTGTTCTGCTGTTAGTGGTTCGTGTTCCGTTGGAGTCAACTTTCCACTGATACGGATATATGGCGGTAAACCTGCTGAAATGTGTAAGTCCGAACCACCCGAGTTAATAACTTCTTCCATTAAGTCTTCAATCATTAATTCCATAGTTAATCTCCTTGAAAGTTATGTTGGTAATTGGTAGTTGGTAATTGGTAATTGGCAATTGGTAATTGGTGGTTGTTCGTTTTGACTTTTAACTTTTAACTTTTAACTTTTGACTTGCCATTACCGATTGTCTAGTCACTAAATCGTGGAGTCATACAATAAGGACACTCAAACCACTCTGGTTGTAGCTCTGCATGACAAGTTTTACACTCTAATGAACTTTTACGTTTTGCTTTCAGTTCCGCTTCCAAACCAGAATCAGTGAAAGTGACGCGCTCTACTTCTTCCAAAGTCGTGTTACCTTGCATCACTAGCTCCAGACTATAAGCTAACAACGTTTTCATGCCCTCTTCTACGGCTGCTTCTTTAATCCGTTCGCTCGGCGCTCCTTCAGTAATTAAATTTTGTAGTCGTTCTGTAACGCGCATAACTTCATATACGCCACAACGCCCTTTATATCCAACGCCAGCGCATTTAGAGCAAAGTTGATTTTTAGCCTTAGCGGCTTGAATTTCTTCTAACTCCAAAGATTTAGCTTTGTAAAGCGTGAGTTCGACATCTTTAGAACTCGCCAGTCCAAACCGAGCTAACTCATCGGCACTGGGAGTATAAGGAATGCGACAATCAGAACAGACGCGCCGCATCAAACGTTGAGCCACAACCCCTAGCAGCGCACCGGACACCATGAATGGTTCTACACCCATTTCGTCTAAACGAGAAATTGCCCCAGCAGCATCATTAGTGTGCAGAGTTGTCAATACTAAGTGTCCCGTCAGTGCTGCCTCAATAGCAGTTTTTGCCGTTTCCTTATCCCGTGTCTCACCAACTAGAATTACGTCTGGGTCTTGTCGTAGAAAAGCCCGCAAAATTGACGCAAAATCCATTCCTTTTTCTCGAATCACCTGGACTTGCGTAATTCCTGGTAGAGAATACTCAATGGGGTCTTCAGCGGTGCTGATATTTACCCCTGGATCGTTGCGTTCTGCCAAAATTGAGTATAAAGTGGTTGATTTACCGCTTCCCGTCGGACCCGTAACCAACAGCAGTCCGAACGGACGACTTGCCAAGTCCCTCACAATTTGCAGGCTCTCTACATCGCTAATTAATTTGTCTAACCCAAGTTGGGTAGATGAGTTATCCAAAATCCGCAAAACAACTTTTTCCCCGTAACGACTGGGTAAGGTGTTGACGCGAAAATCAACTTTTCGTCCTTCAAATACGCGGCGAATACGACCATCTTGGGGTGCGCGTCGTTCGGCAATATCTAATTCAGCAATAATTTTAAATCGAGCTGTCACAGCAGGAACAATTTGTTTGGGTAGGGGGTCAAAAGCCTGCCGCAATACTCCATCTCTACGAAATCGGACGCGCAAGTACTCTTCTTGGGGTTCAATGTGAATATCTGAAACTTTTTCTTGTAACGCTTTGATCAGAATTTTATTCACTAGGGCAATTACAGGAGCAGCATCCGCATCTTTGAGAGATGCACCTAAATCTGCGTCACCCTCCTCTGGTGCATCTTGTAAATCAAGTCCATCTAACTCTACAGTGAAATCGACGGCATTAGCGTTATTTCTTTGATTGTCTGCCTGTTGTTTTTGTTTTTCTACATTTTCATCTAAATATTTAGAAAGAAGTTCTTGGAAGTCTTCTAGTGTAATGACCGTCCTTTGCAATCCAATATCGCGGGGGCGAAGAATACGGTTTAAATTATCTTGGGCATCCAAATTATCTGGATCGACCATCGCGATCAAAATGGACGGAGGCTCATCACTTTTTGATATAGGTAGCAGCCGATAGCGACGACAAATATCAATCGGGATCAAAGAATCGATCAACTCGCCGACTTGACTTGTGCCAATCTGATTGATTTCTGGATCGAGAAACTCTACACCGTAGAGAATTTTTAGCTCGAATAGCTGTTGTTTTTTATATTGTCTAATTAAGTCTGGTGGCAGTTGTCGTCCAGTTATAGCTTCTAAAATCTCCGGTAGCGATCGCCCAGTCGAGCGACTTTCGCTTAAAGCCTGCTTCATCTGCTCTTTACTGACATACCCAGTCTCAACTACTTTGTTGCCAAAAGGAGACAAGTCATTTTTGACAATTAAGGCACGCCGCTGCATTGAAGAGGAGTAAGACATAATCGCTACTAAGATTTTGCATAATCAAGTATTCCCAAATAGAGTGTTCCCAAATCTCAAGAGAAATATTACAGAGGCGAGAAGCAGAAGAAGTCGGAGTTCAGAAGCATTTAACCACTAGCCACTAGCCACTAGTCACTGATGACTGTATTCCCCGTGCAACTGCGCCTGCAATTATTGCATCCTAGAAGAGGTAAGTTTGCGCACAAGCTGAAGGTTAGTGGCTGGAGTAAACCTCATATCTCTAGCCTCTTCCACAGCTACACAGTTGTTAGGATTTAGGATTGGGACATAATGATTGACGAAGAAAAGCAAACGGAATACGCAACTAACCAAGAACCACAACAGCAAACACAGCAAACAACGAACGAGGTCACAACCAAAACAATGGACTCAAATGCATTCGGAGAATTTGAAACACAGGCAAACGCTCCAGAGGGAGATGCTAACGTTGCATCGAACGAGAATCCAGTCGAAGTAGAAAAGCCTGATACCTCCTCCACCGCGCCTGAAGCCGATAATCGAGCTGCTTTGTTAGAAAAGGAGCGGGAGATCGAGTCACTCAAAGCTAGCTTGGAGGAGCGTACCAGTCAATACATGCGCATGGGCGCGGATTTTGAAAATTTTCGCAAACGCACGCTCAAAGACAAAGAAGACTTAGAGCAAAAGATTAAACAGAATACTCTACAAGAAATTCTACCTGTGGTAGATAATTTCGAGCGGGCAAGAGCGCAGCTCAAACCGCAAACCGATGCTGAAATGAATCTTCACAAAAGTTATCAGGGAGTATACAAGCAACTGGTAGATTGCCTCAAGCGGCTAGGTGTTTCGGCAATGCGACCTGAAGGCAAGGAGTTTGACCCGAACCTACATGAAGCGGTCATGAGAGAACCAACAAGCGAGTACCCTGAAGGCACGGTGATTGAAGAATTGGTCAGGGGTTACTACTTAGGCGATCGCGTGTTGCGTCATGCTTTGGTAAAAGTAGCTACTGCCCCAGAAGAAACACCGTCAGAAACGGTAGTAGCAGAAACTCCACCCGAAGTTACAGAAAGTTGAGTGAAAAAATATCTTAGGAGTGAATGCATTGAGACAAATTCTGGGAAATATATCGTAGAGCCAATTTACTGCGTCGATCGCGATCTGGGACGACGCTACATCAATAAAAGCCACCTTACTGCTGAATATGGGAAAAGTTATTGGGATTGACTTAGGGACAACGAACAGTTGTGTTGCCATTTTAGAGGGCGGTCAACCACTGGTGATCCCCAATTCAGAAGGTGGACGAACAACTCCCAGCGTGGTTGGCTTTGGTAAAGCCAGCGATCGCTTGATCGGTCAGTTGGCAAAGCGTCAAGCCGTCACGAATGCCGAAAACACTGTTTACAGTATCAAGCGGTTTATCGGACGGCGTTGGAACGAAACTCAAGCAGAACGCCAGCGCGTCCCCTACAAATCCGTTAGAGGACGCGACGACACTGTAGATGTCCAAATTCGCGATCGCACCTACACTCCTCAAGAAATTTCTGCCATGATCCTGCAAAAACTCAAGCAGGACGCAGAAAATTTTTTGGGAGAAAGCGTAGACCAAGCAGTAATTACCGTACCAGCCTACTTTACCGATGCCCAGCGGCAGGCAACCAAAGATGCAGGCACGATCGCGGGACTGGAAGTTTTACGTATTATCAACGAACCGACAGCCGCCGCTTTAGCTTACGGCTTGGATAAGCAAGATCGAGACCAAACAATTCTCGTCTTCGACTTAGGCGGCGGTACGTTTGACGTTTCTATCCTGCAACTAGGAGACGGGGTTTTTGAAGTTAAAGCCACCTCTGGCAACAATCAACTTGGCGGTGACGATTTCGATAACTGTATCGTGCGCTGGATGATTTCTTGCTTTCAAGACAGTGAAGGTGTAGACTTAACTGCCGACCGCATGGCACTCCAGAGGCTACGAGAAGCAGCAGAAAAAGCCAAAATCGAACTGTCTACCCTTGGCAGCACGACAATTAATTTACCTTTCATCACGGCTGATGCTACGGGACCAAAACACTTAGAACAAGAGCTCAGCCGCGCCAAGTTTGAAGAGTTGGTCTTAGCTCTGATCCAAGCCACGATCGAACCGATGGTGCAAGCCCTCAAAGACTGCGGTTTACGCCCCCCAGATATCGATAAAATTGTTCTTGTGGGTGGTTCCACCCGCATTCCAGCCGTGCAAAATGCCGTGCAAAACTTTTTTGGTGGCAGAACAGCCGAGCGATCGGTCAATCCCGATGAGGCTGTTGCACTAGGCGCGGCAATCCAGGGTGGAGTGTTGGGGGGCGAAGTCGAAGATGTCTTGCTACTGGACGTAACTCCGCTCTCTCTGGGAATTGAGACTTTAGGGGAAGTCTTTACAAAAATTATCGAACGCAATACCACAATTCCCACCAGTAAAGCGCAAATTTTCTCGACTGCTACCGACGGACAAACCTCTGTGGAAATCAAAGTTCTTCAGGGAGAAAGAGCGATGGCGCGAGACAACAAAACTTTGGGAAGTTTTGTACTCACAGGAATTCCTCCTGCTCCTAGAGGCACGCCCCAAATTGAAGTTGCCTTTGAGATCGATGTCAACGGCATCTTAAAAGTGGCAGCATCAGATAAAGGCACTGGCAGAGAACAATCCTTGCGGATCACAAACACGGGTGGGTTGAGTGCAAGTGAAGTAGAACGGATGCGGCAAGAAGCAGAAATGTTTGCCGAGCAAGATCGAAAACGCTTGGAACTGATCGAACTGAAAAACCAAGCAGAACACTTGTTACAAAGTTATTTTGTCACCTTGAGAGATAATAAAGACCTAATTACTGAAGAGTTTAAAGCTCAGGCAGATGAAAAAGTCGCCGTACTCAAAGCAGCCTTTGCCGATCCTGCTTCCACTATTGAAGCAATCGAACAAAGACTGCAAGACTTCCAGCAAAACTTATTTGCTCTAGGAGCCAGCGTTTACGAACAAGCCAATCGCAGTAGCTCTTTTACTTCATCAGGTATGGACGACACCTTCACTTCTTCCTTTGGAGACGATAGTACTTATGCAGTAGACTACGAAGCAATTGAGGAGTAGTCATTTGTTATTTTTGAGTGGCTAGTGGCTAGTGGCTAGTAGCTAGACTCTTTTCTAGTCACCAGCCACTAGCTACTGATAACTGAAAAGGATCGGTTTTGCCACCTTGTTGAAAGTACGGTGATTTGTCTACAGTGATTATGGAACTTTAGTAACTAACGCTGAAACGCGATCGCCGCAGGACAGCAACAGATTCATCCCTCTTCTAACCACTAAACCAGCAGCGCTCTATGGCTCGTGACTATTACGAAATTCTGGGTGTTTCCCGCAGTGCGGATAAAGAAGAAATCAAACACGCCTATCGTCGCCTCGCTCGGAAATATCACCCCGATGTGAATAAGGAAACTGGAGCTGAGGAGCGGTTCAAAGAAATCAACCGAGCTTACGAAGTGTTATCGGAACCGGAAATGCGGGCGCGTTACGATCGCTTTGGCGAAGCTGGTGTCGCAGCTGGTGCTGGGGCAGCAGGTTTTCAAGACTTTGGCGATATTGGCGGTTTTGCTGACATATTTGAAAGCTTCTTTAGCGGTTTTGGTGGTGCGGGCGCTCAAGGTGGGACGCGGCGGCGGAGCGGACCAGTCCGTGGTGACGACCTACGGTTAGATTTGAAGTTAGATTTTAGAGAAGCGGTCTTTGGCGGGGAGAAAGAAATTCGCATTTCTCACCTAGAAACTTGTGAAGTTTGTAGCGGTTCTGGTGCAAAGCCTGGAACTCGACCGCGTACTTGTACGACTTGTAGTGGCTCGGGTCAGGTAAGGCGCGTTACCCGCACTCCCTTTGGGAGTTTTACGCAGGTGTCTACTTGTCCCACGTGTAACGGTACGGGGCAGATGATTGAAGACAAGTGCGAAGCTTGCGACGGGAAAGGTGCGAGGCAGGTAACGAAGAAGTTAAAAATCACCATTCCCGCCGGAGTTGACAACGGTACGCGCTTGCGCATTTCTGGAGAAGGTGATGCAGGCGATCGCAATGGTCCGCCAGGAGATTTATACGTTTACATTTTTGTCAACGAAGACGCAGAATTTCGCCGCGACGGGATTAACGTTCTATCAGAAATTAAACTCAGTTACTTGCAAGCAATTCTAGGCAGCCGCATAGAAGTTAATACGGTAGATGGTCCGACTGAATTGATCGTGCCTGCTGGTACTCAACCAAACACCGTGATGACTTTAGAAAATCACGGCGTGCCGCGCTTGGGTAATCCCGTCAGTCGAGGCGATCACCTCATCACAATCTCAATCGATATTCCCACCCGCATTACTCCCGAAGAACGAGAATTGCTGGAAAAGCTAGCTAAAATTCGGGGCGATCGCACTGGAAAAGGTGGTATAGAAGGATTTTTGGGAAATCTGTTCCACAAATGAATCAATCATTTTTGTCATCTGCCGATGCTCAACTCGATCTACGCGGGACTCCCTGCCCGATTAACTTCGTTCGCACTAAGTTACGATTAGAAAAAATGACTCCAGGCAGCTTGCTGGAAGTCTGGCTAGATCCAGGCGAACCAATCGAGCAAGTGCCGGATAGTTTAACGATGGCAGGATATCAAATCGAGCAAATTGAAAAACGCGATGGGTTTTTCGCGCTTCAGGTGAGGCATCCTGTGAAATGAATTCGGAATTTGGAATTCGGAATTATTTTCAACGATCTTGGCTATTTGCTAATTTTCTAAGCTTGAGAGTTTGTTAGTCATGCATGAATGATTTGCACAATTCTGAAATTCAACTCATAGAGGACACTTCACCTCTAGTGGGTACGGTAGTAGCAGTACAAGCAAACTACTACTGGGTAAGGTTAGATGCTCCAGGTTCAGAATTAACTACTCCCTCAGCTCCCTCAGCTCCCTCAGCTCTCTTGTGTACGCGGCGGGCGCGGTTGAAAAAGCTAGGACAGCAAGTCATGGTTGGCGATCGCGTTGTCATAGAAGAACCGGATTGGGCTGGTGGTCGAGGGGCAATTGGGGAAGTCTTACCCCGTCAAAGTCAGCTCGATCGTCCGGCGATCGCTAACGCGCAGCAAATTTTGCTGGTATTTGCCTTGGCAGAACCAGACCTCGACCCGTATCAATTGAGTAAGTTTTTAGTCAAAGCAGAGTCTACGGGGTTAGAAATTTGTCTGTGCTTGAATAAAAGCGATTTGCTCTCAGTCCAGCAGATCGATAATTGGCGCGATCGCCTAAATCGCTGGGGCTACCAACCTTTATTTATCAGTGTCCATCAAGGATTTGGAGTCGATCGAGTGAGCCAGCGCCTGCAAGAGAAAATAACCGTCATTGCTGGACCCTCTGGAGTGGGGAAATCGAGTTTAATCAACATGCTAATCCCAGAAGCAGGATTGCGAGTCGGAGAAGTATCGGGGAAACTGTTGCGGGGTCGCCACACGACGCGGCACGTCGAACTGTTTGAATTACCTACAGGGGGATTGCTAGCCGATACTCCTGGCTTTAATCAACCCGATCTTGACTGTACTCCAGAAGAGTTAGCAAGCTATTTTCCAGAAGCAAAACAACGCTTAGCCGTTGCTAGTTGTCAGTTTAGCGATTGCTTGCACCGCGACGAACCCAATTGTGTCGTGCGGGGCGACTGGGAACGTTACCAGCACTATTTGGACTTGTTGGAGGAGGCGATCGCCGATCGAGAACAGCTAGCTCGTCAAGCCAATCCTGAATCGAATTTAAAGCTGAAGACCAAACGGGGTAAAAGTCAGTACGAACCCAAACTAGAAACGAAAAAATATCGCCGCCAGTCTCGCCGGACGCAACAGCAATCTCTCCAGGAGTTATATCGAGAAGCAGAGGAATAGGGTCTAAAATTTAAAAAATATTAACTTAAAAAATTGGAGATTTTTATGGCTCCTAAAGTCGAAATCTACACCTGGAGATCCTGCCCGTTTTGCATTCGTGCCAAACAACTTCTTGCAAAAAAAGGCGTTGATTTTATCGAGTACAGTATTGATGGTGATGAAGCCGCTCGCAAACAGATGGCACACAGAGCAAACGGTCGCCGTTCTGTACCCCAAATCTTTATCGACGACCGCCACATTGGGGGATGCGATGACATTTACGATCTGGATTTCCAAGGCAAACTCGATCCGCTGCTAACCTCGGCTCAAGGAGCGTAAGCCATTGAGTTTAAAACTAGTTTTTATTATCGACCCGATCCACAAACTCGATCCAGGTCACGATACGAGCGTTGCTTTGATGGAAGCAGCGCAAGCTTTAGGACATGAAGTGTGGATAACTCAAGCTAGCCGCTTGGGGGTAGCTGAAGGTAAGGCATGGGCTGTTTTAGAACGCTTACAACTTCAACCCGTGCAGTTGGTGGATGGGCGCTGGGTAGCGGAACTGGTTTGGTACGATTTGAGCGATCGCACCTGGATGCCTTTAGAAAATTTTGATGCTGTGTTCATGCGGACAGATCCGCCTGTAGATATTCCCTACCTCTACGCTACTTACATTCTCGACTTCATCGATCGGAGCAAAACTTTAGTTGTCAATAATCCCCAAGGGTTGAGGGCAGCCAACGAAAAAATGTTTGCTCTACAATTTACTCATTTGATGCCAGAGACAATTGTGAGTGCGGATAAAAAGGTGATTCGCCAATTTTTAGCAACAAGAGGGGCAGCGATTCTCAAACCACTGGGACTCAAAGCAGGTGAAGGAATTATTTATCTTGAAGAGGGCGATCGCAATTTCAACTCAATTGTAGAAATTAGCACTTACCAAGCCAAAATGCCCGTGATGGTGCAAGAATTTATCCCTGCTGCGAAAGAAGGAGACAAGCGGATTATTCTACTCAACGGCGAACCCATCGGAGCTGTGAATCGAATTTCCACCAGCGACGACTTTCGTAATAACATGGCAGCTGGCGGTACGGTAGCCAAAACTGAAATTACAGACCGAGAACATCAGATCTGTAAGGATTTAGCTGTCAGCCTACAACAAAACGGCTTATACTTTGTCGGAATTGATGTTATCGGTGGCTATCTAACTGAAGTGAACGTCACCAGCCCTACAGGGATCCGAGAAATCGATAGGCTCAATGGAATTCGTCTGGGAGAAACGGTGATGCAATGGTTGGAAAAGGCGAAGGTTTGATCTAGGAAATGTAGAGACGTTACGTGTAACGTCTCTACTCCGATTCAAACAAAAAAGCTACTCGTCGTCAGACATATCCGTATCTTCGTCTTCATCTTCTTCGTGAGCTTTCACGGAGTTAGCTGAGACTACAGCACCCATGTCGAGTTTTTCTCGGACGAGTTTCTGAATTTCTTGAGCAACCTCAGTATTTTCTTCCAAATACTTAATCGTATTGTCGCGACCTTGGGCAATGTTTTCGCCTTTGTAGCTGTACCACGCACCTTTGCGTACAATTACGCCTGTTTCCTCGGCAATGTCTACCATACAACCTAATGTAGAAATGCCTTTGCCAAAGATAATATCAAACTCGGCGATTCGGAATGGCGGCGCAACTTTGTTTTTAGCAACTTTGACTTTAACGCGGTTGCCGAATTCTTCCGTGCCTTTTTTCAAGGTTTGAATCCGGCGAATATCCAAACGTACAGAGGCATAGAACTTAAGGGCATTACCTCCAGTTGTCGTTTCTGGGTTGCCATAGGTCACGCCAATCTTTTGTCGTAGCTGGTTGAGGAAAATTACGGTACAACCAGATTTACCGATGTTACCCGTGATTTTTCTTAAAGCTTGGCTCATCAAACGTGCTTGCAAGCCGACGTGGGTATCTCCCATTTCACCTTCGATTTCAGCGCGGGGAACTAGCGCGGCTACAGAGTCAACAATCACAATATCCACCGCCGCCGATCGCACTAACTGATCGACAATCTCTAGACCAGCTTCGCCCGTGTCTGGCTGGGAGACGAGGAGATTCTCAATATCTACACCCAAAGCCGCTGCATAAGTTGGATCGAGGGCGTGTTCTGCGTCCACAAAGGCAGCAATTCCACCTGCTTTTTGGACTTCCGCGATCGCGTGGAGTGCTACTGTCGTTTTACCAGAACTCTCTGGACCGTAGATTTCAATTACCCGCCCTTTGGGTAAACCGCCGCCTAGAGCTAAGTCGAGCGTCAACGAACCGCTAGAGATAGTTTCCACGCGCATTCGGGTCGCATCTCCCAAGCGCACGATCGCCCCTTTGCCGAAATTGCGTTCGATTTGATTCAGGACTAGATTCAGGGCTTTTTGCTTGCCAGCAACATCATTGTTAATAGCCATTCGCGCCTCTAGGATAGGAGGTGTAAAAACTTTTACTTAACTAGTTTTAACTAGTGCAGATATACTATTTTAGTAGATTTATCCAGCACAGCATAGCATATATGCTAATTCGTAATTTTGAATTCGTAATTCGTAATTGGGGATAATTTGCTGATTTTTGGTTGTTATCTGATTTATATACAAAATTACGTCGGTTTTCTTTTGGCTTTGTTGTTTTCCTTAGCTTACTTGCAGAGATATGATTTTAGGTCACGCAAAGACGCGAAGGCGCTGAGAAGAACGCTAAGAAGAGATCTTCGTATCTACCTTGTCCCCCTTGTCCCCCTTGTCCCCCTTCGCCCCCTAATCCCCACGACCGAAGGGAGTGGGGAAGAGCGAGTTCCCCCTTGTCCCCCTTGTCCCCCTTGTCCCCCTTCGCCCCCTTGTCCTCATGTCCTATACAGAGTCTCAATTAGAAGAGGCAGTCATCTCGGTGGCTGGTCTAACATCGTATATTCAATTATTGCTGGAACATGATGAGGTGTTGCGGCAAGTGTGGGTTGTGGGGGAGGTTTCGAGTCTTAGCCGTCACTCTAAAGGTTTGTTTTTGACGCTGCAAGATCCAGAGACAAAGGCTGAGATTAAGTGTGTGGTGTGGAATAGCCAGTTGTCGCGCTTGGCTCAACTACCAGTACAAGGGGAGCAGATCGTAGTTTTGGGTAGTATTCGTTTGTATCCTCAGCGGGGACAATATCAACTGACTGTGTGGCAGGCTTTACCAGCGGGGGAGGGATTACTGGCGTTGAGACTGCGGCAGTTGCGCGATCGCCTGGAGGCAGAAGGTTTATTCGATCTAGAACGGAAGAGAACTCTGCCAGCTCATCCCCAAGCGATCGCTGTTGTCACTTCACCAACAGCAGCGGCTTGGGGCGATATTCAAAAAACGCTTAAACGCCGCTATCCTGGTTTATCTGTTCTGTTTTCGCCTGCTACCGTGCAAGGAGAGCCAGCACCAGCATCTATTGTCAAAGCGATCGAGCGCGTGGAACGAGACGGAAGGGCGGAGGTGTTGGTTCTTACCCGTGGTGGGGGCGCAGTGGAGGAGTTGGCTTGTTTTAACGACGAACGAGTTGTGCGGGCGGTAGCTGAGTGTTCTATACCCGTGATTACGGGGATTGGGCATCAGCGAGACGAGACTTTAACAGACTTGGTGGCTGACGTGTGCGCCCATACCCCTACAGCAGCAGCAGAACTTGTTGTACCAGATTTAGCGGTTGTGTATGCCGAGCATCGGCAGAGGATAGAGACGCTACAGGCAGTTGTACAGCAACAATTAGATATAGCAGGCGATCGCTACTATTCTCTCAGCAGTCGGTTGGGGCGTTTGCGTTTAGACCGAGAAATTCAGCGCGAGATTGAGTTTTTAAATTGGAAAAAGCAGCAGTTAATTCAGGTAACTCAACAGCGATCGCAAAAAGCACGGCAACACTGTCATTTATTAGCACAGAAACTTGCTAGCCTCGATCCTCATGCGGTGTTGAAACGGGGTTACGCTGTAGTTCGGCAAGAAAACGGTGCGATCGCTCGTTCGGCTGCTCAGTTAGCGCCAGGACAAGAGTTATTAATTCAGCTCAGTCAAGGAAAAATCAAAGTTAAAATTATCGAGAATTCTCAATCTGAAATCTAAAATTCTTAGCCCTACAGACAAAAGCCACTGGCACAGGTTAAAACTTTCTACAGTATGTTGAGTTCGTGTAGATAAATTGAGTTATTGTCGTCACGAATTTCGTTCGCTTAGGAAGAATTATTGTATGAGAATTTCCGCAAAACTACGTAGATTTATTTGGTTGTTCATTTTATTTGTATGGGTAGCATTAGCAGCAATTTTTCTAGTCCCGCAATTAGCTCTAAAGTTTTCACGACCCACACCTTTACAAGTGGTAGATATAGCTAGCTCTAATATAACTAACACCAATTCTTCAAAAAAGCCTATTTCTCCATCACCCACAGAAAAATCCAGTTCGAGTAAACCTCCAATTTTAGTATCTAGTAATGCCATCACGCCAACTACGTTTACTAATAAAACAATCGATCGCAATCCGATAAAAAAAGTTTTTCCGAGCGATTTTATCTCAGCTAATGTTAAAACTCAATATGGCGCAAAAGGTGATGGCGTTACAGATGATACGGCAGCAATTCAAAAAGCTCTAAATGACGAACGCGACGAAGAACAAGATTATTTTGGCAAGCCAAAAGCTCTGTACTTTCCGGCTGGAACTTATTTAATCAGCAATACTTTAAATTGGAAGGGTTGCTGTATGAGTTGGCAGGGACAAGGGGTAGGAATTAGTATTATTAAACTCAAAGACAAGACGAAAAGTTTTGGCGATCGCAATGCTCCTAAACCAGTCATACAGACTATAGATGGTAATATGTCATTCCGCCAAAATATTACAGATTTAACCGTAGATACGGGAAAAAATAATCCAGGCGCGATCGGGATAGACTATATTTCTAATAATTTTGGTTCTCTGTGGAATGTTTTAATTCGCTCTGGTGACGGACAAGGAAAAGTTGGTTTAGATATGTCGAGACAATGGGCAGGACCTTGTTTAATTAAGAACGTACAAATTAATGGATTTGACTACGGCATTGTCACTAAAAACTTAGAATATGGTCCTACGTTCGAGGAAATTACACTTCAACAGCAAAAAGTTGCAGGTATTTTAAATGATGGTAATACATTAGCAATTCGTAAACTTCAGAGTAAAAATTCTGTACCAGTCATTCAAAATCAAGCACCAGCGGGCATGATAATTGTTATAGATGGCAATTTTCAAGGTGGTGCGGCAAAAGCCAGTGCTATTGAAAACAACGGTTATTTATATGCGAGAAATATCAATACTAGCGGTTATAAATCGGCAATTCATCACAAAGAAACTATAGTTTCTGGTACAAGTGTAAGTGAATATGTCTCTGACAAAATATATAATCTGTTTGGTAGTCCAATGCGATCGCTCAATTTACCAATTGAAGAAACACCAGTTTTCGAGGATAAAAATTTAGCTAATTGGATGGCTTTTTCTCCTCAATGGTACGGAGAAACTGATTCTTTACAAGATGCACTCAATTCAGGTAAATCGACTATTTATTTTCCTTTCGGTACGTACTTTTCTCATGATAAAAAAGTTTTCAAGGTTCCGGCTTCAGTTCGACGTATTGTCGGCTTTTCGTCTATTGTGAATGGCGGTGGAATTGTATTTCGCGTCGAGCAAAATAGCGACAAGCCTTTGATTATCGAACAATTTGGTTATGGAGTCACAATAGAACACGCTTCACCGCGCACTGTTGTTATTCAACATGGTGGCTACGAGTACAAAGACTTTCCCAAATCTGGCAAGCTATTTTTAGAAGATGTAGGAGGTAGTTTACGGATTAATTACCCTCATCAAGTTTGGGCGAGGCAGTTAAATGTTGAAACTTTAGATGCAGCACGTACTAAAATTGAAAATAAAGGCGGGACGCTCTGGATTTTGGGACTAAAAACGGAGGGTAAGGGTTCTGTAATCAATACTACTAAAGGTGGTAAAACAGAAGTTTTGGGAACTTTAATCTATCCAGTACATGACTTTACTGCTCAAGAAAAGCAGGAAGCTGCATTTATTAGCAATAACTCTAGTCAGTCATTAATCTATTCTGTCAGTGCTTATGGTGAGAACAAAAACTATGATATTCAAGTAGAAGAGACTCGGAACGGCGTGAAGCGCCAACTACTGAGTAAGGATTTTCCTGGTAGAATGCCTTTGTTTGTGGGGTATAAATAGCGAAAAAATTCAAAAGTAGTAGGGTGGCATTGCCCACCTATACTATTATTGAAGTAAGCTTACTAATATGTAAAATAAAAGTTCGTTTAGCAAACTCTCTTATTCGCAAATTCTTTTGGTATGTCTCGTAACTCCAATTCCAAAACTAAATCAAACACTTCACCTTTACCCGATACTTGGAAATATGAAGTAGCTGTAGCAGAAGTTGAGTCACTTATCTCTCGGATTGAAGCAGGCGAGTTAGAATTGGAAGAGGTGTTCGAGCAATTTACTCAAGCTGTAGAGCAGTTGAAACAGTGCGAAACTTTTTTGCAACAACGACAGCAACAAGTGGATTTGTTAATTGAAACTTTGAATAATGAATCTTAAAAAGTCAAAAGTCAAAAGTGAGAAGTCAAAAACTGGTAGAGTGTTTTGGGTAAAACTTATCGTCAAAAAATAAAGGTTAGCCAAATATACTTAAATTCAAATTTTGAGCGAGTTGCTGTATTAAGAATATACCAGCTTTGGAATTACCTGTTTCGTCTAAACCAGGACTGTAACACGCGATCGCACCTTGAGTTGGCACAATTGATAAAATTGCCCCACTAACTCCCGATTTTGTCGGTAAGCCTACTTCTGAGGCAAAACGTGCTGAAGCTTGGTATAAACCACAAGTCATCATAGTTGCATTTACTATACGACGGTTTTGGGGCGCGATCGCGTCATGAGCTTGTACGAGTAACATTCCTATCCGTGCTAAGTCAGCTACCGTACCAGCTAAACAGCAAACATGATTGTATGCATCTAGAGTAGTTTCTGGCGAGTGAATATTGCCAGCTTTAGTTAATAGTCGAGTTATCGCAAGGTTGCGATCGTTAGGTAAAGAACGCACGGAATCAAGCATTTGGTTATCTAGAGTTAGCTGACAACCTGCGGTTTGATTCAGCCACAAACGGAGATTTTCACAGCGAGAAAATGCATTGATACCTGGGAGGATAGAACAAAGTGCGATCGCGCCACTATTGATCATTGTATTGCGAGGAAAACCTTCATCTGCTATCAGTTGAGTTAGAGAATTAAAAGGCAGATCGGATGGTTTCATTCCTACATGAGAGAAGACTACTTTTGCACCTAATTGCTGTAACAAAAATAGCAAAATAAAGGGCTTGACAACACTCATTAACGGAAAAGTACAATGAGTATCGCCTGCGTTATAGCTTTGTTCTGTCACAGTTTGAATTTGCACTGCTAACCAATTTGGATTAGCTTGGGCTAATAGAGGAATGTATTTAGGTAGTTTTCCTTCTTGAGTATGCCTGCGTGCTTGCATTACCCAAGTTTCTAGTTGCGTCTGGCTCAGAGATTTCAATGTTTGTCTGTTATACAAGGTTATTCAACGGGTTGTATTCCATAATTTTCTTGCAGTATAAACCGACCCGACTCCAACTCATCAGCATATTTCTGAAGCCACTCACGCAAGCTTGAAGATACAATCTTTCTATCGCTCGAATCATGATACATTGTCATGATTTGCCCTACAGTTCCGCCATCTGCTGGATCTAAATCTAAACAGTCATGATTACCAGCTCCATCGTAGGTAATTGGAATCCATTTCTCATTCCACCAATTGTTACGAATTCCTCTATCAGGGTCGCTTTCATAGCCTTCAAATTTTCCAGAATCGAGAAGATCTTTCCAAACTTCCCATTCATCTCGAATCCGGTTGAGCGATAAAAACTCTCGTCCCTCAAATAATCCTTCTTTATAGATAGACTGACCGTTGTGAATGCGGTAGGATGCTTTTACATCTTCAGATAGCTTGATGGAGAGTATTGTTTCAAGCTCGGCAATTTGAGCCTCAGAAGCACCAGATTGCAATGTCTCAAAAATTTGTGGTGCATTGACTTGAAGCCATAAGTCTATGCGCTGCCAAATTTCTTCCATAAAAAACTTTATTTATTACCTTAACTATACAAACTTCCATCTTTGCGAGTGAAAACCCAACCTTCAGGATTCAATTTAGCAATCAGATCGACATCAGGATAATCAGCTTCATCGTCAGGAGTGCGATCGCCAATTTCTAAATATACCGCATCTGTATTTGAACGATTGATTAAATGATGTCCGTTGGCAACCCCAGCCGGAAAACCTGCTGACATACCTGCGGTTAAAATTTGTTCGCCTTCATCAGTAACTAAAACTAATTCCCCTGACACAATATAAATAAATTCATCTTGTTTTGTATGCCAATGCCTTAAAGCAGAACAACTACCAGGCAATAATCGAGTTAAATTTACACCAAAATTTTTCAATCCCGCTGCATCACCCAGTCTCTTTCGATAACGTCCTGCTACAACCGATTTAAACTCATCAGGATAGTTAGTTCCCGTCTTCTCCGGTATATTTTCAGGATCGATAAACATTTCTTTATTAAAATTATAAAAACTCAAACAAAAACCTAGTTAAAATCTCTGAGGAAATCCGCAGCAAATTCACCTTGAGCTACAGCCGATACACTACCAGTCATAAAAACGCGATCGCCTTCTATTTCAATCTCAATTTCTCCTCCTGGCATATGTACTTTAACTGTATCATCCACCAAGCCTAATTTATAAGCAGCACTTGCAGCCGCACAACTACTACTACCAGAAGCTAAAGTATAACCAGCCCCCCGCTCCCAAATTTCAATTTTAATATTTTGGCGATCGAGAACTTGTAAAAACTGTACGTTTATGCGGTTAGGAAAAATTGGGTGATTTTCAATTTTACTACCCAAAGTAACAGCAAGTTCTCGCGACACTTGTGCTATAGGAATGATGCAGTGAGGATTGCCAATAGATAGACAAGTTACTTTTAAAGATACGCCATCTACTTGCAATTCAGTATCAACCATTTGTCGAGGCGAACCAGCTACAGGAATTAATTCACTTTGAAAAGTAACAGTTCCCATATCAACTTTTATCAGCGTTGCCTCTGGATTCAAAATTTCTACAGCAACTTCGCCACCTAAAGTTGTTAAACTAAATTCATTTGTCTTAATATATTGCGCATCAACTAAATATCTCGAAAAAATCCGAATCCCATTGCCACTTTTTTCAGCTTCGCTACCATCGGGATTAAAAATTCTCAGTTCTATCTTTTCCCCTACAAGAATAGGTCCATATAAGATACCATCGGAACCGATACCAAAATTGCGATCGCAAATTAATTTAATCGCGTTTTCGTTGATGGTAAAATTAACTACATTAGGATCGATAACGATATAGTCATTCCCCAAAGCATGATATTTATAAAAATCAGTTGCCATTTGTGAAAGTCAAAATATATAATTTTGTCCGTAATGCTGTAGGGGCGGGTTTATTGACGAGCTTTGATAAAAATGAAGAGCTTCACAAATCCGCCCTCTTTCACGTCAGGATCTTCACAAACCCGCCCTCTTTTATCCAAAGATCACAATCCCAATTTTTCCAACACCGGACGGGTAGAAACAATATGTCGTTCTAATCCTAATTGTTTCGGTGCAACTCCTAACGCCAAAGCAATTAATTGTGGAAAATGTAAGACTGGTAAACCAAGTTTTCTCCCGATAACTTTCTCAACTTCTGGTTGACGAGAATCGAGATTTAAATGACACAAAGGACAAGGTGTCACCATACAATCTGCACCAGTGGCGATCGCATCTTGAATGTGCATTCCTGCCATTTTAAATGATTGTTCGGTGGCATAACTGGAAAGAGGCCAACCGCAACATTGCGTGCGTCCGCGATAATATACTGGTGTTGCTCCCACTGCCTCAAACATATTTTCCATTGCTTGAGGATTAAATGGATCGTCGTAGGGCATAGTTTTACGAGCGCGCAGTAGGTAACAACCATAGAAAGCCGCACACTTTAAACCGCTCAAAGACTTGGTGACTTTTTGCTGAATTGCCTTGTAACCATAATCCGTCACCAGCGCGTAAAGTAAATGCTTGACTTCCGTACTGCCACGATAGGGGGAACAGCCTTCTTTTTGGAGAAAACCGTTAACTTTATCTAGATAAGCTGGATCGCTTTGTTGAGATTCTTTAAGGCGATCGTCAACGTGAGCGATGACACCCTGACAAGTGCTGCAATGAGTTAAAAGAGGTAAGTTTAATTCTTCTGCTAAAGCAATATTCCTGGCATTAACAGTATCTTCTAGCAATTGCGAATCTTCTTTAAACGTACCAGAACCGCAGCAAGCGGCTTTTTTTAGCTCTATTAGTTCAATTCCTAAAGCTTGAGTTAGCGCTTGAGTTGATAGGTGCAATTCCCGACAAGCACCTTGAGCGACACAACCAGGGTAATATGCGTATTTTAAAGCTGTAGATGACATGGTAAATATAGTCAATAGGGTTTAGGAGTCAGGGGTAAGAAGAATATAACTCTAAGCTAACGCTTTGATAGTCGCAGGTGATTGTTTGATAGCCCTGGGCGATCGCTAGTATTTCCACTAGGTTTCTACGTTAACCCGTACAGTCTTTGTCATCACAGAAACAGATTGGAGTCGTAATTCTTCCAGAGTTCGCTGATAGATCGAGCCTGAAAAGGATATCCTGGCTACCCTTCTCTCTCACCTCTCATTTAGTGACAAAAAGAAAATAGACCATGTGGAGAGATATACGATCGCGCTTTTCGATAAGATGAATATGCTCAAAAGCATTTTACCTAAGTTCAAGGTCTAGCAACTGGTTAAGGACAGTCATCGTATGAGCGAAACGGAAATTTTTGAAAAAGTAAAGAAAATCGTCACCGAGCAACTAAGCGTTGAAGCCAGTAAGGTCACGCCCTCGGCTCATTTTGCCAACGATCTCAATGCCGATTCTCTGGACACAGTAGAGCTGGTAATGGCTCTAGAAGAAGAATTTGATATTGAAATTCCTGATGAAGCAGCCGAACAGATCACCACGGTACAAGAAGCTGTGGACTACATCAACAATAAAGTTGCTACATCCGCGTAAGTGTTAGTCACTTGTCCTTTGTCATTTGTCCTTTGTTCGCCAGCAATGACAAATGACGAATGACGTAGGGCGTAGACACCCGAAGGGGGGCTTCTCGAAGAATAGCCCTTCCCGAAGGATATGACAAATAGTTCACGGGTGAAGAAGCTGGCTGAGAATTGAGCTATGACAGATTTGGAAAAAAAACGGGTTGTGGTGACTGGTGTTGGCGCGATTACGCCAATTGGCAATAATCCAGTTGAATTCTGGGAAGGATTGCAAAGCGGTCGCAATGGTATTGGTTCGATTACATTATTCGATCCATCACAGCATAGATGCCGGATTGCCGGAGAGGTGAAAGGTTTCGACCCGCAGCAATACATGGATGGCAAAGATGCGAAACGAATGGATCGTTTTGCACAATTTGGCGTTGCTGCAAGTTTACAGGCGATCGCCGATGCCCAGTTTACGATTAACGAGTTAAATGCCGAACAAGTCGGTGTCATGCTCGGTACGGGGATTGGTGGGATTAAAGTTTTAGAAGAACAGCAAACCATTTATCTCAATCGCGGACCCGATCGCTGTAGCCCTTTCATGGTTCCCATGATGATCGCGAATATGGCGGCGGGGTTAACGGCAATTCACGTCGGTGCAAAAGGACCGAACTCCTGTCCTGTAACAGCTTGTGCTGCGGGTTCTAACGCAATTGGCGAGGCATTTCGACTGATCCAGCACGGATACGCCCAAGCGATGATTTGTGGTGGTACGGAAGCCGCTGTTACACCCCTATCGGTAGCGGGATTTGCCTCGATGCGGGCGCTATCTTTCCGCAACGACGATCCAACCCACGCCAGTCGTCCGTTCGATCGCGATCGCGATGGTTTTGTGATGGGAGAAGGGTCGGGAATTTTATTGCTGGAAGAATTAGGACACGCCCTGAGTCGGAAAGCCAAAATTTATGCGGAAATTGTCGGCTATGGCATGACTTGCGACGCTTACCACATGACGGGAATTGCCCCTCAAGGAGAAGGCGCAGCCAGGGCGATCGCTCTGTGTCTCAAAGATGGTGGAATTAAGCCAGAGCAAGTAAACTACATCAACGCTCACGGTACGAGTACCCCAGTCAACGATCCGAGCGAAACAGCGGCAATTAAAACAGCTTTGGGTGAAGCAGCTTATCAAGTTGCCATCAGTTCCACCAAGTCAATGACGGGTCATTTACTCGGCGGTTCGGGAGGAATTGAAGCAGTTGCGACAGTCATGGCGATCGCCCACGATCGGGTTCCGCCTACAATCAATTTGGAAAACCCCGATCCAGAATGCGATTTAGATTACATCCCAAATCAAAGTCGCGCCCACACCGTCAACGTTGCCCTATCCAACTCCTTCGGCTTCGGCGGACACAACGTTACCCTGGCATTTAAAAAATATGTCTAAGGGAGCAGTGTAGAGACGTTACATGCAACGTCTCTACACTGCTCCCTCAAAAAAAGGCTTGCATGGCGATCTCGAAGTATGGGACGATCGCTTATGCGTGCCGAGGGCGATGCCAAGCATTTAGCATCTTATGTATTGAGCCGCAACTGCGAGCTGAACTGTCGTTAACAAACTAGAAATTATGGCTGTTGCAACCCAATCCCTTGAAGAACTTTGTATTAACTCAATCCGCTTTCTGGCAATTGATGCCGTAGAAAAGGCAAAGTCGGGTCATCCTGGGCTGCCGATGGGTGCTGCTCCGATGGCATTCGTGCTTTGGGATCGCTTCATGCGGTTTAATCCTAAAAATCCGGCTTGGTTGAATCGCGATCGCTTTTTGCTGTCGGCGGGACATGGCAGTATGTTGCTGTATGCCCTGCTCTATTTAACTGGATATGAAGATTTAACTTTAGATGACCTCAAGCAGTTCCGTCAATGGGAATCAAAAACCCCAGGTCATCCAGAAAACTTTATGAATCCAGGGGTAGAAATTACCACTGGTCCATTGGGACAGGGAATCGCGAATGGTGTGGGAATTGCGATGGCTGAGGCTCACCTAGCAGCCACATTCAACAAACCCGATTTCCCCATCATCGACCACTACACCTACGTCATCTTAGGCGACGGTTGCAACATGGAAGGTGTTTCTGGCGAAGCTTGTTCTTTAGCCGGACACTTGGGACTGGGTAAGCTAATTGCTCTATATGACGACAACCACATTTCGATTGACGGTTCCACCGACCTAGCGTTTACAGAAGATGTTGGTAAACGGTTTGAGGCTTATAATTGGCACGTCCAGGTAGTAGAAGACGGTAACACAGATCTAGATGGCATTCAAAAAGCCATAGAAGCAGCAAAAGCCGTCACTGATAAGCCTTCTCTGATTAAAGTGCGGACAACCATTGGTTACGGATCGCCCAAGAAAGCCGATACTCGCCACGCTCACGGCGAAGCTTTAGGCGAAGATGAAGTTAAAGCCACCCGCGAACATTTAGGTTGGAATCACCCGCCGTTTGAAGTACCAGAAGATGCACTCAACCACTGGCGTAAAGCGATCGATCGCGGTGCAAAACTCGAACAAGAGTGGAACCAAATGTTCGAGCGCTACAAACAGCAATATGCTGACGAAGCTCGCACCCTAGAACGGATGCACGAAGCCGAACTGCCCCCAAACTGGGATTCAGTTCTGCCCACCTACAAGCCAGAAGATAAAGCGATCGCTACCCGCGTTCACTCCGGTAATTGCTTGAATGCGATCGCGGAAGTGCTGCCAGAATTGATTGGTGGTTCTGCTGACCTGGCTCCTTCTAACAATACCCTACTCAAGAATTCGGGCGACTTCCAAAAAGGACAATACCAAAATCGCTACATCCGCTTTGGCGTGCGCGAACACGGTATGGGTTCTATTTGTAACGGTCTTGCCCTAGATGGATCGGGGCTAATTCCCTACTGCGCTACATTCCTAGTTTTCACAGACTACATGCGGGCGGCGATTCGGCTTTCGGCACTGTCGGAAGCAGGCGTAATCTACGTCATGACTCACGACTCGATCGCGCTAGGTGAAGATGGTCCCACCCACCAACCAGTGGAACACATGGCAGCTTTGCGAGTCATCCCCGATCTGTACGTGCTTCGTCCGGCTGACGGTAACGAAACTTCGGGAGCTTACAAAGTCGCGATCGAAGCAGCTAAAGGCAAGCGATCGGGCAACAAAGTACGTCCTTCCGTACTCGCCTTAACTCGCCAAGCCTTACCCAACCTCGCTGGTAGCTCGATTGAAGGCGTAACCAAAGGCGCTTACATCATATCCGACAGCGAAGGTACACCCGACATCATCTTAATCGGCACGGGTAGCGAAACTCAACTTTGCGTCAAAGCAGCCGAGCAATTGCGCGGTGAAGGCAAAAAAGTGCGGGTCGTTTCCATGCCTTGCTGGGAAATTTTTGAAGAACAGACTCCAGAATACAAAGAATCCGTGCTACCCAAAGCCGTGAAAAAGCGGGTTTCCGTAGAAGCAGCCGTGACTTTTGGCTGGTGTCGTTATGTTGGTTCCGAAGGAATTGCGATCGGCATCGACCAATACGGTTCTTCGGCTCCTGGCAATGTTTGCATGGAAAAATTTGGCTTCACCGTCGATAACGTATTGGCAAAAGCTAAATCTTTGTTGGGCTAAATACCTATTAGAAGGGCGCACGTCTGTGCGCCCCTACTGTTTACTTATGGTCTGGGGTTTTCGCGAAAACCCCTTTTTTCTGCAATTAAACGCAGATGAACGCACGTAGAAGAAATGGCGATCGCCACCAAAGATCTCTTGAGCGATCTTCTTCGCGCCTAACGCTTCGCTTCGCCTGCGGCTGGTGCGTCTTTGCGCGACAAAAATCAGTCCCCAGCCTCCTCACGCACGATCGCCAACCCCAACTCTTTATAAGCAGCCAACACCCGATCCGATACAGTCGGCGCAGTCACCAGATAAGTCAAAGCGTGAATTGATTCAACTACATAGGATGCAGCCGTATCTAATTTCGCAGCTGTCGCCAATCCTACCACCTCCGCCGCCCTTGCAATCATCGCTCGTTTGACGTACGCCTCATTTAAATTCGTCACGCTAATTCCAATTTCTGGATGCAAACTACACACCCCCAACATGCACAAATCGGCACGAATCATCCGTAACGCCTCAACAGTAGCCGCACCAACATTAACTATGGCTTTTTTATAAAGCTGTCCGCCCAACATCACGACTTCAATATAGGGATGATCTGCCAACGCAACAGCGATTGGCGGGCTATTCGTGACGACAGTTGCTTGTAAATCTAGCGGTAAATGACAAGCTACCTGAAGCGTCGTCGTACCCCCATCCAAAATTACCACCTGCCCCGCACAAACTAATTTTGCCGCAGCACGGGCGATCGCCTCTTTTTCTTTCGGTGCTTGTTTTTGGCGATCGGCGTAACTCGCGATCGCGGGTGAAGCCAAAAGCGCCCCACCATGTACCCGTTGCAACAAACCCGACTCTGCCAATTCCCGCAAATCTCGACGAATCGTATCCTCAGAAACATTCAACGCCGTACTGAGTTCCGATGACAGCACCTTTTTATCGCGGCGCAGAATATCTAAGATGTATTGCCGTCTCTCTGCGGTTAGCATAGTCGCTCTGCCTGAAATTGCGTTTTCGATCTTGAAATTGCACCCTTATAAGTATAAACTCATAAACATGCAGGTTTTTGCATGTTAGTCAGTGCTTATAACTGAATTCAAGCATAATTCAAGCATACTTATGCACGTTTGAGTGTATCGTGCTTGACAGCGCTTTTGTAGCCACGAGCGATTGACTCGATCCCCACAGACTGCTTTGCTGTTTGTAGCGATCGAATTGCAATCCTGCTGACAACCTTCTCGTGCGATTGACCCGTCCGTAATAGTTCCTCACTAAAATATTAGCCATGACTATCACCGCTACTAAATTCCCTATCGATCTCGGTGCATACAAACCTCTGAAACTCGATCCAAGCAACCCCGTCCTCACAAACGAACAGCGAGAAACTTTAAAAGCAAATATTCAACTTTGTCGCGATGCGATCGTTTTATTTACGGCAACTGGAGCTGCGAAAGGAGTTGGCGGACATACAGGTGGACCCTACGACACCGTACCAGAAGTCATGATTCTCGATGCCTTCTTTCGGGGAGCGCCGGATAAATTCGTGCCAATTTTCTTTGATGAAGCGGGACACCGAGTCGGCACTCAATATTTAATGGCAGCTTTACGCGGTGAATTACCAGCCGAACAACTGCTGAAATATCGCGAAGCAAATTCTAAACTACCAGGACACCCCGAACTAGGATTAACTCCTGGCGTGCAGTTTAGTTCGGGACGGCTGGGACATATGTGGCCCTATGTTAACGGTGTGGCAATGGCAAATCCTGGCAAAGCAGTATTTTGCTTGGGTTCGGACGGTTCGCAGCAAGAAGGCAATGACGCGGAAGCAGCACGGTTAGCGATCGCCCAACACCTCAACGTGAAGCTAATTATCGACGATAATGATGTAACAATCGCCGGACATCCTTCTAAATATTTGCCTGGTTTTAGCGTTGCCAAAACCCTACAAGGTCATGGGTTGAAAGTACTTGAGGGAGATGGTGAAGATATTGATGATTTGTACCGTCGTCTGTGCGAAGCTGTAACTACACCAGGTGCGATCGCGGTGATTAACAAGCGTCCCATGTGTCCCGGAATTGAAGGCTTAGAAGGCTCTACCCACGGTCATGACGTGATTTCGGTAGACTTGGCGCTGAAATATCTCGAATCTCGCGGACAAGCGGCGGCTGTCGAACATATCAAGAGCATCCAAAAACCCAAAGATAGTTACACTTTCCTCGGTTCTGGAGACAAATTAGGCGCTAACCGCAACGTATTTGGCGAAGCAATGGTAGAAGTTCTCGGTCGGATGAGCGAGACGGAACGCAAGGAAAAAGTCATGGTCATTGATAGCGACCTAGAAGGTTCCTGCGGTCTGAAGAAGATTCACGATGCTTACCCCGAAATCTTCATTCCTTCTGGGATTATGGAGCGCGGTAACTTTTCGGCTGCGGCTGGATTTGGCATGGAAAAAGGCAAGCAAGGAGTTTTTGCCACATTCAGCGCCTTCCTAGAAATGTGCATTTCTGAAATTACGATGGCGCGGCTGAATTATTCCAACGTTCTGTGCCATTTTTCCCATGCGGGTGTTGATGACATGGCAGATAATACTTGTCATTTTGGCATCAACAATATGTTTGCCGATAATGGCTTGGATGACGGTCACGAAACACGGCTGTATTTCCCCGCCGATGCCAATCAGATGAAAGCTTGCGTGAATGCTGTATTTAGCGATCCTGGTTTGCGTTTCATCTTCTCTACACGTTCCAAAGTACCAAACATTCTCGACGGTAACGGTAACGACTTATTTGGCAGCAACTACAAATTCGTCCCTGGTAAAGATGAAGTCGTGCGGGAAGGAACTGCGGGTTACATCGTCAGCTTTGGTGATGCCTTGTACCGCTCCCTCGATGCTGTAGAGCGTCTGAAGCAGGAAGGAATAGATGTGGGTTTAATTAATAAAGCCACGCTGAATGTTGTCGATGAGGAGACGATGGCAAAAATCGGCAAAACTTCCTTTGTAGTGGTTGCGGAAGCCTTTAACCGTCGCACTGGCTTGGGTAGTCGTTTCGGTTCTTGGTTATTAGAGCGCGGCTATACTCCTAAATACGCTCACCTCGGTACTTATCATGAAGGTTGTGGCGGTTTGTGGGAACAATACCCACATCAGGGAATTGACCCAGCAGGAATTATGAATAAAGTCAAGGAATTGGCGAAATAATCTTATCCTTGCACTAATCAATCGCTCTTAGCCCCCTCACGCTCTTAGCCCCCCTTTTTAAGGGGGGTTGGGGGGATCTTCTCCGCCGTAGTCATCAAGCATCGATCCGATCCAAATCAATTCAATCATGAGTTTTTGATGCGATCGCAAAACCAATAAAAAATAGTATCTACCACAGAAATACCGATAGAATCAAATATTTTAACTTTTAACTTTTGACTTGCTAGTATGACAACTGATTTCTATAAATACCATGCTTTGGGAAACGATTATATTGTTATCGACCCAAATATAGTTAACTTTAACTTAAGTGAAAAAGCAATTCAATTAATTTGCGATCGCAATTTTGGTATTGGTTCAGATGGGATATTATATGGACCTATTTTTACAGGGGATAAGATAGAACTGAGAATTTTTAACCCTGATGGTAGTGAAGCTGAAAAAAGTGGTAATGGAATTCGGATTTTTTCGAGATATTTAGTTGATGCTGGATACATCAAGACAAAAACATTTCAATTAACAACTTTAGGCGGTGAGGTTGCTGTCGAAGTTTTAAACCCAGAAGCAACGCTGTTTAAAGTGGATATGGGAACTGTTACTTTTGAAAGTGAATTGATTCCGGTGACTGGTTCGCCTCGCCAAACAGTTGCGATCGATTTACCTGTAAACGATTTAACTTTGAAAGCCACTTGTTTATCTATTGGTAATCCTCACTGCGTTATCCCAGGATCGGAAGTTTCTCAGGAGCTTGCTGTATCTTTAGGGGCAAAAATTGAAAATCATCCGCTATTTCCTAAACGCATAAACGTGCAGTTTTTGCAAGTACTCGATCGCCAAAATATTCAAATAGAAATTTGGGAACGAGGCGCTGGTTATACTTTGGCTTCTGGTAGTAGTAGCTGTGCGGCTGCGAGTGCTGCTTATAAATTAGGTTTGGTTGACGATCGGGTTAAAGTACACATGCCAGGAGGAGAAATTGATATTGAGATAGTAGGCGATCGCGTTTTTATGACTGGTGGTGTGTCGGCTGTGGCTCAGGGTGAATTTGCGAAGGATTTTTTGAGCTGCCTGAATCTTCTCATCGATTGAGTGGCAACGCGACGACAAATCGAGGTGAAGTTGTATCTCTTTGTAGACCATGAAATTCTTGATTTGTAATCAGGGTGAGTGAAGTCGCGTTTGAATCTAAGCGAGTGGCGAAGGTCAAGTCACCGTTAAATGTACTGTAGGAAGCCACTTCTACTCTGGGATTGTCGATCGCGGGAATAACATCGTATTGATTGCCCAAATTGTCAATCAGAATCAAATTTTGAGGATTCGTGTTGAGTTTAATTGTTTTAGGCGATCGATTGACGACAGCTACATTCACAATGATGCGATCGGCTGCAAAGCGAACTCCCATCACTTGTAATACTGTTCCATTGGGATGTTGAACTTTTAAGCCCTGCTCCGAGTAGGACAGAGCCGCCCGTTCGGTTCTCACCGGAGCAGTTGCTGACGCAGTGCTAATTCGATTCGTCCGAATTGAATGGGTGTTAGAGGAGCTAACGTTGGGCGACCTGACGTGCAGCCGCGCCCCATTTCGTAATCGAATGTCAAAATTACCCGTAGGAGGCTGAATTTTGCGTCCGTGAATGGTGTAGGACGGCGGAGTCACCCATCCAGCATTTGCAGAACGTCTCGGTTGAGATGGCGCAGTTTGCCCACGAGTAACGGTCTGTTTGATGGGAATTTGCAGGGTCAGGAGCGGATACTGAGTTGTCGGATCGGTCTTTAACCCCCTGCGACTATTCGTGACTAACATGAGGGAGGTTGCTTGAGGTGCAAGTCCACCCCGAAAGGTCAGCCAACCTTGCGAGGTTTTACCAGGATTCATCGCTAAATATCGATTTGTTTCTGGGGGTTCCATAAAGTATCGATTGCCCAAATTATCGATTAAAACCATCCCTTTAGTGCTATTGAGTTGAATTTTACGGGAGCTACGATTGACCGCAGTAAGATTCAGCGAGATGTTGGTTTTGGTAAATTTTACGTCTGCCAGCTGTAAGCTCGTGCCGTTAGGATGGACGGCTTCAAGAGTCGTTTGAGCGGAGGTGGAAAATTGAGCTAGGACGCGAGGTGAGATTGCTAGCGGCACTGAAGCGAGTACCGAACTAGACAGCAGCAGGGCAAGTAGTCTTTTCATAGTTTTAGTTCCTCTAGAACTAAATTGAGGAGACAAAATCAATAGACTAAGCTGAGTTTGAAATGCGATTGATGATGTGCCGATTGACACAGCAATTGTAAGCGATCGCCCTGCCAAATCGTGGAGAGTTTAGATTGCGTTAACTATCGATTAACTTGCCGATCTGCTTTACTATACAGAATTCACTTTTTTGTCATAGCGATCGCTCAAGTTCGCTCAAAACCCATACTCTCACAGTGGTTGGCGCGGTCTAACGGTTGAGATGATGTATGGCGAAACCGCCAATGTCAACGCAAAATTTTATGAAAGACGTAAATAACAAAGTCGCTGTTTCGCCCTCACGTCCATTGATTTGTTGTGCCGCACCGTTATTTTCAAAAGCAAATATCTTATGAAGTGCGATTGTCAGAACAACTAACAGCTCAAGATTTCGTCGCTAATTGGATGTTCCAGCCTTCTGAATTGTCGCTTGTATTGTTTCGCTCTCGCCGAGTTCATAAAGACTTATCAAATTGTTCTCGATTGTGAAGATTTGCCGAACAGTCATATCCGCGAGCAAATTGCCTTGCAAATCTCTAATGATTTGATGAACTGTTACGACATCTCTATTGTTATCATCCGTTTCGTAATTTAATGGTTCGAGTTGCGGTTGAATAATCTTGAATTGATTCGTCCAATACTCGCGCACTGCGTCGCGCCCGTAAACGAAACCGCCTTCCATTCCGTTCGCCCATTTTACGTCCGGTTGCATAAACGAAATGATTGTTTCAATTTCGCGCTTGTTGAAAGCATTGTAAAGATTTTGTAGAAATTGTTGTTGATTTGAACTCATAGTTCTTGAATATACATCACGAACTTTGTCAAAACAAGAAAGCGACACGAACTTTGTCAAAACAAGAAAGCGACACAACGGCTCAAATCAGCGGCGGCTAGTGACTTATGATTTCTGACAATAACCTTTATTCCGCCGCTGCAACGACTTGTTGGGCTGCTGTCCCCGACCGCTGGCTTCGCGGTGCTAGCGATCTAAAAACCATAGATAAATTTCTATGCAAACAAAAGATTTTTTTTTGATTGATTAATAAGTAAGCTTACTCAGAGTGGCGTACAGTTAAAAATATACAAATGATTTAACTATTGCGATTTAGTTTTTCAGAACTTGAAGTCGTTTGACAATCATTCTCGGCAGTCTGCTGTTGAGACTTCTTTAAGCGCGATCGCAGATGCCAAGTTCCATTCTCCAGCCGATTTTTATCTATAGCCGATCCTTGCTATGAAATGGGTCGCTTCTAGTTAGTTCGATCTACCGTTCGTTTACCTCAATTATGGCAATCACCAATCTCATCCAGTTTAATAACCTCCGGGGCGATATCTTCGGCGGTGTCACGGCTGCCGTTGTCTCATTACCCCCGGCTGTGCATTCGGCGTTGCCTTTGGGGTGGGTCTCCGCGGTGGACTCTATGGGGCAGTTTGTGGCGGCTTTTTTGCCGCCCTGTTTGGCGGTACCCCAACGTCGTCTGAACCGACCGGGTCAATAGCCGTAAGCCCTGTCTACAGGTTCTCGTGCAACACCTGTGCTGTAGGGGTGAAGCGCCTCACTCTTACTCTCTTTAACTCGCTAAAGTTCATTTAGTTCATTCATTGCAATACTTCTCGTCAGAGGAGGTATAAGGAGGTACTCGTGGATTTTTTGTCCTTGTTTTTCATGGACTTCGTTAAGCAGTTGCAGTCCCCAACACTCGGCTTTTTAATTGGTGGTATGGTCATTGCCGCTCTCGGCAGCCAACTGCAAATTCCAGAGTCGATTGTTAAGATCATCGTCTTCATGCTGCTCACCAAAATCGGTCTGACCGGTGGTATTGCGATCCGCAATTCCAACCTGACGGAAATGATTTTACCCGCAGCGTTTTCGGTAGCAGTCGGGATTCTCATTGTATTCATCGCGCGCTATACATTGGCCAAGCTGCCAAAGGTCAAAACCGTGGATGCGATCGCGACTGGAGGGTTGTTTGGTGCCGTGAGTGGCTCTACGATGGCTGCCTCCCTAACGCTCCTGGAAGAACAAAAAATGTCTTATGAGGCATGGGCTGCCGCACTCTATCCCTTCATGGATATCCCAGCACTCGTCGCTGCAATTGTGGTTGCCAACATTTATCTCAACCGGAAGAAGCGTAGGACAGCAGACGAGTATCTCAGCAAGCAGGAATCTTTCAGCAAGCAGCCCGTTGCGGCAGGCGATTATCCCGATCGGCAAGATTATCCCGGCAACCGACAAGAGTATCGCAAGCAGAAGGATTCTGCGGATAATCGAGTCAAGATCTGGCCGATCGTACAGGAAAGCCTCCAGGGACCTGCCCTATCGGCAATGTTGCTCGGCATTGCTCTTGGCATCCTCACCCGACCGGAAAGTGTCTATGAAAGCTTTTACGACCCCCTCTTCCGCGGCTTGCTTTCGGTCTTGATGCTGGTTATGGGTATGGAGGCTTGGTCAAGGATTGGCGAACTACGCAAGGTTGCCCAGTGGTATGTCGTGTATAGCCTGGTGGCACCGTTTGTGCATGGGCTAATCGCCTTCGGTCTCGGTCTGATTGCCCACTACGCCACAGGATTCAGCCTTGGCGGTGTCGTGATTCTAGCCGTCATCGCCGCCTCCAGTTCAGACATCTCAGGCCCGCCCACGTTGCGAGCTGGTATCCCGTCCGCTAATCCCTCCGCCTACATCGGTGCCTCCACAGCCATCGGTACGCCCGTTGCGATCGGCTTGTGTATACCGTTTTTCCTCGGGCTTGCCCAGGCAATCGGCGGCGGCTAGTCCCAGTCGGGCGCAGTCTGTCGGCGCTCCCTTGTCTCGGCAGACCAAGTAGATCAACATATAAGATCGAGATACAGAGGTAAGAAGGTAACTAACATGGCTAAGCCAGCGAAAAAGCTTGTCATCGTCACAGAAAAGATTTTGCTGAAAAAGATCGCCAATATTATCGATGAATCCGGGGCGACTGGTTATACGGTGGTGGAGACTGGCGGTAAAGGCAGTCGCAACGTGCGATCGTCAGGTCAACCCAGCGTTTCTGACACCACGGCGAATATAAAGTTCGAGATACTTACCCCAGATCGGGATATGGCTGAGAATATTGCGGATCAGGTCGGAGTGAAGTTTTTCCTCGATTATGCGGGCATTATCTACATCTGTGACGCGGAGGTCCTGTACGGGCACAGTTTCTGTGGACCAGACGGCTGTTGAATCGAGACGACTTAGACACAAAAAGCCGGGTCATGACCCCGGCTTTTTGGTAGCCGTTACTTCAAACTTTAGTACCCCCCGCAGTTTTATGACTCCCTCAAACCCTTAACCTTCATTGCTTTAAACTCATGATTTTGTCCAACATTCTGCCTCCTTTCAGTGGGGGGATAGCCGCTCTCATGACTCCGCTACCATTCCTGGCGACCGTTGTTGCTGAGGATTCACCTATTATTCTGTCTGGCGTATTGCTGACGCTGGTAGTAATTTATCTAGCCAGCAAGTTTGGCGCAGAGGTCGCAAGGCGATTGGATTTTCCACCCGTCCTGGGGGAACTGGTCGCTGGTGTGATTGTCGGCGTTTCAGCGTTGCACCTGGTGATTTTTCCCGAAGGAGGGCTGTCTGCCTCTGACTCGGTAATTATGACGGCGTTGCAAGGGTTAAATCAATTGGCACCGGATGCGCTGACCCGAATCTTTGAATCGCAAAGTGAAGTGATTTCGGTTCTAGCTGAAATCGGCGTGATTATTCTGCTGTTTGAAATTGGACTGGAATCCGATCTGCGGCAACTGAAGGAAGTGGGCATTCAAGCCACGGTTGTCGCCTGTGTCGGAGTCGCAGCACCTTTTACGGCGGGTACGGCAGGGTTAATGATGCTCTTTCATGTAGCCGCAATTCCAGCGATTTTTGCGGGAGCTGCGTTAACGGCAACGAGTATCGGCATTACCTCTAAAGTGTTGGCAGAGTTAGGTCAACTCAAATCCAAAGAAGGGCAAATCATTGTTGGCGCGGCGGTGATTGATGATGTCCTTGGCATTATTGTCTTGGCTGTAGTCGCCAGCTTAGCCAAAACCGGTGAGATTGATGTCGCCAATGTCATTTACTTGATTGTCAGTGCTACAGCATTCTTGATTGGAGCAATTTTGTTGGGGGGTGTCTTTAACAAAAGTTTTGTGGCGATCGTAGATCGGCTCAAAACCCGTGGAAATATTGTTATTCCGGCATTCATCTTCGCTTTCTTTATGGCATTTTTAGGTAACGCCATTCATCTCGAAGCGATTTTGGGTGCCTTTGCAGCGGGTTTAGTGCTCGATGAAACCGATGCCCGGAACGAGTTAGATGAATTAATCAAACCAATCGCCGATTTACTAGTACCAATCTTCTTTGTGACGGTGGGAGCGCGTGCCGACCTCGGTGTTTTGAACCCGGCAGTACCGGAGAATCGAGCAGGACTATTGATTGCTGTCTTTTTGGTAGGGGTGGCGATCGTTGGCAAACTGGTGACGGGCTGGGCAGTGTTTGGACTACCCGGAATCAATCGCTTCGCGATCGGGGTTGGGATGATCCCTCGAGGTGAGGTGGGTCTAGTGTTTGCTGGCATCGGCTCAGCTAGCGGCATTTTGGATAAGCCGTTGGAGGTGTCGATTATTATCATGGTAATTTTGACAACTTTTCTGGCTCCACCTTTTTTACGGGTTGCTTTTGGTTCATCCACGAATCCCATCCCAGAATCTACCACGGCTGTAGAAACAGCAAGTGAGTAACGGTTTTACGAGATTACGGCTGTTTACTCAATAGATGATTGTGGTGCGAGGTTGGGTAAACGATCGAGAAATTGCAGAGTTTCTAGCACCAAGTTACACCAATCAACGGTAGCTGAGTAAATGCCGATGACCTCGTGTTCATTTGACTCTAGACACCGACAGCCTATCTGTCGGTTACGTCCTCACCAATACTCAATCGTTGTTGTGGCTGGTGATGGATTTAGTGTTCCCAGCCAGTAACATTTAATACCAGCTACAACAACATCCGATCGCGAATCTTAAACGGAATTTTTCTGTATAAATAGTGTTTTAAGTGAACCCGCTTCTACAAGTTCTGGCGTTCAAAATTTGCTGAAATGTAAAAATGCGATCGCCTCTCATTCCCGACTCCTATAAGGGCGGGTTTATCCACAGAATTCTGGGTTGTTTCATAAATCTCCTGTAAAAACCCGCCCCTACGACTCCCGATACAATAGAGGTGTTGAGAATCATTTTTAGTATTCTGTCTTATGACTGTTACCCAATCGACCGATCTATCCTCTACTCAACCAGCTAGCGTTATGGGTGGGGAAGTGCGCGAATTTCCCTGGTCTTGGCAAGGACAATCCCTCAAGTTGGTCTACGAAACTCTGGGACAAGGAACGCCTGTTCTACTCTTACCTGCCTTTAGCACCGTTTCTACTAGAGGAGAAATGGCGCAACTGGCAAAGTTATTATCTCCGCATTTTCAAGCTGTAGCGATCGATTGGATTGGCTTTGGCGTATCGTCTCGCCTTCCACTCGACTATCGCCCTGAGTTATATCAGCAGTTGTTAAAAGACTTTGTTAATAGCACGTTTCAAACTCCGATTATCGTTATCGCTGCTGGTCATGCTGCTGGTTATGCAATGCAACTGGCAGCCAGTCAACCACAAGCTTTTTCAAAAATTGTCCTCGTCGCACCTACTTGGCGGGGTCCTTTAACAGTAATGGGTGTCAATAAGCAAGTCGCTGGTACGGTGAGGCAAGCCGTGCGATCGCCTGTTCTCGGTCAGGCTTTGTATAAGATGAATACCACACCTGGCTTTTTGCGCTACATGTACGGCAGTCACGTCTATGCAGACAAGACAAAGCTGACAGACGATTTCATTCAACAAAAATGGGAAATTACCCAGCAACCAGGGGCGCGATTTGCTCCAGCTGCTTTCGTGACTGGGAATTTAGATCCGGTGCAACAACGAGAAGATTTTCTCAATTGGTTTCAAGGATCTATACCCGTGTTAGTCGTTATTGGGGAACAGTCTCCACCCAAGTCGCGGGCAGAAATGGAAGCTTTGGCAACTTTACCAGGAGTCCAGACAAAGACACTACCAGGTTCGCTGGGTTTGTATGAAGAGTATGCCGCCGAACTAGCAGAGATCGTTTTGCCTTTTCTACTCTAGCGATCCATCGGTAGCGTAACTGTAAATGTAGTACCAACTTCCTCTTCACTCTCAACCGCGATCGCGCCTTGATGCAATTCTACCGCTTGCTTGACGACTGCTAGCCCCAATCCAGTCCCAGGAATACCACCGACATTACTAGCGCGATGAAACGATTCAAACAGCCTTTGTAGATCCTTGGGAGGAATTCCAATCCCTTCGTCTTTGACACGGAAAATCGCCTCGTTTTTTTGACAAGTAAGTTCAAGCGTGATATCACCACCTTGGGGTGAATATTTAATTGCATTTGAGAGTAAATTGGTCAATATCTGCTGTAAAAGCTTTTTATCCACTTTGGCGGTGAAACGTTTGCCTGGAGATACAAGTGCGATCGCGTGTGCTTCTTTAGCTGTCAGCTGCATTTCTGCTACCAACTGACGGCAAAATGCTTCTAATTCTAGCTCAATTGGATTAAACTCTAATTTGCCAACCTCGGCGCGACCGAGCGTAAGTACATCATCCAACAGTTCGATCAACCGATTGACTGCGGCTTGCTGACGTTGGAGCAATTCTTGTTTTTTCGGCTCGGATAGTTTGTTATTGCTGCGAACCAACAGTTGAGCTGTACCAGAAATCAAATTCAGTGGGTTGCGAAACTCATGAGAAACCATTGAAACAAACCGAGATTTCAATTCGTTCAATTCGCGTTCTTTTTCTAAAGCATTACGCATTTCTGCTTCTGCTTGCTTGCGTTGGGTAATGTCGAGGACAAAAGCAACACAATTTAAACGGGGAGAGCGTTCTACCACAGTAACTCCAATTAGCACCGGCACCCGACTGCCATCAGCTCGAATATACTCTTTCTCAAAAGCATTACAAACACCCGTATTTCTTAACTCCTCGATCGAATCGCGATCGCGATCGCGATACTCTGGTGGAGTCATATCATTCCAACGGATCTTTCCCTGCTTTAAGTCTTCGCGGGTATAACCGACCATTCTTAAAAAGGCATCATTGGCATCTGTAATGTTCCCCTCTATATCGGCAGCGATCGCCCCAATTAAATTAGAGTTAATTAAGCGCTGAAACTGGATTTCACTTTGGTGCTGGGCGGCGATCGCTCGTTCTTCTCCCGCCTCGGCTTGCTGACGGGCGACTATTTGTTGCTGAAGTTGCTGATTTGTGGTCTGAAGTTGAAGTGAAAATTGGCGCGATCGCAGTAAAATTTCTACCCGTGCCTGTAACTCTATTTTTTCAATCGGTTTGGTAATTAAGTCGTCGATACTTTGCCATAAATGCCGAGTCGCGTATCCTACATCCTGACGCGTAGTTATGAGTAAAAAGGGTAAAATTACTGGCTTTTCAGCAGCTCTTGTCGCTTGCACCCATTCCCAAAAATGGTCTAATGCTCTAGCATCGAGGATACATAGGTCAAAGGGTTGCGAATCTAAATCTGCTGGCTCCGTTACCTGTGCTGCCACTTCCGGTAGAATGACCGAATAACGAGGTGCTAGCCACTCCGATAACAGACGACGATTTTCTTGATGTTCGAGCAGCAGTAGAATTCGACCCATAATTAATAGTTAATGACGCTTCGGTGCAACTTCCTCTTGTTCCCCCCTTTTTAAGGGGAGCCACTTGCGTGGGCGGGTTTCCCGACTTGAGCAAAGTGGCGTGGGCTAGGGGGGATCTTTGGATGAGTGGCGCAGTTTTTCAATCCCCCAACCCCCGCGAATTCGGGGGCGATGAAAAAGTGGCACATGGGGTTAATAGTTAATCGTAAAATCATCACGCTCGCTGTAGCAGATTGCGAATTAACTGTAATAGGTTTTGAGCAGTCAATGGTTTAACTAGCAAGCCGAGTGCGCCGCGAGCCAGACACGCCTGCTGCATTCCAGCTTGATGAGGTGCTGCGATCGCGACGAAGGGAATAGCTTTTTCTTGTAACCGTTGGCATAAAGACAAAATTTGGCGATCGAACCCAGAAATATCTAATAACACTAACTCGATCTTATTCGTATTTTCTAACACGGACTTGATTTCTGCCTGACTTGCCGCGCTAAGAACTTGATATCCCTGTTTCGCTAAAAACTGAGCTAACAATTCTGAATTACGACGATTGCGATCTACACTCAGTATAATTGGCTTTTCATCACTCACCGTTTTTATCAATCCATTCGGGAGTACCGCTAAGGATGTTGCGTAAATGAGTCAAAGGTTTTCCAACCTTGATTCCGTAACGAGTAATTTCTAGCTCTCGCAGAGTTTTTTCAAAACTAGACAACCGTTTCTTTAGTACGCCAATTGCTTTGCGGATCTCGCCTTGAATCTCCAAATAACGCAGAAAAACAATATTATCTGTCATGTAGCTGATACCTATGTCTGTCGCCCGAAAGTTGCCCGTAATGCTTTCAGTTTCGTTCACTAAAATCACCGTCACTCCCATATTTTGCAAATACTTACAAAGGGCGTGCAAGTGAGTCACTAAATCCTCGTCCCGACCGCGCAGGGAAATTCGATAACCAGAAACGCTGTCAATCATCACAATCCGAGCCTTTTGCTGCTCTACTTCCTGTTGCACCATATTGGCAAACTCATCGGGACTGTGGAGGAGTGGTTCGATCGGGATGACAGAAAGTGTTTGTCGCTGCATCATGGCATAAACTGGAATATTGATGGCTTCGCAACGATGCAGCATGACATCAATCGGTTCCTCAAACATATAAACAACCGATCGCTCCCCCCGTCCTGCGGCTTCTTTCATAAATTGGAGTCCGATGGTTGTCTTGCCAACTCCACTTGGACCTGTAAACAACGTTACTGTTCCCCGCTCTATCCCACCATGCATTAGCTCGTCTAAGTCTGGTACTCCCGAAGGAATCATCTCTAACTTAAATTCTCGCTTATGGACTTCGGGCTGGAGGCGAGGAAAGATTTCCATACCTCTGTCAGTCAAGCGCATAAAATGTAAACCAGATCGAAAGTCAGAGCCACGGAATTTCGTAACGCTGATGCTACGTCCCTCCAAGTTTTGGTGGAGATGGATTGCTCCATCGCTCATAAACTGTAGATCGTCATCTGGTGCGGAGCCGCCATCTTCAGAAGAAAATAGTACCGTTGCGCCTTTCTCTAATAAAAACCGCAAAAACGACAACACTTGTTTGCGGAACTGAAATGTATTGCTAGATAAATAGCGAAATTGAGTCATCGCATCTAAAAACACCCGCTGCGGTTGCAGCGATCGCACCTGCTCTACAATTTGTTGCGTCATCGGTTCTCGTTCGACTTCCGCCGCCGAGAAAATATCGTAAGTCTGGACTTGGCTAAAAAAGTCTGATGTTGGGCTGAGGTCGAGGAAGGTAATTCCTTGGGTATCAAAACCTATACGCTCGGCATTTTTGCGAATTTGCTCTGCGGATTCCCCTAAAGTTATATACAGCGGCTTTTCACCGCTAGCAACGCCTTCAACCAAAAAACTGAGTCCAAGTGTTGTCTTGCCCGCGCCCGATCCTCCTCGCACCAGATAAGCTCGAACTGGAATTAATCCACCATGCAGCACTTCGTCTAATCCTGAAATGCCCGTGGACATGCGTTCACTCATTGCTCAAGTCCTTCAAATCAGTACCCACCATTTTCTGTATTTTCTGGTTCGATTTTTTTCAGTTTTAATTTTAATTGAATTCTTTAGACTTTAAAAGTCATTTTTTTTAAATGAGATTTTTTCATAGATATCTATATTAGATCGTCGGCTTTTTGAAAACTGTTATGTGTTAGGTTTAAATAAAAATTTAATCGAAAAATTTATTAAAATAAGAATTAAAAGTCTAGAACTTTATTACTTTACAACAGCTCGTATGTTTTTTTTAAGTTTGTTGTCATTCAATTTATGGCTACAACTGAGATTTACATCTACTGAGTGAGAAGGTTTCAGATTTTAGTAGGGTAGGCATTGCCCGGCGACTAATAAATCTATATTCGAGCTAAGAATATTCGATTTTCTTTAAAATTAGGCAATATATAGCAGTTCTCAATGATTTGTAAAGTGGGCTTCTAGCCTGCCGCAGGCTAGAAGCCTGCTCCACGTTCATGAATTAAATAGGATTGCTATATAACTTTATGACTGGCTTAATTAATTGTTTGAACAACTTGAAGTGGAATTAAATTTGTTGTTTAATTTCCAGTATTGAATGCTTTCTTCATTTTATCTTTGTTATATTGTTTTTGGAAAACAATTATCGCCCTGAGTGCTATAGTAATTTGAGTTAATCGTGGGCATTGCCCACCCTACAATGAAATTGTCTCCCTGTCTCTATCTGTTAGAGAGATTTAGCTCGCCTGCCCAAATTTAATTTTAAGTCGCTGTAGCGCAGGCTGCTACTCGCTCCAGTAATTACGGCGCAAATTGTAGTGCGCGTCAGGCTGTAAAATTGTATAGGAATGGTTATCATTCTAAATTATGTAAGGTAAACAAGTTGAGCTATGGTAACTACAGCAGCAGATAATGTAGTCCCCGTTACCGTACTGACGGGCTATCTCGGATCGGGTAAGACAACCCTACTCAATCGCATTCTGACCCACGAACACGGTAAGAAAGTAGCTGTAATTGTCAATGAGTTTGGGGAAGTAGGAATCGATAACCAATTGGTGATTGATGCAGACGAAGAAATCTTTGAGATGAATAATGGTTGCATCTGCTGTACCGTGCGCGGTGACTTAATTCGGATTATTGGTAATTTAATGCGGCGGCGCGATAAATTTGACCATTTGGTAATTGAAACCACTGGGTTAGCCGATCCTGCGCCCGTGATTCAGACATTCTTTGTCGATGAAGATATGCAAACCCAGCTATCTTTAGATGCAGTCGTAACAGTGGTAGATGCCAAGCACATTTGGCAGCACTGGGAAGCAGATGAAGCTCAAGAACAGATTGCTTTTGCCGACGTGATATTGCTCAATAAGATCGATTTAGTCTCAGAAACAGAGTTAGCAGAATTGGAACGGCGAATTCGTGGCATGAATGCGATCGCCAAAATCTACCACACCCGTAACTCTGAATTGGGTATGGATGCACTCTTAGGCGTGCAAGCCTTCGATCTCAAACGCGCCCTAGAGATCGATCCAAACTTTTTAGGAGAAGATGCCCACGAACACGATGAAACTGTAGGTTCCATTGCCATTGTCGAACCAGGGACTCTCGATATGCAAAAGTTGAACGATTGGTTATCTTACTTATTGCAAACACAGGGACCCGATATCTTTCGCATGAAAGGTATTTTAAATATTGCTGGAGACGACCACCGCTACGTATTTCAGGGGGTACACATGCTATTTGAAGGTACGCGCGATCGCCCCTGGAAATCTGACGACGAAAGAAAAAACGAATTAGTATTTATCGGGCGCAATTTAGATGCAGACAAGCTGAAAGAAGATTTTCGGGCTTGTTTGATTTAAGGGAGTCGGGAGTCGTAGGGGCGGGTTTTTTTGAAGATCCTGGCGAACAACAAATAGTTCCGCTACTAAACCCGCCTGTACAGGAATCGGGGAAGGGAGACAAGGGAGACAAGGGAGAGGGGGGGAGACAAGGGAGAGGGGGGAGACAAGGGAGAGGGGGGAGACAAGGGGGAATAATTACCAATTCCAATTACCAATTACCAATTACCAATTACCAACTACCCATTACCAACTACCAACTACCTATTACCCATTACCAAATTTTCTAAATTATGAAATTCCCCACAACTAGCAACCAATTACTCGAACTCCATACATGCACAACTCTGGAGGATTACGTCACCGCGATCGCTTGGTCGAGTGACGGTCAAATCGTTGCTAGCGACGCGGCGGGAGGGGTGACACTGTGGGATGGGGAAACACTCGTTCCTCTACAGACAAATAGTGGTACATCAGTTGATTGTCTCGCCTTCTCTCATGACGGGCAATTTCTGGCTACAGGAGGACAGGATGGACGAGTTAGAATTTGGCGCTGGTGCGATCGCCAATTGATTGCCACTTTGGAAAATGCTCCTGCTTGGGTGGATAAGTTGGCTTGGAATCCTAGAAGTAACCAACTAGCTTTTAGTTTGGGGCGCTACGTCCAAGTGTGGGATGCAAATACAGAGGAGATTGTTGTTACTCTCAATTTTGAGAATTCTTCTGTATTAGGAATAGACTGGCATCCAGATGGACAGTATTTGGCGATCGCGGGATATCAGGGGGCAAAGGTTTGGGATGCAACAGATTGGGATGACGATCCGTACGTTATGGATATACCATCGGCAAGTCTGGCGATCGCTTGGTCACCTGATGGCAAATATATCGCTTCTGGAAACATGGATCGGACGATTACAGTTTTAGAATGGGGCAATCCCAATCCCTGGGTGATGCGGGGCTTTCCTGGTAAGATTCGTCACCTAGCTTGGTCAAGTATTAAGACGCAACGAGACGCACCGCTACTTGCCTCAGCTAGCGTTGAAGGGATTGTGGTATGGGAAAAACTAGAGGATGAAAATTTAGGCTGGGATAGTAGATTGTTGCAGCGACATACAGATATCGTACAAGCGATCGCCTTTCAACCTGGTAGTCTACTTCTCGCTTCGGCGGCGGTTGATGGTTGGCTGTGTTTGTGGCAAAAAGCCAAGCGTATCGCGCAGTTAATCGACGATGCAACTGATGGGTTATCTTGTCTAGCTTGGCATCCTCAAGGGCAAAAATTAGCAGCAGGGAGTCAAGCAGGGGAATTGTTGCTGTGGTCAAAAGCTTCGCGGGGAACTGGATTTGGTCGCGGTAAATAGTCGATCGCCTGCCGAATTTCTGAAACTTTTTGCTCGTAGGTGACATCATCTAAAACTGGTGTAGCAGCCTCAAGATCGATCGCTTCATTTAAATCGATCCACGATCTGCAACCCCCATATTCAACACGATAGGCAATTTGACGCGATCGGGATAACTTATAAGCCCGCAAAAGTAAGACATACACGGGTTGACGGGGTTTCCATTTGAGGCGATCGCGAATAAATTTTTCGTTCCAAACATGGAACGGTAGCAAAGCATTCACAATTGTCTCGTCTAACACTGGCACAATATCAGTAATCTTTGCCCAACTGCCGATTTTAATTGTCTCAGGATGCCAACCAGATGCTACTGGGGTAACTTGCGAAGCATACTCAGGCTTGAGTAATTCGGGCTGTTGGTGTTCGTAAGTGGGGTAAAGCAGAACCTCGTCGCGATCGACTTGAAATTGTCCGCCACTTTCACGGATACCACCTTTACGCAATAGTAAGATCGTTTCGCCCCGTTCGATCGCGTTAACAGCAACCGCCCATTCCTTGAGTGCGTGGATTGTGGTTAGTAACATCGGTAAATCTCTATAATTTGCCCTCTCTAATAATTACCACTTCTATTGTGTTGCTGCCATCAATTCAAACAATAATTTGCTCAACAATAGTTCGACTAGGTTAAGTGACGATAAGTTCCTGAAAAAATGGTCTAATTAAGTATTCTCATAACTCGCGATTGCATTCACTGATGCGGTCTTTTTTTTGTTGTGGAACAGCATAGTACTTCTCTCAATTTCCATCCTAGTAATGGTTTGGTCAAGACGAATGGCGATCGATAGCACAGCTAAATAAAACTACTGTATAACTTTAAAGCAATTTATAAAACAATTGGGAACTAAATCAAACACAGCAACGTTTTTCGATGATTTTCTGACTCAATTATTTAAGCAAATTGGCTTATTTGAAATCATAATTATCGTCGTCAGCACTGAAATTTCTTTGTTAGTATTGCCAAGACAGTTACAAAGTTATTGACTGTAACACCACAGCAAGTGAGGAAATAAAAATGGGCGGAAATATAACTAAGAAAAGCTTGAATACAAAACTTTTTAGCTTACTTGGAATTGCTGGTGCTAGCGCTTTACTCGGTTTACCAGCGTTTGCTCTACCTAATTCCTCCGATGGAAATACCAGACAGTTTTTAGCTCAGTCTACTTCTAGCCCTAGTAGTGGCAGTGGTTCTTCTACTGGTACAGAAATGTCACCAGGCAGCAGCACGACTCCAGGTAGTAGCACGACTCCAGGCAGCAGCACGACTCCAGGCAGTAGCACCACTCCAGGTACTACCACTTATCCTGGCAGCACGACTCCAGGCAGCAGCACGACTCCAGGTACTACCACTTATCCTGGCAGCACGACTCCAGGCAGCAGCACGACTCCAGGCAGCAGCACGACTCCAGGTACTACCACTTATCCGGGTACTGGTTCTGATTCCAATGGCACTACGACTCCTTCTAACTCTGGTAGCGGCACGATGACTCCGGGTAGCAGCACCACTCCAGGTAGCGGTAGCATGACTAGCCCTAATAGTTCTAGTGATTCGGAGATGACCCCTAGCAGCAAGCCCAGTGGCTCTAAGAAAACTCCATCTCAAAGTGGTTCTCAGACAACCCCTCGATAAAACATTAGCGGCTAGCAGTCAGTCAACAAGTATTTAATTCCGAATTCCGAATTCCGAATTCTACCTAACCGCTAGCCCCATTTGTCAAAATTCTCTGGGCGCGGCGTGCTTCTGCATCCGTGCCTTCTACGATGACTAAATACTCTTGTGGGAAAGAGCGATCGCTTTCTACATTTGTACTTACTGTCAGTCTGTCAGCGCAGTTTAAGGTTGAGATCGCACCACCACAAGCCAATCCAATTCCCGTACCGAATAAAGTCGCAGCTAAAGTTGTTCCTACCGTGCCAACAGCTAACGTTGGAGCAACTCCTGGTACCAGTAAAATACCAATACTTACTAAACAACCACCGATCGCGCCGACTGTGCTACCGACAATCATGGCACAGGGCGATTTTTCTGTTTGTTCTGTTGCGAGTGCGCCAGCTTGAGTTCTCTGAATTGCCGCTCTCAAATCTGCCAATAATGCTGCATCTTTACTGGCTACAGAAATATGACTAATAGGAAAACCCGCACAATATAATTTGGCAAATGCTTGTTCTGCTTCCTGACGAGTTGTAAATGTACCCACGGTGCATCTATGTTTTACTAAAACCATCTGCTCCTCCTCTAAATCCGCTTTGTTCGATAGTTATTAACTGTTGTTTAGCCACCATCACTCAGTCATACAGGCAACATTACCAGTTGCACCTACTTAGAGTTAGGCTTATTTTTCGTTTTTATATCTTGCTAAAAACAACTTAGATCGAACAAAGTAGTCGAGAGAAGAATTGAAATATAATGATAAGCTTTATCGCTAATTTCTTTGAGATTTCAATCTTGAAGTTAAGAGATATTAAGGTGTCCGAGCTACGATTGAAATTAAGTACAAATATCTAATTCCTCAAATTATTTCATGTATCAAAGTTAAGGATAAAAATGTTTCTTATGCAAAATATCTGCGATCGCGTAGACAGTCAAAAGTTGTAGGGGCGGGTTCACTGAAAATATTTGCCCTATTCAAAATTGTTTGATAACCCCGCCTGTACAGAAGTCAAAATCGATCGCCCCTCACTCCTAACTATCCAATGACCATAAAAAAACTCCATTTATCACGCAGGACTTTGCCCTGAATAAATAGGAGTTGATGTATATAGTTAAAGTTTGTAGTTAAAAAGTTTTTACTTGATGTAAAGCAGACAGAATTGATTCAAATTATGCTTCTTCCTCCTTGCTTTCGCTACTACAACCAGGAGAAGCCTCATAAAGTGCGTCTAATTGGGCGCGGGCGTCTTCAACATCAATAGACCGCATGACTAACAGCGGTTCTCCGATAGGGTTACCAGCTGCGTCCAGTAATTCAGGGTGAGGTACGGAGCGATTTGAGATATAGGGAAGATTCCCTCTATTTTGCATGGGCGATCGCGGTGCAGCAAACGTGCGATCGCGCTCGAAACTGAACATAATTAAGTTGCGAATTAGATTGCTTACAGCTATCAACGCTAGGATAGTAAAAGCAAGGATGTAAAGTAAGTGTAACATCGAGTTTTTTCTCCAAGCCAGCCAGTCTATACAGTTTTTTGCGAGTTTTTACGAACTTTTACCGCTTTGCTAAAGGCATTGACCGTTATCTCTAGCATCACAGAATTTGCTTCGATATACAATCGTCTACTCAGAATATTTCAGTCAAGCATGTATATTACAAGGAACACTTTATCTAAATAAAATTCTTTAAAGTTCTACCTCTGGCTGTGTTGCCTGCTCCGACCGGAAGCGAATTGCCACTTTCCAACATTCTGTCACTAATTGATGCCAGGGTACGAGCGTTGCCATGTCAATGCCTACTTGTCCCCCAGTTGCCTGAAACATGAGCTGTGCTGTACTTACCTCCTGCTGGGCTTGCTTAACTCTTGCCAACAATTCAGATTGCTGTTGCGGTTCTAAAAATGAAACTTTCTCATTTTCTAAAAACGTTTGCGATCGCCCGAACCAATACTTAAAATCTTCAAGTAGCGGTTGGAGTAAGGTTTTTAACAACTCAGGTTCTGGCAAGTTTTGATTAAGCATGAATGAAAAGTAGATTACTAACCTACCACTAATTTTAACTTAGTTCAAGATTCTTTACATTCTGTCATTAGAAGTAACTGGGAGCAGGGAGCAGGGAGCAGAGAAAAGAGAGCTGAGGAAGCTGAGGAGGTTGAGGGAGCTGAGGGAGCCAATACCAACTACTAACTACCAATTACCACTCCCGACTCCTGACTCCTTACAATAGAAGGCAAACGGTATTGGTTTACAGTCTCATCAACATAGTTTTGTAATTAAAATGTCTAGTTCAGAATCCCATTGTCAACCGGAACAGCAGGAACAAGCACCGCAGGAAAAAATTTATCTCCCTCGCACCAGTGAATCAGAGACATTGCAGAAAATTCGCCACACTACCTCTCATGTCATGGCGATGGCGGTGCAAAAGTTATTTCCTAAAGCACAGGTGACTATTGGACCCTGGATTGAGAATGGATTTTACTACGATTTTGACAATCCCGAACCGTTTACAGAAAAAGATCTCAAAGCCATCCAGAAAGAGATGGTGAAGATTATCAATCGTAAATTGCCTGTCATTAGGGAAGAAGTCAGCCGCGAGGAAGCCGAACAGCGGATTCAGGCAATTAAAGAGCCGTATAAACTAGAAATCCTGGCAGATATTAAGCAGGAACCAATCACGATCTACCATTTGGGGGATGAATGGTGGGACTTGTGTGCTGGACCCCATCTTAACAACACGGCAGAGTTGCAACCCAAAGCAATTGAGTTAGAAAGCGTTGCTGGGGCATACTGGCGCGGTGATGAAACCAAGGCGCAGCTACAACGAATTTACGGCACGGCTTGGGAATCAGAACAGCAATTAGCTGAGTACAAGCGTCGTAAGGAAGAAGCCCTCAGACGCGACCATCGCCGCTTAGGTAAAGAACTAGGACTATTTATCTTTAGCGATGAGGTGGGACCGGGTTTACCTCTGTGGACTCCCAAAGGAACGCTGTTACGCAGTCTTTTAGAAGATTTTCTCAAACAAGAACAGCTCAAACGCGGCTATCTTCCTGTGGTAACGCCCCACATTGCCAGAGTCGATTTATTCAAAACCTCTGGTCACTGGCAGAAATATAAAGAGGATATGTTTCCATTGATGGCAGAGAATGAGGAAGCAGCAGCCCACGAATTGGGTTTCGTTCTCAAGCCGATGAACTGCCCGTTTCACATCCAAATTTACAAGAGCGAATTACGTTCTTATCGCGAATTACCAATGCGGTTGGCAGAGTTTGGAACTGTATACCGTTACGAACAATCGGGTGAATTGGGTGGTTTGACGCGGGTGCGTGGTTTTACGGTAGATGATTCTCACCTATTCGTGACTCCAGAACAACTCGACAGCGAATTTCTCAATGTGGTGGATTTGATTCTGTCGGTATTTAACAAGTTGCAACTGAAAAATTTCAAAGCAAGACTGAGTTTCCGCGATCCGGCTTCGGATAAGTACATTGGTTCTGACGAGGCGTGGTCAAAAGCTGAAGGAGCAATTCGCCGCGCTGTAGAAAAGCTAGAAATGAACCACTTTGAAGGAATTGGGGAAGCAGCATTCTACGGTCCCAAGCTCGATTTTATTTTCCAAGATGCTTTGGAAAGGGAATGGCAGTTAGGTACGGTACAAGTTGATTACAACTTACCCGAACGCTTTGACTTGGAATATGTTGCAGAGGATGGCACGCGCCAGCGCCCAGTAATGATTCATCGCGCTCCATTCGGCTCGTTAGAAAGATTAATTGGGATTTTAATTGAAGAGTATGCAGGAGACTTTCCCTTGTGGCTAGCACCCATCCAAGCTCGATTAATGCCCGTCAGCGATGCTCAATTGATGTTTGCTAAAGAAGTCGCAGACAAGATGCGATCGCTCAACATGCGCGTAGAAGTCGATACCAGTGGCGATCGCTTGCCGAAAATGATCCGCAATGCTGAAAAGGCAAAAATTCCCGTCATGGCGGTTGTAGGGGCGAAAGAAGTGGAGTCCGATAGTTTGAGTCTCCGCGTTCGTACTGCTGGTAAACCATCGGCAGATCTCGGCACGATCTCTGTCCCTGCGGTGTTGGAAAGGATGCAAAAGGCGATCGCCAACTACACTAATTTCTAATCCTGAGTATTACGCCCCCATTAAAAAGCGGTAACGACACACCGTCAGCCTCGATCCCCCAACCCCCTTAAAAAGGGGGCTTTAAATTTCCCCTTTTGAATCGGACTCGATCCCCCAACCCCCTTAAAAAAGGGGCTTTGTTTCCCCCCTTGAAAGGGGGGCTAGGGGGGATCTTCGAGGAGCGATCGCTTTTAACTGAACCGTATTGGGGGCTAGGGGGGATCGAGATCTGCAACTTCAAGCGCGTAACTTTTTACTCGTCGATCTGCCAAGAATCCTTCGTTAACTCTTCATCAATAATGTGCTTGGGACGCACGACAACAACAATTTTTCCCAGTAACTTGACATCTGGTTGAGTTTCAAACCAACCAAAGTCAACTTCCCCCGCTGCATCATAGACAAAATAACTATTGACATCCCATTCTCTAGCGTGACGGTCGGCAATGACTAGAACTGGTTCCGATGTTGTAGCTGATTGATTGGGGAGGCGATCGCTTTGACACAAAATTGCGATCGGATCTTCAGCACTGCGGACTGTTTGCCAACCTGGTAAGGCTACCCAAGCCTGTTCCCCAGCAAACTTGACAATCCGAAAAGGCTCTACTGCTTCTACTATTGGTACAGCTTGAACTTCAGCCGATTTTAACGGCATTTCCCCAACAACTGGAATCAATCGCGGTAATTGATCTTCGGAGTCTGGACGATAAAAAGGGATGGTTGGAGCCGGACGCTTGGGAACGACGGTAAAATCGACAAGCAACTGTTCGATCTTTTGTCTTGCCGTATCCGAATCGGCAAACCTTAGCCCCTTAGCAATTAATCGCGATCGCTCTTGTAAATCTGATTTTTGTCGTGCCAGTCGCCAACACTGATAAGCAATTGCATCCCCTGGACGATCGGCAAATCCTTCGGGTAAGTTACGCAGGCGAGAAAATTCTTTCATATCCCGTGCCACTTCCTTAGCCATATCCGCATCTAAGTTGTGAGCCAAGATAAATTCTGCTGCGGCGACTCGTTCTGCATTATTGAGCAACCGCAGTTCGTACAAAATATCGCTGCCTTTTTGAGTAAAGCGCGATCGCACTGCCTCAGAAGCATTTGTTTTTTCTAAAGAAGTATAAACCTGCGCGCCTACAATCACCTGATTTTGTTGCACTGGTTCAAATCCCGTCGCTTCAAAGATCTGCTGTGGTGTTTGCCCTGCTTTTTGCAACTGGGCGATCGCTTGACCCCATTCCACCCAACTACCTTGTTTTTGCCGCAGGGATGTCAGCGTGGCTTCGATGTCGAGTTGGTTGGAGGGCGATTCAGTCATGATGAGGAGTGAGGAGCGAGGAGTGAGGAGCGAGGGAACAAAACGTTTATTATCCGTTGTTTGATTATATATGTAAGAGTTTTATTAGATTGACCTATTTAAAATTTCTTGTAGTGCAAATGTTTGCCTAGTCAGAACCAGCCTTATCCTAATTTAGAGGATAGTAACTAGCTTTTACTTCCTCTTGTCTACTCCTTCTTGTCCTCCTTGTCTCCCTTGTCCCAATTTTGAATTTTGAATTTTGTTCCCCTTATCCCCCTTATCTTCCCCCTCTCCCTTATCCCCTCACTCCTCACTCCTCACTCCTCACCCCTCATATGGAAGTTCAACAGATATTCGATCGCATTGCCCCAGTTTACGATCGCTTAAATGACTTGCTGAGTTTAGGTCAGCACCGCATTTGGAAGCAAATGACAGTTAAGTGGAGCCAAGCAAGCTTGGGGGATACCTGTGTCGATCTATGTTGTGGTAGCGGCGATTTAGCGCTGCGTCTCGCCCGTCAAGTAGGAGCTAACGGACGAGTATACGGGGTAGATTTTTCATCGCAACTGCTGGCGATCGCCCAACAACGCAGCCAAAGCCAATATCCCCAACCCCCGATTTCTTGGGTAGAAGCAGATGTATTGAATTTACCTTTTGCCAATAATCATTTTGATGCTGCAACGATGGGCTATGGACTGCGCAACGTTATCGATATTCCTTGTTGCTTAAAAGAACTGCATCGAGTTCTCAAACCTGGCGCTAAAGCGGCAATTTTAGACTTTCATCGTCCTGAAAATCCTCAATTTAGAGCTTTTCAACAATGGTACTTAGATAATCTCGTCGTTCCCGCCGCCCGTCACTTCAATCTCACGGAAGAATACGCCTATATCAGCCCCAGTTTAGATCGATTTCCTTCAGGTAAAGCACAAGTTCAACTCTCGCAAGAAGTAGGGTTTGCAACAGCCACTCACTACCCAATTGCCAACGGTATGATGGGGATATTGGTCTTAACTAAGGGATGGGGTTAGGAATTCGGAATTCGGAATTCGGAATTCGGAATTCGGAATTAAAACACGCACTACACTCTTTCCCGACTTCTGTACGGGCGGGTTTTGACCGAGAATTCATTGCCTCAGTTACTATCTATTTGCGCGCACCCGCCCCTACGACTCCCCATTTCCCACTCCCTAACTCTCATCTCCTGCTTGTATGGATTGGTCTCATTTCTGGGTTTATGTTAGTCCGCCGATCGCGGGAGCAATTATTGGCTATTTCACGAACGATTTAGCCATTAAAATGCTGTTTCGTCCCTACCGAGCGCGTTATTTTGCCGGAAGACAATTACCTTTTACTCCTGGTTTAATTCCTCGCAACCAAGAACGCTTGGCAAAGCGGGTGTCGGACACGATCATGGGTTCTCTACTGACACCAGAGGAATTGCAGAAGTTGACGCGGCGATTGCTGCAACCGGAGCGAGTGCGAGGAGGGATAGAATGGCTGTTAAGACTGGCGATCGAACAGGTTCGTACTGATAGAGATCAAAGAGCAACCAAAATTCTGGCGGGAATTTTACGCGATTTGGTTGGGGAATCTTTACCGCGTTTGTTTAAGGTGTTGTTGCGACGAGAAGAGTTTTTAGGCACTCAACTCAATCAAATTTTCGACCAGGTATTACTTGAGTTTCAACTCAGCGACGAGCAAGCGGGGAGGTTAGCTGATTGGTTGCTGCAAGTCGTTCTTCCACCAGACGCAATTCGGCAGTTAGTCATCGATCTTTTAACCGATCGCACAATTCAAATTATTGATGAGAGTTTTCGCGAAAAAACGAGCGGTACGTATTGGGTAGTTGCTAACTTATTTGGTTTGCGTAACACTTTGGCGCGCCTGCGAACGTTTTGTTTGGACGAAAGAGAAGTTACGAATGCGCGGATTAAGGAGTTAATTCAAGAGCTTCAAGTCCGCGAGCGCCTTAAAGTTTGGTTGAAAAGTTTATCGTTGCAAAATTTACCTGTTTCTACTGTAAAGCAATTACGCAATACAATTCGAGAAACAGCAATCGGCTATTCTCAAATTCACGGACCAGAGTTTATTCAAGGATTTAGCGATTCGATTGATTGGGAAAATACTGCTAGCGTGCTGCTCAATCGTTTGCGTAACTCTCCTGCTTTCAGTTCTTCTCTAACCGCGATCGGTCAAGAGTTATCTTTAATTTTGGAGCGTTATTTAGAGCAAGATTTAGAAAATTTGGTGGCACAGGCACTTCCAATTCTATCGATCGACCAGGTAATTATCGATCGCGTCAAATCTACCTCTCCTGCCGAATTAGAAGCTGCGATCGAAGGAATTGTCAAAAATGAGTTACAGGCAATTGTTAACTTAGGTGGTGTTCTCGGTTTTGTCGTGGGACTATTTCAAGCCGGATTGTTATTTTTCCAACAAATTCAGTAGGGTGGGCATTGCCCACCACACTTTGCTAAATTTCCGTTTCGCTAATCTCACGTACGACGTAATCGAATGGTTCATCGACAAACGTAATGTTAGTCATTCCAGCCGTCACTAACTTTTCTTTGACGATATTTTTCATCAGCTGGATACTTCGAGCAGTGGGACCTAAAGGGATTCCTAGAGAGTTGAACGTATCTCGCAAACCAGCCAGCAATCGTTCGTCTAAGACGCTAGCATCTCCAGCCACGATCGCATAGCTACAATATCGCAAGAAGTAGTTCATATCTCGCACGTACATATTGTAGCGGCGTGTTGTGTAAGCATTGCCACCTGGACTAACTAGCTCTGGATATTCTTGGAATAATAGACTAACTGCTGTTTTGACAATCTCAGCTGCATTGGAACCAATAACGCCTGCTACCTGTACCCGTTTCTCACCATCAGCCAGAAACTCTTTCAGAGTCTCAACAACCTCGCGATTTAAAGAACTACCCGTTAAATCGCAATTCTTGGCTACGCTTGTTAATTTATCTTGCATTAGATTCCTCTCCGAAACGTTTATATTAAAACAACTATTCCGCTGGAAACCTGAAGCTAAAAGAGTGATATATCGTTCTAAAAATTGGGTCTTAGGATTGAGTCTACCATAACGATCTGCTCTAACTATTTTGCTCTAACTATAATGAGATTATTGGTATTCATCTGTAGCGTAGCTGCATAGTGACTCTCTACAAATTTATGCCATCTGCTCAAAATGAGTTGGCAGAGATAGGCTTGAGATAGCACGATCGCAGGAGATTGTTGAGGATGAGATCTCAAGCAGAAAATGGCACTTCAATTCTGGAGCGAACAAAAGATTGGGTAGCTGCGGCTGGCGATACTTTTAGCCATACGATCGCGCGGATAACTACCACAACTCAAGATGCTGCTGGCAGTCTAGCAGATCAGGCGATCGCACCGATTGCCTCCACGCAGGCGACTGTGTTTCAGAGTTGGTTAGAAGCACATCCAACCGTAGAGCGATCGCTACAAGTTCTGAATTGGGCAATAGAACACCCCATTATAAGTGTAATTATACTGTTATTTGTCATTGCGATTGCCTGGAGTTTAATTAAATCTATCGGACGCTTGCTTGAAAAGTTCTGTTTGTCCGTATTACAAATGCCGCTGAAATTAGGGTATTTTTTAATTCAAATGAGCTGGCGATCGCTGCATAAATTATTCGCTCGATTTAGCCTAAAACCTACTCGAAGAAACATGCATCAAATGCACGTCTTACCGACATCAGACGGGCAAACAAATTATACCGAGCAACACCAGCGACTATTAGAAATTTCTGCTAAGTTAGCCCTGCTTAATCAAGAGCAAAACGAGTTGATGCGGGAAGCTCTATCAATTCTTAGCTCAAATCAAATTGCTACAGAAGATATTCCCAAAAATTTTCAGCACGAAGTCTTTTCAAATATTGATAAAAGCATATTTCAAAGTTAGTAAAGTGGGCATTGTCCACCCTACTTTGAACTTTTGACTTTGAACTTTTGACTTTTGACTTCCTTAATATCTTTCCAATAACAACTTTACTTCTTCTTTCAACGCCCAATTTTTCATGGCTTCCCACTCAGCCAGACGGACGGCAATGTATGCTTGAGCGAGTTCTTTGCCTAAAGCATCGAGGAGAACTTTATCGGTTTGGAGATGCGCGATCGCCTCACCTAGATTTGTTGGTAGGGCATCAATTCCCTTCGCTGCTCGTTCCGATTGGGACATAGATCCTGGGTCAACTGCGATCGCCTCTTTTGGTTCGAGTTGACGACGCACGCCGTCCAATCCAGCGGTGATGACTGCGCCTAGAGCGATGTAGGGATTGGCAGAAGCATCAACAGTTTTGATTTCAATCTGCGTCGGACTGGGACTTGCAGGATCGCTAGGGACTCGGATCGCGGCTTCGCGGTTGTCGTATCCCCAAGTGCGAAAAGCCCCACTCCAGGAGTGAGGGCGAATGCGACGATAGGAGTTGATACTAGGGGTAGTCAGTGCCATCAAGGCGGGTAAATGCTCCAAAATGCCAGCAATAAAAGCACGGGCAATTTTTGAGATTCCAGGCGCGTTTCCAGTGTCGGAAATCAGATTTTTACCATCTTGCCAGAGACTCAGGTGCAGGTGACAACCACTACCCGCTTGTTCGGCAAAGATTTTTGGTAGAAACGAGGCTTTGAGTTTGTGGCGCAATGCTACTGCACGCACGGTTTCCCGAAAAGCAATTTGGTAATCTGCTGCTGACAAAGCGCGGGTGTAACGCACTGAAATTTCATGTTGTCCGCCACCAGATTCGGGATGGTACTGTTCTACAGGGATATTTTGGGCGAGGAGGGCTTCAGCAATTTCGTTAATAACTGCTAAATTAGCATCCATCGCGAAAGTAGAAGCAAAGACCGTGCGATCGCCTGGTTCTACTCCCAATCCATTCTCAGATGGATGGAGTAGATAAAATTCATTTTCAAACGCTGCCATCACCTCTATCCCTGCTTCTTGCGCCGCCGCGATCGCTCGTTTCAAAAAGTCTCGCGGACAGTAAGCCCAAGGAATGCCATCTTGCATCATATCGCCAATCGCGCGAGCGTGACCTGTAGAATAAGGCAGTACGCTCAAGGTATTCCAATCTGGGATTAGGCGAATTTCACCTACAGGACTCAACCCCGTTTCCGCCACTACCGCGTCGTGCATCACGGGAACCGCTTGCTGTGCCGCACTAATGCCGACTCCATAATCCACTAGCTGAGATAACGCGCCGATGTGTATTGCTTTGCCACGAATGATATTGGCATTGTCGCACCAGAGAATACGAATAAATTGCACCCTACTTGCCTGTAAGGTTTTATAAATCGTGTCTTGCATCATGGCGCTTCCTGCATTGCCGTGGAAATTCATTTTTGAGGTTCCGTATACTGTTGCTTTGAATACCTTTGCTCTAACTCCAGTAGTGCTTGCTTGCAGGTAATTCCCTAGCGATCGCCTTCTAAACTACCTGTAGTAACTACCCGAATGACAGGTAAAAATGAGGGCAATTGGGTTAGTCGCACAGGCACGGACAACGGCGCGGATGGCAGTTGGCTACCCGATACTGCGGGTAATATCGCTGTATGTTACGGTCGTACCAATGGGAATGGTTTGTAGCGCCTGCCAAACTTGCAGTTGAAATGCAGTAGCTTTGACATCATAAGGCAAATTGGGGAAGAGCGAACGACCACTGAGATAATTTGTTAAAGATTCTACCTTTGACGTATTCTTGCATCGGCTAGTTGTAATAGATGGGGTTAAATCTCAACCAAAAGAAACTTCTGGAATATCTACTAAATCGGGCAACCAATTTTGACTGCTAGCTGCTGAATCGTCGCGATCGCGATCGCGCTGGCAACGAGTGGCAAATTGACAATATTCGCAGTTTTTATTTCCCTCTGGAATTTGCGGAAATGGTTCGCCTAGTTCGTAGCATTTCAACCAATAGGTAAATCTATGTAATAACTGCTGTAATTCTTTAGCTGTTTTTTCGTGTTTGGCTTGACTGTAGGTAAATTTAATTTGGTGTAACGATTTTGGCTGCGCTACTTCTAGAGAAGATGGGACATACCAATAAGTCATCGAAATCTGTTCTGGTAGGTAATCGCTGGTTGCGGCTAAGACATATAAATATAGCTTTGTCTGCCAATTCTTTTCGAGCTGAGCTTTTTTTGGTAATTTGGGGTTTGTCTTCCAGTCGAAAATTTGGGCTTGGCGATCGTCTGCGATTAATAAGTCGTAAATAACCGATAATAAATAATCTTGCACTTGCAGCGTGCGGTAATGTTCGCTTTCGCGAAAAATCTGCCGATTTGCATCTAGATTTAAAATTTCTGGTGCAGCAGTCGCAAAGGCATTCATCCAGTGTTGTAACTGGATTTCTTCCTGCACTAAAGATTCAATTGGCAAGCCCAATTCTCGCTGTTGCATCAGCAAGTGAAACCGACTTCCCCAAGCTTGTCTTTCTTGTTGTTCCGATGTCGTAGGCGAACCGAATAGATCTAAATAGGTATGTTGAAATTGACGCGGGCAACGTTCTAGCAAGTTGAGTTGTCCTTGAGATAGACGCATCATAGTGCGATCGCAGGCGATTTGATTCAAATTATTCTCCGTGTTCCCGATAATCTTCTGACGATTCAGGGTTGAGTTCCCAGCGTTCGAGATCGCGTTGCTGCAAATTTTTCCAGGTTTCTACTGGCTGTCCGTCTATTGAGGTAATCCCCATTGAATGCAACAGATTCTCAGTCACGCTTTGATCGGGGGTGGGATTGTCTCCCCCAACTGCTTCTTCACCGACAACCTCGGCTTGATACCAATCATCGTCAAGATCGCCGCCCGTCACGTCTTCACCATAGATCGATGGATTTTTCAAACGTTTCAGAATCGTACCGATTTCCGCGTCGCGATCGCTCAATTCCTCGAAGACTATGTCGATATTGTCCGTACCAATGAGATCTGCTAATAACAACTCTTCATTTTCAACTGATGGCTTTGATGAAGGGTTGACTGCATCAGAAGGATTTGTACCTGCCATAAGACTCGCTCCTTGCAGCCTAGATAAGAGATGGTTCTCTGTCTCTTGATACTTACAATTTTAACCCTAACTATGCCAGCTCTCAGTAATTTGTAATACTTAGCGTTATGGCTGTCATTTGTCATTTGTCATTTGTCGCTTGTCATTTGTCATTAAACTAACAGGCGATCGCCTCAATCTAACTCAACTTGCTTAATAAAATCAAGCGCGATCGATGCAAGTTTTTCGGGATGCCAAAGCATCCATTCATGATAACCTTCTTTAACAATAGTTAGCGTGGAATTTGGAATGAGATTAGCCATGTCTCGTGCTACAGATAATGGTGTAGTTAGATCTTTCTCCGACCATAATATTAAGCAAGGGGCTTTAATACTAGGCAATAAATGTGTCGAGTCTTGATACAATGAAATGAGTAAGGCATAAATAATATTTCCAGTATTAAATAAGAGATTATGAGTAAAGACTTTAGGAATATCAAAAAACTGTAACTTTAGCTTGGGAATAGAAATTTGAGCGGTCATCTCAATTGCTCTACGCGGTACAATTTCTGGAATAGATACAGATGGAATTCCCGTGCTATCTAATAAAACCAGACTTTTTACCCGCTCTGGAATGAGAGTAGCTAAAGTAATGGCAATTCCTCCACCTAACGAGTGTCCCACCAGATGCACTTGTGGAAGATTTAGTGCTTCTAAGAATGAAACAATGAATTTTGCATAGCTGTGGTAATCAGAAATTAGATTGTGGTAGGAGGAACGAGCAAAACTAGGTAAATCGGGAGCGATGACAGCGTGTTGTTCGGCGATGAGTTCTAAAACTTCTTGGTAAGGCTCGGATGAGATTCCCCAGCCATGTAAAAACAGAATGGGAGTTGAAGAATGCCGAACGCTTTGCTGATAAAAAATGCTGCAATCTTGCACTTGGATGCGATAGTCAACAAAATGATTTAAAGTTTTAGCACTCATATTTCAACTTGTCCTCTTGTTTCTTTGTCTTCCTTACTTTCTTTTTCTCCTTGCCATCGGTTGAGAATATCTTTAACCAAAACTTCTTTTAACCAAATTTGAGTCACGATTAATAATGGAATAGCAAGAAATAAGCCTAAAAAGCCGAACAAACTGGCAAATACAACGACAGCAAGAATAGTGAATACGGGTAATAAAGAAACTTCTCGTTGCATGATTATTGGTACGAGTACTAAACTTTCAAACTGCTGAATTGCTAGATATAAAACAATAACCGCTCCAGCTTTCCAAGGAGCGTCTAAAAGTGCCAGCAAAACCGGAGGAATGACGCTTAAAGTAGGTCCCACGTTAGGAATAAATTCCAATAAGCCTGCTATTAAAGCATTCACTAAAGGTAATGGAACTCCTAAAAGAGATAATCCAATAAAAGAGACGACTCCAATCCCTACCATTGCAAAGAGAGTGCCTTTAATCCAACCAACTAAAGAGTCTTCGCATTCTGAAAGAATTTCGTCCACTCGACGACGATAGAAAGCAGGAAAAGCAAGAATCAACGTGCGGCGATAGGGGACGGGATTGAGTAGCAGCATAATCGTGAGGACAAAAAATAGGAGGAAATTCACCACCGCTGCCAAAGAGTTATTCAACACGGTGACAAAGTTACCTAATATTCCCCCTACAAAAGACTGAAGTTGTTGAGTCAGATTGCTCAAGGGTGGGGCGGCTTCTAAAACTCGTCCGGGAATTAAGCTGCGTACCCAGTTATACCAGCCAAGCACCCGATCCGATATTTCTGGCAGGAGCTTTACCAACTGTTGCAATTGCTCTACAATGCGCGGCACGACGATCGCGAAAATCCCAGCCACGATCGCGAGTAAGGCAATAACCGTAATTGCTATGGCAATCCCGCGCTGGATACGATAGCGCTGAAGCAACCGCACGACTCGGTTGAGAACCGTTGCCAAGACAACAGCAGCGAATATGAGCAAAACAACTTGTCGCAGTTGCCACAGAACGTAGAGAGAGATAATCAGGGCGAGAAAACCAATCCATTGCCCGATCCGCACAGCACCGCCTCCATTTTTTGGCTATTGCCAGCAATTTTGCTGTTACTGTATGCCCTTGCCGCGATCGGTGTCTTCCTCCTTAGGGGGAAGGGAGCACAGGGGGACAAGGGGGACAAGGAGGACAAGGAGGACAAGGGGGACAAGGGGGACAAGGGGACCCCACGACCGAAGGGAGTGGGGATTAGGGGGCGAAGGGGGACAAGGGGGACAAGGGGGACAAGGAAGACAGGGGGGACAAGGGAGAATAATTATCAACAAATGACAATTATTAACTTCCCTAAAAAGTTTTCCGCCCCAATCCATTTAATATGTTATGGATATATGGATATTTGGTAAGTCGGTTCGCGTGCCTCTGCTGACCTGATACTACATGACATCTGATTCTGCCCATTCAGAACTAGTTCCAACTATTACTGCGCCTTCCCCAGAGGCGATCGCTAGTTTACAAGTTCGCCTCAAAAGTGAGGAAGGACGGCTGGTGTTAACGCTACCAGCAGAAGGAGAACCCTCGGCGCTCAACTGGTCGGATCTTTGGATACAGTTAAAACAACGGTTGCAGGGAGGCGATCGCTTCTGGCAACCAAATACGACTGTCGATCTCATGGCAGCGGATCGGTTGCTGGATGGCAGACAACTGAAGGCGATCGCTGATGCCTTGTGGGAAGTCCAATTGCAACTGCGACGTGTCTGTACGACGCGCCGTCAAACTGCTGTAGCCGCCGCTACCGCTGGTTATTGCGTCGAGCAACAAGCCCCACCAGTATCGGCAATCAATCAACTCCCGGCAGCATCGCCCGTGCCTTTAGCAGAACCGCTGTACTTACAAATGACCGTGCGATCGGGGACGGAAATTCGCCACCCTGGTACGGTCGTGATTTTGGGCGATCTTAACCCAGGTGGAAACGTCATTGCCGATGGAGACATTTTAGTCTGGGGGCGATTGCGGGGAGTTGCCCACGCAGGAGCCAGCGGTAATACTAAATGCCTAATTGTTGCCCTGCAAATGGAACCCACGCAGTTAAGAATTGCCGATTCTGTAGCTAGAGCGCCAACAACGATACCAGATCGGTTTTATCCTGAAGTTGCCTACGTTACACCCGAAGGCATCCGCATCACAAAAGCCGCTGATTTTTCTAAGTCCCAGTTTATATCTAAGCCATGACTCGCATCATCGTCACAACATCTGGAAAAGGAGGGGTGGGTAAGACTACCTTCACAGCCAACATTGGCATGGCACTAGCCCGCATGGGGCGCACGGTTGTCCTAGTCGATGCGGATTTCGGGCTGCGTAATTTAGACTTACTGCTAGGTCTAGAAAACAGGATAGTCTACACTGCCGTTGAAGTTGTCACTGGAGAATGTCGTTTAGAACAAGCCTTGGTTAAAGATAAACGCGAACCAAAACTAGTCCTGCTACCAGCCGCCCAAAATCGTACCAAAGAGGCAGTAACCCCAGAACAGATGAAACAACTGGTGGGGACTTTAACCAAAAGTTATGAGTACATAGTTATAGACTGCCCTGCCGGAATTGAAACGGGCTTTAAAAATGCGATCGTGGCAGCGCAAGAAGCAATCATTGTCACTACACCAGAAATCGCCGCAGTCCGCGATGCCGATCGCGTAGTCGGTCTATTGGAGGCGAACGGAGTCAAGCAGATTCAGTTAATCGTCAACCGCCTGCGCCCCGCGATGGTGCAAATGAATGATATGATGTCAGTGCAGGACGTGCAGGAACTTTTGGGCATTCCCCTATTAGGCGTAGTCCCAGAAGACGAGCGCGTGATCGTTTCCACTAATAGAGGCGAACCCCTGGTTTTAGCTGAAGACCCTACCCTAGCTGGTAAGGCATTTGATAATATTGCCCGCCGATTAGAAGGCGAAAAAATCGAATTTCTCGATCTCCATCCCGTGCATGAGGGTTTTCTTTCTCGTCTGCGCAAATTGTTGTGGACGAAACTAATTTAAGCCCCGATTTAACAACCTGCAACCTGCATCCAGATGCCATGTTTAGCGATCTTTTAGATAAAATTTTTTCTAATAATCCGAACGATAACAACAGTCGTTCTCAAGTCAAGCAACGGCTGCAATTAGTAATTTCCCACGATCGCAGTGATTTGAGTCCGCAAACAATCGAAAAAATGCGGCGGGAAATATTAGAAGTGGTTGGTCGGTACGTCGAACTGGATGTAGAAGGGATGGAGTTTTCTTTAGAAAACAACCAAAGAGCTACGGCTTTAATTGCTAATTTACCAATTCGGCGAGTGAAAACAGACGAATGAAACGTGGTAATTGGTAGTTGGTAATTGGTAGTTGACGATTGATAGTTCTTGCTCCTGTGCCCCTCTGCACCTGAAGCTCTCTTCCCCGACTCCCCTGTACGGGCGGGTTTTAAGTCACAATTTATAGACGGAAGCCGTGAATCTGCTGGCTAAACCCGCCCCTACGACTCCCGACTCTCGACTCCCGACTCCCTGATAACTGATAACTGATAACTGATAACTGATCGGTGGTACTCTGGAAGATGGCAAGTTTATGTCTGTCTGTAAAGATGGCAAACTCGCATCCGTCTGAATGATGGCAAGTTTGTAGATAAACTGTCCGACCGGATCTAAAACATAGCTGAAATCGAACTTAGGCGAGAGAATGGTCACCACCGCAGAAAAAACAGGTATTGGATACATTACACAAATCATTGGTCCTGTTGTAGACGTAAAATTCCCAGAAGGCAAACTGCCAGCGATCTACAACGCTCTGACTATCAAAAGCACCAATGAAGCTGGACAAGAAGTTTCTGTCACCTGTGAAGTGCAGCAACTTATGGGCGATCAACAGGTGCGTACAGTTTCCATGAGTTCCACCGATGGTCTAGTTCGCGGGATGGAAGCGGTTGATACAGGCGCTCCCATTTCCGTACCAGTAGGTAAGGCTACCTTGGGTCGAATTTTCAACGTCTTGGGCGAACCCGTAGATAACAGAGGACCTGTTAACACAGAAGAAAAATTCCCCATCCACCGCGAAGCACCCAAACTCGTAGATTTGGAAACCAAACCTTCCGTGTTTGAAACGGGGATCAAAGTGGTTGACCTACTCACACCCTATCGACGTGGTGGCAAGATCGGTCTGTTCGGTGGTGCTGGTGTCGGCAAAACCGTAATCATGATGGAGTTGATCAATAACATTGCAACTCAACACGGCGGTGTGTCGGTATTCGGTGGCGTGGGCGAACGCACCCGCGAAGGAAACGACCTTTACAACGAAATGATCGAATCTGGGGTAATCAATAAAGATGACCTCAACGAGTCGAAAATCGCTCTGGTTTACGGTCAAATGAACGAACCACCTGGAGCCAGAATGCGGGTGGGACTATCAGCGTTGACAATGGCTGAGTATTTCCGCGATGTCAACAAGCAAGACGTATTGCTGTTTATCGACAACATCTTCCGTTTCGTCCAAGCGGGTTCGGAAGTATCCGCACTACTAGGACGGATGCCTTCAGCGGTAGGATACCAACCCACTCTGGGTACGGACGTAGGCGAACTGCAAGAGCGGATCACTTCGACTACAGAAGGTTCTATTACCTCCATTCAAGCCGTTTACGTTCCAGCGGACGACTTGACCGACCCCGCACCAGCAACGACCTTCGCTCACCTAGACGGTACTACCGTACTGTCTCGTGGTTTGGCGGCTAAGGGCATTTATCCGGCTGTAGATCCACTGGGTTCTACTTCCACCATGTTGCAACCCAATATCGTCGGTGACGATCACTACGGTACAGCTCGCGCCGTTCAAGCTACCCTCCAGCGTTACAAAGAACTGCAAGACATCATCGCCATTCTGGGGTTGGATGAATTGTCGGAAGAAGACAGACTGACAGTCGCACGGGCGCGGAAGATCGAGCGCTTCCTCTCGCAGCCGTTCTTCGTAGCTGAAGTCTTCACTGGTTCTCCTGGTAAGTACGTGAAGCTAGAAGAAACGATTAAAGGCTTCAAGTCAATTCTGTCTGGAGAATTAGACAGCCTGCCAGAACAGGCTTTCTACATGGTAGGCAGCATTGAAGAAGCAGTCGCCAAAGCGGAAAAAATGAAAGGTTAGTGGCTAGTGGCTAGTGGCTGGTGGCTAGAAAAAGACTAACCACTAACCACTGCTCGCTACTCCTGTACGGGCGCACAGCTGTGCGCCCCTACTCACTATTTACTACTCACTACTCACTTTTCTATGACATTGACAGTTCGTGTAATTTCTCCAGACAAGACTGTTTGGGATGCTTCAGCTGAAGAAGTGATTTTACCCAGTACCACTGGACAACTGGGTATTCTCAGCGGACATGCTCCCTTATTAACTGCCCTCGATACTGCCGTGATGCGCGTTCGTCCTGAAAAAGGGCAAAGTTGGGTGGCGATCGCCCTGATGGGTGGATTTGCCGAAGTCGAGAGCGATGAGGTGACAATTCTCGTCAACGGTGCAGAACGTGGCGACAAAATCGATATGGAAGCCGCCCGTGCTGCATATAACGAAGCTCAAACTAAGCTCAACCAGGTTCAAGGCGCTTCTCGTCAAGAGCAGATCCAAGCAACTCAAGCGTTTAAACGCGCTCGGGCTAGGTTTCAAGCCGCAGGTGGTATGGTTACAGTTTAGTTGCTTCTATTGCCGATATTTCTATGTAGGGGCGCACATCTGTGCGCCCCTACGAATTTTACGCTTCTCAGAACGTAAAATCAAATTTGCTGGGTCTGCTGGTATTCCTCAGCTAGCATTAATTGCCAGCGAGTGTCTTCTGCTAAGTTTAGTACATACTTGTGATACTGCAACAAACTAGCACGGTGTCCGACACTAATTGTCGTAGTTTCCATTGCTTTGAGTTGTTGGTAAAGACGTTTTTCGTTAGCCAGATCCAACGCGCTTGTTGCTTCATCCAAGATCGCGTAGGCTGGTTGAGTCAGTAAAAGCCGCGCAAACGCAAGCCGCTGCTGCTCCCCTAAAGAAAGTACGTTCGCCCAGTCTAATTGAGCATCAAATCCCCCTACCCTTTCTGGTAAATCTGTTAAGTTGACTTGTGCTAATATTTGACGCAATTGCTCCTCATCAATTTGGCGATCTGTATGGGGATAAAGTAACTGGCTGCGTAAGGAACCTAATACCATGTAGGGACGTTGGGGCAAAAACAGCATTTCTTGGAGCTGCGGACGGGTAAGATGACCTGTACCCGCATTCCACAGCCCTGCGATCGCTCGTAAAATCGAACTTTTACCGCTACCGCTATTCCCCACTAATACTAGCCCTTCTCCTGGCTCTAAACTGAGCGATAAATCTTCAACTAAAGTTCTTTGATGGTTGGGAGTCAGCAGCGTCACGCGCTGCATGGCTAGTTTGGCAGCTTCTGTTACGTCGATTGTCGTCGATCCAGGCTGTACCTGAGATGGGTTTTCTAAAGCATTGGTAAGGCTGCTGAGACGCTCGACTCCCGCCGCGAAAGCTGTTAAGTTCTCAAACTGATCTACGACAATAGATAAGGCATTGAAAATTTGTCGAAAGGCGATCGCTGCTTGGGCAAACGTCCCGAATTCCGTGTTTCCGGCAAAGTAAATTGGTGCGACCACTAAATAAGGCAGTGCGTAAACAAAGTAGTTGTAGCTAGTAGTAAAAAAACCAAGATTTCGCTGCCAGCTAATTAATAAATCGAAGTTCCGAATTGCTGCAAGAAAACGCTGTCTCAACCCAATAGATTCTTCTGCTTCACCTTGATAAAAAGCAATTGATTCTGCGTTATCGCGGACGTGAATTAATCCATAACGAAAATCAGCTTCTTTTTTGAGCTGGTCGAAGTTAATACTAATTAGCCTTTGACCGATCCAAGCAGTGATAATTGTCCCTAAAATTGCATAGATTAGCAGGGAAATCGATAGAGAAACGGAAATAGATAGTAAAACAGCAGTGAAAGAAATTAATGTGATAACCGATGTCAAAATTAATAGCAGAAAAGTCAGGCTAGTACGGGTAAAAGCTCTAACATCCTCAGCAATTCGCTGGTCTGGGTTGTCGATATTTCCGTTAAAATTGAGCTGGTAGTAAGCTCGATTTTGCATGTATTTATTCAGAAAACGATTCGTCAGCCACTCTCGCCAAGCTAGTCCTAATTTATCTCGAAGATAGGCAAACATGACAACAATGGGAGTGCCGATCGCCAATAGCCCAATATAAATAAAAATGAATTGCCAAAAAGTTGACGCATCCTTAGTTTGAGGAAATCTTGCTAGGGATGTATCGATATTTCTAAAAATAAAACTAATGCTGACATTAATGGCATTAACGGCGAATGATAGCAAGAGCAATAACAGTAACAGTCCTCTTGCTTTCCACTTGCGTTCGGAAAACCAGTAAGGTTTGGCGATCGCCCAAAATTTTCTCCACAATCGACGGTCAAATCGGTTCTGTCTATTGGTTGCAACGCTCATCGCTAATCGAGGTTTAGATGATTTTAATCGTAGATAAACTACAGATTAACGCAGATGAACGCTAAAAACCGCCCCTACTGTACCGTGCTAGGTCATGTAAGGGCGGTTTTGGCGATCGCTTTTAGAAATGTTACACCGCAAGTTATCTTTAAGCGCTACCTGTAAAAGTAACTTCAGGAAATTTTGACTGAGCTTCGCCTAGCGGTCGCCGCCTGCCTTCCTCTTGCCAGTAGTTGATCACTTCCGTGGATTTATTGAGTAACTCCACGCGCTCTTGCTCCGTGATCCAGCTTTTTGATTCTAATTCCTTTTTCAACTCCTCCCAAGCATCATTGCGAGGCCAGAAAAAGTATTTGGTTAAGGGGCTTGTGCCTTTGCCCACGACCTGATCGACTGCTAAAGCAACGTTTTCTTCTAACCACAAAACTTTTAAGATAAACTTTGTCAATCCAACCTCCGCTCGTTCCGATTCAGCAAAACTACAAATAGGTGCAATCTATTACTATACCTTAATATCTAAATAAAATGAATCTTGTATCTTACATTCGGTTAACTCAGTACCGAGAGATAAAAAGCCGCTCTCAACCAAACACCGACATTTTGACTTTTAACTTCTGTACGGGCGGGTTTATCAAACAATTTTGACTAGGGCAAATATTTTCAGTGAACCCGTCCCTACAACTTTTGACTTCTTTTTGCAGGAGGTAACGATAAATTGACTCAGCAAACTAGGGCGATCGCAGTGTTTGATATTGATGGTGTCGTGCGCGATGTGAGCGCTTCCTATCGACGGGCGATCGCGGATACTGTAGAGTATTTTACGGCAGGTGCTTATCGTCCTACCCAGGCTGATATTGACCGCTTGAAGTCGGAAGGAATTTGGAATAACGATTGGGAAGCATCCCAAGAGTTAGTTTATCGCCACTTTGAGACCCGGGGAAAGGGGCGATCGCAGCTCGATCTAGACTATCCTACTCTAGTCGCCTATTTTCAATCTCTTTATCAAGGTACAGACCCGCAAAACTGGACGGGTTATATTTGCGATGAAACATTGCTGGTGCAACCTACGTATCTCGAACAATTGAGTGCGGCTGGTATTCCTTGGGGTTTTTTCAGTGGTGCGACTCGCGACGAGGCGAAATACGTCTTAGAACGTCTTGGTGTAGTATCTCCAGCCTTAATTGCAATGGAAGATGCACCAGGTAAACCCGATCCGACAGGATTGCTAGCTGTCGTGCATCAGTTAGAAGTCCAGCATCAGCTACCAGCAACAACCCCAGTTTTGTATGCAGGAGATACGGTAGCGGATATGTATACCGTCATCAAAGCCGCAGCACTTCAACCTCAACGTCAATGGATTGGGGTGGGTATTTTACCTCCTCACGTTCAAGCTATCAGCGATCGCTGCCAGAATTATACGGAAACTCTCAAATCTGCGGGTGCGGCGATCGTTTTTGGCAATGTTGAGGAACTCACACCAGCACAAATTCAGGCATTGCTACCAGTTTGAGTAATGATTTAGTGCAAGAAGGCAGGAGGTAGAAAGCAGAAGGTAGAAGAAAATAATGCTGACAGGCGTAATAAGACGATCGCGTTATTCAACTGTAAAGATTCTTTTGCTACATAGCACTAGTCTGTATTACCTTTGCGTGCGAAGTTTTTGGATATCTTTGAAGAGTGCCGACTTAAATTCGTATCCCAGTAGTTGCTTAAGTTTAGGTGTTGCACGGTCTACAACCTCTTGTTGCAAACCAGAGCGAGCTAATTCTGCTTCTACTGTACTCAAAAGATCGGGAATCACAACGTAACCTTTCCCGTTAATAATTTCGTCTACCAAACTTGCAACTGCCATATCAAATTTCTCCCGATCGCGGTGTAATTTTGTTGAATGGGAAATTTTATGCTTCAACTAACATTAGCAAGGACGGGTTTACCTGTAGATATAGCTTGTTCGATAATATCGGCAGCGCGAGTCACGCCACCAGCTTTTTGAATTGCCTGTTGCAATCTTGCCGCATTTTGTTTGTAAGAATTTTCGGTGAATACTTTTTGAATAGCTGCTTTTAACTTGGGAACGTTCAAGCGAGATAATGGTACGTATTCCCCTACCCCAGTCCAAGCAATTCTTGCGGCTACACCTGGTTGATCGTTTGTCACTGGAATTGCCACCATCGGTACTCCATATTTCAAGCATTCCATCGTTGTATTCATGCCTGCGTGAGTAATCATCAAAGTTGCTTTTTTGAGTATTTCTAGTTGGGGTGCATACTCGACGACTACGGGATTTCCAGGTAATTTTGGTAATGATTCTGGACGAGCAGAACCACCCAATGAAATGACTAATTGAGCATCCAATCCTTCACAAGCTGATGCAATTTGCTGAAAAATTCCAATCAAACGATTTTGTAACGTTCCCATCGAAGCATAAATCAAGGGCTTTTCAGTCAAATTTTCGTAGGGGAAAGGCACAGGCTCTCGACTAGCAGAAGAATGATACGAGCCAGTGAAATGGAACCAAGAAGGTAATTTCTCTCTAGGAAATTCAAATTCGGCAGGGGCTTGACTGATTTGAGCTAATCGAGAGTACGCATCATTGGGGTGAGCGTGTAAGGGCAATTTCCACTCTCGGCGATATTCTTGAATAACGGTTCGAGTAGGACGAGCAACGCGATTTAATAACGCATAACCTGCTCGGTTGCGTAAACGCGCCCACCAAGCAGGGCTATACTGCCAAAGAGTGTTAAAAGGAGGAACGCTAGGTTCTCGATTCAGCACCACGGCACTGCACACGGTCACAAAAGGAATACCTAGAAAATCTGCAACAGTACCTCCTTCTCTAGAACCTTGGTTTACGAGCAAGGCTTCTACATTGGATGCTTGGAGTAAGTCTGGGGCATCCCGCAGGGTAACAGTCGCCAAATTTTTCAGCAGATTAATAGTATATGCCAACGCTGCTAATCCACTCAGTTTTCCCAGTTGGGCAAAAGATTCTGCCATTGCACCTTCTGGAAACTCATCCTCGCCTACTACCTGGAATTCTAATCCTGCTACTAATACTTTAGGTCGAGCGTCCAGTATCCCGATTACAGTGACGCGATGACCCCGCCGTTGAAGTTCCTGTCCCAGCGGAAGCATGGTATTGAGGGGTCCTGTTGAGCTGGGACAAATGATTCCAAAATGAGTCATAAACTACTGCGTAGATTAAGTTATATAGCTTTGGCTGAGTTATTAAGCAATGCGATCGCATCACCAACAACTCTCCTTGTATTTAACTTCAATCCCCAACAGTCTTATTACTTCAATTGTGACGATTTTTTCACAACCACCAATTCACTAAGGCTAATTCATGCCTTAAATAGCAAAAGACGCGGAATTTCGCGTCTTTTGCTATGTTAATTTATTTTGATTGGCAGCTATACAGTCGAGAAAATGCCCCGAGCTAATGCTACAAGCATCGTTCTCCCCTGCTATCTCGTACTAGCTTACTGTCCGTCTCCACCAGTAATTTTATTAATGGTATTAGCCGTACCTTCAACTGCATCAGCTACACCCTGGACTGCCTTAGATACAACACTACCCTCCTGCATCTGTTGAGCTTGAGGTGATTTCATCGTACCGTGAAGTTTTGGATCGGGTTGAGGAAGATTTGGTTCTGGTCCTATTGGCTGCGGATTTGCTACATACTCAAACTGACCTTTACCGTCGATTGAAGCACCTTTCGCCCAACGACCTTGAGCGCTTTCTTCTCCCTCAGAGTGATTCCAGAACTGATAAGCGTTCTCTTTCTTCCCATATTCATACGCGATCTTGGGAACAACTGTTTCCTCAAATCCTTCGCTTTTCAGATCTTCAATTGCCGCTAACCACTGGTTTTGATGCATGGTGTCGCGGGCAATATTGAAACTGAGCATGTCTCTTACACCTGGGTCGTCTGTCATTTCGTACAACCGTACAGCCTGTAAAAGACCCTGAGATTCGGCGTGAAGATTAGAGCGGAAGTCTGCCAACAAGTTGCCACTAGCAACAATAAAGCGTCCGTTCCAAGGAAAACCTACGCTATCCGCTGGCATTGCCCCCCCACCCGAAACAGTGGCGTGTTGAGGATTCATTGCCGCTGCCATAATCACATCTCGCGGACGAACGCCACCCATGACCGCACCAACGACTGGATCTTTTGCCCCATCTTCTTGCATATTGACTGGTGCTTTATCCAACAAATGAGCAACCATCGTTGCTAGCATTTCAACGTGACCGATTTCCTCAGTTCCAATGTCTAATAGCATATCGCGGTACTTAGCGGGTCCCCGGCAGTTCCAACCTTGGAATAGGTACTGCATCATCACGGTCATTTCGCCAAAAGAACCGCCAATTAGTTCTTGCAGCTTTTTTGCATAGGCAGCATCGGGTTTTGCTGGTGGAGTGAAATACTGTAGCTGCTTCTTGTGATAAAACATGAAGATCTCCTGAAAAAATTTTACTGAGCGACGCGATCGGTTGTAGTGCGATCTATATTTTGACTGGCGAAATTTTGTTGCTAGAATTTTGTTGCATTACCCTATCTAGGTAACTACTGACTCACTTCTTTTTCCTCAACCTACAGACAGAATGACGGAATTCAACTGAAAGAGATAGGTATTATTATTTAGGTTTAGTTGCTCTATTCTTTTTTGAAAACTAGAATATTTTTAATCGAACAAAGTTTCCTTGCAGAGTGGGTGCTATCCAATCTGAATTTCAATTTCACATATTAAGTAAGACTGCTATGCTTTAAAGATAGTGTTAAAATTCATCTGCCGATACAGCAATCTGGCGATCGAATAGAATTTACGGCAGCGAACTCAAGAAAATAAACTGAAACTACTGTAAGATACGCTCTATCAAATAGTGCAGCCGCTATTAAATAGTAGCGGCTGAAAGCTTTATTCCTCACTAACAAATCTTATTCATCTCTTCCGTGAACCTGTGACGGAGGACTAGTAGCTTCGACAGCAGTAAAAGGTTCCAAAATTTTATAAGTATGAGATGCACCTTTAGGTACAACCCAAGAATCTCCAGGTTCTAGTAATACCATTTGACCTTCAAGATGTAACTCTGCCTTACCGCTAATTACATAGCCAACGGTTTCATAGTCTCTTGTCGTGGGAGATTTAGTTTCTGCTGGTTGTTCGTTTTCCCACAAACGCATCGAAAGAGATTTACCGGAAGCTAAATACTTCTGTCCCTGCTTACCATGAGGGGAACTACTAGAATCTACCTTTTTAACACTGGTATCGCTCATATTTTCATCTCCCATAGAATTTGCGATTGCACTGCCTGCTCTTTTCCATCCCATCTCGATTTCTGCTTTAGCGCATCATCCTTAATTGGTAATTGGTTGTTATAAGTGGCTAGTGGCTGGTGGCTAGTGGCTGGAATCTTTTCTAGCTTAAATTTAACAGTTCGATATTTGGAAAAGTCGATCGGTTAGTGGCTAGTGGCTGGAATCTTTTCTAGTCACCAGTCACCAGTCGCTAGTCACTCTCTACTGTCAACTGATATCGTGCGACCTGTGCGTGCCGCTTCGTAAATTGCTAACATCAATCTCACATCCTGTAAGCCTTCTTCACCAGGAGTTTTCGGTTGCCGATCTTGCATGACCGATTCAGAAAGATGATCCATCTCTAGGGCAAACTGGTTTTGTTCCTGAATCTGCCGTTCTTCTTGTACCTTTTCTCGTTTTACAGTTAATTGATGCCGATAGTAATCTGTAGCAGGGTCGAGTTCGAGCGTACCATTACTACCAAATACCTGAAAGCGTTTGGTACTGGAGTAGCCATAACTAGAAGTACAGTTGGCTAGCACGCCGCTAGGGAAACGCAAAATGAAGTTAACGTTCTCCTCCACTTCCTTGAAGCGAGGATCGTTGGGAGTGCTATAGGTCATAGCACAGACTTCTGTAGGTTCTTCGCCTGTAATGTAACGCGCAGCCTGTAAGCTGTAGATCCCAATATCAAATAGCGAACCACCACCAGCCAGTTTCTTATTCATCCGCCAGACATCCGCTGGATCTTTGGGGTCGAGGTTGCGCCCGTGGTCGGCGACGATCGCCTTGAGTTGACCGAGTTGTTTTTTCTGCGCGATCGCGATCGCCTCTAAGTTGAAAGGTTCGTATTGAGCGCGGTAAGCTATCATCAACTTGCGGTTTGCTTGATTACAAGCAGCAATCATCGCCTGACACTCTTCTACCGTATTTGCCATCGGCTTTTCACATAAAATATGCTTTCCTGCTTGTGCGCCACGGATAGTATATTCAGCGTGTAAACCGTTGGGTAGAACTATATAGATAATGTCTACTTCTGGATTATTCCGAAGGGAATCGTAATTTTCGTAATTGTAAATATTTTTAGGATTGACATTATATTGCCGCGCATAATTTTCAGCTTTAGCGCGATCGCCACTCACCAACGCCACTAATTTTGACTGCTTGCACTGCGAAAATGAAGGAATAATTTGTTGCGTAGCAAATTTACCCAACCCGACAACAGCCCAACCGAGTTTCTTTTCGTCGGGTATTGGTGGTTCTTTAGCTGGTTTATAAGCGGGCTGGGCGATCGCAGGTGAATTTCGCGTTACCACTCCCGCCACTCCTACACCCAAAATTCCCATCCCAGAACCAATTATTTGCCTGCGCGTGAGGAGATTTTTGACTGCATTCAACATATATTTTTTTGCCCTGTAATTGTTAGTAGGGGCGCACAGCTGTGCGCCCCTACAGATTGTTATCGCAACAGCACTGGTTTCGCATTAATGCGGGTACGAAACAGACTGTATGGTTTTTCGCGCAAATCTTTCTTCTGATGGAACTGGGGCTGACGGTGAAGTTGATTGGCAATGAAATAGAGGTAGCCGTCATTGGCGACAGACAGCGTATCAGCCCATAAAACGCGAGGATCGTGAACTACAGTTTCATACATCCCATCAGGCGATCGCCGCAAAATTGCATTATGCTCGTAGTTGGTCAGATAAACTCGATTTTGAGCATCCGACTCTAAGCCATCAGATGCACCGCCTTTATCTCCCAAATCTTGTACGGTCGCTGCTACTTCTTTGTCGCTTAATTTCTCATCGACTAAAGCATCAACGCTGACACTATATAACCTTCTTCCAGCTAAATTACAGTAAAATAACTGTTTCCCATCGGCACTGATTGCAATTCCATCCGCACCAATTGTAATTGGGCTGGGTGGCTTGTCTGGCGGACGGTTCATCAACGGTTGTCCCTCCACTACTGGGAGAAAATTCGGTTCTGCTTTCGTAGAAGGATGGTCGTTCAGCCGCCGCCAACTTTTACCAGAATCTAAATCGACAACAATAATGGCATTAGCACCGTTACCGGAAGAATCGGTAATAAAAGCCATCCCTGCTTTACCGCGCCGTAAATCGAAGCGGATATCGTTCAAATAGGTAGTCGGTAGCGCTACATCTTGGGGAAACAAGATAGTCTTAAAAATTCGATTTTGTTTCAGATTTATCCCGATTAATTTCGGTCCCCCATAAGCAGTAGGTGCAAACTGAATGCTGCCAGTATCCAAGATCCACAAACGGTCTAAAGGATCGACAACCACACTTTGAACAGAAACGAGTGACTTCGATTGGTCTTTTTGAGGGCGATTGAATTTGGCGTTGGGATAAGCTACGACTTTACCCCTGACTATCTCCGCTACCGTATAATCTACTTTGTCTCCCCAGCGAGGGAAGTTAACAAAAATTCTCCCCCTTTGAGACACTGTTACTCCGGTCGGCATAGCACCGTTAAACGAAGCTACCGATTCAATCTTGCCCACGGTCTTTTCCTGCGGTAAGGCATAAGCCGGAGGAACAAAAGCAAGAAACAATAAACTCGATAAAAGCAGACAGAAGAATTTTTGTCGCAAGCTGTGCCAAAACATAGTTTTTTCTTTGGTAGTTACTGGTTGGTAATTGGCAAGTCGCAACTACCAATTACCCATTACCAATTACCTATTACCAATTTCAAGGCTTCAACACAACTTTGATACAATTATCTTTTTTATGCTTGAAGATATCGTAGGCGTGGGGTGCTTGTTCTAAGGGAAGAGTATGAGTGATGATGAACGTTGGATCGATGTCACCGTTTTGAATGTGTTCTAGTAGTGGTTTTAAGTACCGATGGACGTGGGTTTGTCCCATCTTGAATGTCAAACCTTTGTTCATTGCCGCACCCATTGGGATTTTATCGAGGAAACCACCATACGCCCCTGCGATCGAGACATGACCTGCTTTCCCGCAAGCAACGATCGCATTACGTAAGGCTGTGGGTCGGTCTGTTTCCAATCGCACGACTTGTTTTGCTTTATCGAACAAGTTCATAAAATCAGTACCGTGCGCCTCTAGTCCTACGGCATCAATTACCGCATCGGGACCGCGCCCGCCAGTCATTTCTTTTAACGCTTCCCCAACATCCACTTCTTCGTAGTTAAGTACGTCGGCTTTACCCTGTTCCTTAGCCATTTGCAAGCGTTCTGGGATGCGATCGATCGCGATAACTTTTTCCGCACCCAGCATATACGCACTCTTAATCGCGAACTGTCCTACCGGACCACAACCCCAGACAGCAACGATATTACCAGGCTTAATATGACAATTCTCTGCTGCCATGTAGCCAGTGGGAAAGATATCGGTTAAGAATAATACTTGCTCGTCTGTCAGCCCATCAGGAATCTTAAATAACCCGACATCGGCAAATGGGACTCGCGCGTACTCCGCTTGTCCGCCAGCATAACCGCCGAAGATATGAGAGTAGCCAAATAGACCAGCTGGTGAATGTCCCATCAGCTTCTCTGCCATCCAACCGTTGGGGTTAGAATTATCGCACAACGACCACAGATCGCGATTGCAGAAAAAGCAGTTACCGCAAGAAATTGTAAAAGGAACGACGACGCGATCGCCGACTTTTACATTCTTAACCGCACTCCCAACCTCAACCACTTCTCCCATAAATTCGTGACCGAGGATATCCCCTTTCTCCATAGTGGGGATAAAGCCATTATAAAGGTGCAAATCCGAACCGCAGATTGCTGTTGACGTAATTTTGACAATTGCATCGCGGGGATTTGCAATTTTAGGATCGGGGACTGTATCTACCTTGACATTCTTTTCCCCGTGCCAGCAAACTGCTTTCATAATTAATGAGTGAGTAGGAAGTAGTTTTTTATTTGTCCTTTGTCATTAGTCGTAAGTCAATTGGTAATACGTTTCTTACTTACGACTTACGACTTACGACTTAATTTGTATTTTGCTGATAAGAACCTTGCTCTTTTCCAGTGACGGGCTTAACTGTTTTTTCCACGTTTTTCTGAGCAGAATTCAAAACTTCTTTCGTACCAGGATCGAGTGGCTCATCTAAATTGAGCTTTTCTCGAACATTTTCAGCAGTTTCTTTGAGGCTTTCCTTAGCCTTTTCAAGCGGATTTCCTCGATTCATTTCAGTTCCAGGCTGCTTTGCTTGATATGCTCTAGCTTCAGGTGTTACTGTTTCAGCTCTAGCAGACAAATTACTGTTATAGCCAAATTGCAGTATAGAAACAGTCAGCCCTACCAAAAAAACAATTGTTACCTGACGAAAAAGGGAAATTAATTTCTTCATTGTCATCCTCTACTTTTACTTTTCAAGTGTTAATTATAATTACCAATTACCCATTACCAATTACCCATCTACGGTTTCAGTACAACTTTGATACAGTTGTCTTTCTTTTGTTGGAAAATGTCGTAGCCGTGGGCAGCTTGTTCGAGGGGTAATTGATGCGTGACAACGCGGGAGGGATCGAATTTCTCTTCCAGAATCATCTTGAGCAACAAATGCATATATTTTTGTCCGTGCATTTGTCCCATTCTGAAAGTTAAAGCTTTATTGAATGCTGCACCAAAAGGCATCTTATCTACAAAGCCACCGTAGACACCCATAATTGAAAGAGTTCCACCTTTACGACAAGATAGAATCATTTGTCGCAAAACATGCGGACGGTCGGTTTCTAGCTTTAATTTCTGCTTAGTCTGGTCGTAAAAGTCTTCAAAGCCAACTCCGTGCGCTTCCAAGCCTACAGCATCAATACAAGCGTCGGGACCCATACCCCCCGTCATTTCTCTCAAAGCTTCGCCTGCATCTACTTCTTCGTAGTTAATTACTTCTGCTTTAGCGAAATTTTTGGCTAATTCTAAGCGTTCGGGGAAGCGATCGATCGCAATCACTTTTTCTGCACCCATCATGTAGGCGCTAATCATGGCAAATTGCCCGACTGCACCGCAGCCCCACACTGCTACTGTATCCCCAGGTTGAATGTCACATAACTCAGCTCCCATGTAACCTGTAGGAATGGCATCGGAGATAAATAGTAACTTTTCGTCTGGTATGTCCTTAGGGACTTTGACCACATCTACATCGGCAAATGGGACGCGCACGTACTCTGCTTGCGCCCCAGCATATCCACCGAAAGCATGGGAGTATCCATAAATCGCTGAGGTGATATTGCCAAACAACTTCTCTTCAACCCAACCGTTAGGGTTAGAGTTATCGCACAGCGACCACATATCGTGTTGGCAATAATAGCAACCACCACAACCGATTGTAGAAGGAACGACGACGCGATCGCCGACTTTTAAGTTGTTAATTCCTCTACCAACTTCGACCACTTCCCCCATAAATTCGTGACCGATAATGTCACCTGGTTGCACGGTGGGAATGTAGCCGCCGTAAATGTGCAAGTCAGAACCGCAAATTGCAGTAGAGGTAATCTTTAAAATCACATCGCGAGGATTAAGAATTTTCGGATCGGGTACGGATTCCACCCGCACATCATTTGCGCCGTGCCAGCAAACTGCTTTCATACTCACTTTTAGTTGTTGGTTGTTGGTTGATAGCTGATGGTTGATGGTTGACTATCAACCGCCTTTTGGTTGTCCTTCAGTGGTAGCAATTTCACCTGCTTCCATGAGCATTTTGAAGCGGCGCAGGTCGTCACCAATTTGTTGTTCCGGTTCCTCACCAAAGAGTTTGGCGATCGCCGATGCTAAGACTCCGCCTGGTGGCGCGTATTCAATGACTACTTTTACTTCCGTACCGCGATTTCCTGGTGCTGGCTTAAATCTGACAAAACCAGAATTGTCTACATCTGCCCCTTCTACCGAAGTCCAGGAAATAAATTCGTTTTCGCGGTCTTCAATAATTTCTGCATCCCATTCAACACTTGCACCTAAAGGTGCATTTGCTACCCAATGAGATCGCTTGTTGTCGTACACCTCTACTGACTTGAGATGTTTCATAAAAGTTGGCAGATATTTGAAATCATGCCAGTAACGATACAGCTCATCAGCAGGCTTATTTATCGTTACCGTCTTTTCTACCTTAATTGCTTGGTTTAAACCCAATGCTTGTTGCATATCGCCCTTTTCCGTTGCTGCTTTATATGCCAATCCACCACCTGCGATCGCCAACAAAGCACCCCGTAGCGATCGCTGTTGTAACCCCATCAGTACCATTGCACCACCACCAATCAGTGATGCCCAGCGCCCGATTTCGTTACTATCTCCCTGTCCTTGCTGATTCTCTACCGTCGAAGCCACCTTCTCTGTCTCCCTTGTCTGAATAGATCTCCCCTCTTAAAAGTGGAGATTGCAGGGATCTCTTAGCCCCCTTTTTAAGGGGGGTTGGGGGATCTTCCTACATAGTTACCGCCGCCCCAGTCGTCGGCTTCCCAGGCTGTGTCGTTCCTACACGCAAGCGATAGAGTTCTGCCATATGGCGTTCGTACAGCGCTCCATCTTGCTCGATCTGCTTAAATAAGGCTGTTGATACGGGATCTGTAAATTGAACAAACAGATTGTGCGCATCTACCACACCTGTCTGAATATCTCCTAAAGCCCGTCGCATTAGATTGCGATCGTCGCTACCTTGTAAAGCAGTTTTCACTTTGGCATACTTATCAGCCACATTTGCCGTCAGTGATGGTTTCTCGCCTAAAGCTGACAGTCTTGCTTCTAGCCGCTCGATGTGTTGCTGCTTATTAGCAACAATCTCTAGCAACAATGCCTTAAATTGAGGGTCAGATGCTTTCTCTATATACTGCCCAAACGCCTCTTGAGCGTACTTTTCACCAGCTAAAGCAGTATTTAGCCCTTTGACAATTTCTCCTTTAGTAGAACCACCCCAAGCATCAGCTAGTTTCCACCATTCTGCATTGACATCTCGCACATCTGGTAAAGCAACTTCTTTGCCACCGTAACCTAGACGGCTGAGGATAGCTGTGGTGAAAATTGCCAAGTCTCCGGGCTGACGGGAAGTGATTAAATTACCATCAATTACCAGTGGCTCATCGACGTAGTTTGCACCCGCATTGATCATGTCCTTGCGCACGGCAATAAATCCTGTGGCTTGCTTGCCTTTTAGCAAATCGCCTTCAATTAAAACTTGGGGTCCATGACAGACAGCAGCAACTAATTTTCCTTGCTGCATTGCCTCTTGAACGAAGCGCACGGTGTTGGGGTTGACACGCATTTTGTCGGGAGCCATCCCACCAGGAATAACCACGGCATCAAACTCTGATGCCATTGCTTCAGTTGTCGTGCCGTCTGCCGATTGCGAAACTTTACCTTGCTTACCTTTATATGTTTCGTTGGTTCGAGAACCGAGAACTACAGTTTCAATTCCCGCCATTTTCAAGGCTTCATAAGGAATTTTGAATTCCGCGTCTTCTACACCATTCTCAATCAGAATGGCAACTCTTTTTTTTCCGAGATTACCGTTAGCTTGTGTCATAAATATCCCTCCTACTTTGTAAGATTTTATTGAAAGCCGAAAACAGCGATCGCTACGAAGCAGCAGACGCTCCTAGATTCGATCCTGTGGCGAATAAGTCGATATAATCGTCCGAAAAGTTAGCTTTGAAATCGGTGAATTCTCCAGGTGTCACTGCATTCTGCAACACTGCAAATACAGCCCGAACGTGGTTAGCTGCGACAGTTGGCTCTACTTGTTCTTTGGCACTGACGCGCTGTAGAAATTCTTCCATTGAGAAAGGCTGACCGTCTTCACCCTCTCTTCCACGCAAATATTCACTGAATTGTTGCGGTAATTGCGAAGCTAAATCTTTGGCTTCGTTACCGACAATCCTTTCTCTAATAGTTTCTAGAGTTGCTTGTGTCGCCCGTTGTGCATCTTCACGGGAATCCATCTGTGCCACTGTCTGAACGTGTTTGATGAACTCGTCGTACTTCACTCTGTATGTCCTCAAACTCAGTAAAACTTCTTTGCTCCAGTACCAAGCCTATGCAGCCGTACCCCAAATCCTCTTCCTCCAAAGGGTATGGATTATGTTCTTTTCTGGGGATATAACTCTGGGAATAGGTGCAATTTGATATAAAACGCTATCTTGAAGTGGAGCTATCAGTGACCAACGAATAGTTGCCAACAACCATCAACCAACAACTAAATGACTCTGAACTTATGGGCGATCGCAACGATAAAAATATTCAAGACTTATCCGAAGAAATTACTGAATCTTTTGGTACTGGCGTTCACGATGACCCAAGGACGAACGCTGGTAGAGAAGCAGGAGAATACACTAATACTAGTCCAGAATTGACTGGCGGAGATGTCGATGCATCGTGGCAAACAGCAGCAGAAGAAGGAGATGAGGCTGTAGGTGGTACTGTTGCTACTCCCGACCAAGACGTAACTGAAGAGATTGAAGCAGCTGTTGGTCTGGAAATGGACGATCGCAGTTTTTTACGCACTCAAGATATTCTAGAAGACCGCGACGATCGCCGTTGGGAATTAGATCCCAAATCTTCTGATGACTACCAAGAACGGCGCGATTGAAGTAACATTCGCTTCAATTGCTACTTCAGCAAATGCTTTGTCAGTAAGGCGCTCGTTGCCACGCTCATGCAAAGAATTAGGGTGGGCAATGCCCACCAGAATATACAAGTTTTTTTCTAGCTGGTTAGCATTGAAACCTAAAACCCGCCGCTGTAGCGCTCCTCTGCCCAAGGTTCGCCTCGACGATGATAGCCGTTCCGTTCCCAGAAGCCTAATTCATCTTGTTCTAAAAACTCTAGACCATTGATCCACTTGGCGCTTTTCCAAGCATAAAGGTGAGGTACGACTAACCGCATTGGTCCACCATGTTCGGCAGGAAGAGGTTCGTCAAATACAGTGTGGGCAAAAAAGTTTTCTTCCCGCAGAAAGTCTTCTAAAGGAATATTTGTCGTGTAGCCGCCATAACAATGTTCCATGACATAAGCGGCTTTAGGATCGATTTCAATCAGTTGCATGAAGTCTGTCACCTTCACGCCAGTCCATTTGACATCCAATTTAGACCAGCGAGTGACGCAATGAAAATCCGCAGTAAAATCATGCTGCGGTAGCGCCATAAAATCTTCCCAAGTCAGAGTCTTTGGTTGTGCCAGACCCCAAACCTTAAATTGCCATTGTTCTCGATTAACCCGAGGAGTATCACCATAGGTTAGTACGGGAAACCCCTTGGTTAAGTATTGACCAGGAGGGACGCGATCGCTTTGTTCTGCTCCTGGTTTCTGAAAAAATTTTCCTACCATGCGGTGTAGACGTATAGGTTATTGTTGCATTCAAAGGTTAAAAAACCTTTACTTAGATCTTTAGCGCAACTCACCGATCTCTTACAACACTTCTAGGCAGATCCATGAGCGATAGATGCCTAAGCGCACCACAACTAGGATTCAGTATCTTCTTCCTCTTCTTCAGGATTGGGATAGACAAACTTAGAGCGTCCGCTGAGAATAGACTTACCTAACGACAGGGCTTTTTGTGCTTCTATTGCAGCTTTTCCTCTCCAAGTAGCTCGGCGCTTATCTCTTTTAGACTTAGATGTTTTCTTCTTTGGAACAGCCATGACGACACAGACTTAATTTTTCACAACCTTTCCATTGTAAGCCAAATATTTATTGAGTGGTAATGGGTAATGGGTAGTTGGTAGTTGGTAGTTGGTCACTGCTCCCTGATAACTGATAACTGATAACTGATAACTGACCTCAAGGTTGTGTCGTCGGCGTAGTGGTTCCAAAAGGTGAGGTTGATGGAGTCAGGGGTTGACTGGGTGTGAGTCCCGAAGGAGTAGCAGGCGTTGCTGGAGTTATACCCGTGTTAGAAGATGAAGCAGGAGTTGTTGTAGACGGACTGGTTGATGTATCTGGTGATGAATCGGGAAATGCAGTTGGTTGGTTTGTCGGCGTGTTTGATGAATTGGGGGTTATGGAATTGGGAGTTGTGTCTGGCAACGATTGAGGGACTAAACCCGTACCTGGTTGTGTTTGACTGCTAGGTGTATTGGTTGAGTTTGTCGTACCTGGCTGACTAAAAGGAGTGGTGTTAGTAGGCTGTTCCGATGTAGATGGAATCAAGCGTCCTGGCTGGGAGAACGTTCCCTGTCCGCTACCTCTTGTGTTGCTAGAATTCGAGTTGGCTGGCGTTCTCGATGAGGAGGGAGTTGGATTCGGAAACGATCTTCGAGGTGCGCTATCGGCATCGTTTGTTGCTACATCACGCTCGTCAAATCGAAGTAGCGATCGCGCTTGGTCGAAATATTTAATTCCTTGCCGGGGATCGGGGTCAATTCCTTCAGTGCGATTTGCTGTCAGCGAAAGTATAGGTGCAATTTGCCCGCGATCGCGGATAACTACCGTAACGGTGATATCTGTAGCTTGTCGATTGGTTGCTAAATTCTGTGTTGCTGCTGTTCTAGCCGCTGTTATAGCCCGACTGCGTAGTGCTTCGTAGGTTTCGTCGGGGCGACGGTCGAGTGTCACGTCAGTATTGACTGTTTGGGTGCGGGCAATTTGTGGTACTTGATGCTCTATTACCAGCCAGAAACTGCTTGCTAGCCCCAGGGAACTGAATGAAACAACAGCAATTTTAGTCGCTTTGGCTGCTAGATCCAACCATTGGTGAAAGAAGTATCTCCCCATAGTCGCTTAACACTTATAATTTGGTAATTATATTGAGCGCCGATAGCCGCGATCTCCATTCTTGTAGGTTGTTGCAGCTCAGCCTCAGTATAACTCCATGTCAAGCGATCGTCACATCAGTCGTGGTGCGTGGGTAATTAGTGAAAAACACATAAATAACTACTGGGCACTGGTCACTGATAACTGTTAACTGATAACTGTTAATTGTCAACTGTTAACAGTAAGGAGTTACGTCTTCACCACATTCGTCGGCTAGGTAGCATAAGGCGCGGAAACGCAAGCCTACAACTTCTTCGTAAAGCGGGTTGAGCTTGCACATTGGTGGAATATGGAACAGCTTGCGACCGAATAGAACGACATCTCGCTCAAACGGACACTGGGAAGGAATAAGTTGACATAAGCGATGTGCTAACTGAGGATTGCGGACTTTGACGCTATCCAGCCAGCGACGTAGAGGTAACAACAAGTCTAATTTGCGCTGTTTGGGTTGCTGTAACGGACTAGCTGCAATGGGTATTTCTAGAGACTGTTGAGTTTGGTCGATCCAGATCCAACTGGCTAGGGCAATGTCTTGGGGTGTATATGGGGAAGCGTTCATGATTCACTCCTCGTACTGTATGAAGCAACTTGAGCTTGCTATAGAACACATACAATGTCTCAACGATCTTTACCGGAATAATGTTTCCTAAATCAATTAAAAATTTTTGGAGGATTTTTTCTCAATTCAGGAACCTCTTTATCACTACCCCACGTTAACTAACGATTTGGCAGAATTGGTAGGTGAATAGAGAGATTTTTTTGAAATTTGACCTATATAAAACTTTAGTGAAGTTTAGCGAATTTGACTGGAAGTGCATGTAGAACAAACATTCAAGCGATGCACGAACCACATCTATCTCGATTTTGTATTCAAAAGTACAAATTTATTATTTGTAGTTTCAAACACAATTTTTGTTCCACCTCTCTAATAGGAATCGCTTTGATTCTGCCTAAAATTCCTGCGCGATGTATGAGCAACAATACGGAAATTTTTAAAATAATAAAGAAATAATTAAAAGCAGCTTCCGTATATTTACCGATGTTTGACGATTTGTCAAGCTAATTTCGTTAGATTTTCTTTATAGTTGATGGAGAGTTGAGGGTTGAGGGTTGATAGTTGACGGTTGTTGGTTGCTAAGTCACTCCAGAGCGATGTGACATGTCAGATCTCTACACCGATCGCTGGCAACATAAAATCCCCCAAAACTGCCTTTTAAAGGAGAATTGGGGGAATTTTGTGTGATGAGCTATCTATTTCTATCTAGATAGGAACCCTATCTGTCACTGATAACTGATAACTGTTAACTAGTCACTGTTCATGACGCGACTGGTGCCGCAGTAGTGCGTCGCCGTCTTCTACCGTCAGCTGCCTTGACAGGTTCTTCAGGGATAGGCATGAGTAGGGTGACAGTGGGTTGACATTGTAACTCGCGTCGAATTGCCCGTTGTAAGTCTTTTTCTAGCTGTACCTGCAATCCCGCCCAATCAATATCAACTTCTTGTCCGTCAAAAGATCGAGCAAAATCTGTCCAGCGATCGCTTAATATTTGCTCGATCTGTTCTTGTACCCACTTTTGCAGCAAATCGCGGTTAATCGTGGTGACTACGCCCCGTAGGTGAATGTCCGGCTTAGTCATTAACTTCCCATTCCAATCGATCGCAGCAGCGATGGTAACGATGCCATCTGCTGCCATTTGCTGGCGTTCTTGCAAGACTTTACCGCTGACAATACCAGAACCAGAGGTATCGACTAGTTCGATCCCCGCCGGCACTTTCCCAACTACCTTAATTTCCTCTGTTGATAGTCCTACTACGTCACCATTTTGGATGATGACCATATTCTCAGCCGGAATTCCCATGCTTTGGGCTGTTTGAGAATGCTTCACTAGCATCCGATGTTCGCCATGCACGGGTAAGAAAAACTTGGGACGAGTTAAGGCAATCATTAATTTTTGGTCTTCTTGGCAACCATGTCCAGAAACGTGAATGCCCTGTTCCCGACCGTAGATAACTTTAGCACCCTGCATCATCAAGCGATCGATCGTGTTGACTACGGCGATCGTATTACCTGGGATCGGGTTTGCTGAAAATACGACTGTATCTCCCTCGCGAATTTTGAGATGGGGATGTGCGCCGCGAGAAATTCTCGTCATGGCTGACATCGGTTCGCCTTGAGAACCAGTGGTGAGAATCAAAACATTTTCATCGGGAAGTTGGCGAATGGCGTGTAGCGGCTGCAACAGGTTATCTGGACATTTGATGTAGCCTAGATTTCGAGCATGAGCAATGACGTTTAACATCGATCGCCCGACAACTGAAACAACGCGATTGTGTTTTTGCGCCAATTCCAGAATCATGTTGATCCGGTGTACGGAGGAAGCAAAGGTGGTGACGAGGACTCTGCCCTTAGCTTGCATAAAAATACGGTCTAAGTTGGGATAGACCGATCGTTCTGAAGGTGTATGTCCTGGAACTTCGGAATTAGTAGAATCACTGATTAGGCACAATACGCCTTTTTCTCCATGTTCTGCCAGCCGTTGAATGTCGTAATGCTCGCCATCAACTGGAGTATGGTCGAATTTAAAATCCCCCGTGTGGATAATTACGCCAAGGGGGGTGTGAATGGCGACGGTGAAGCTATCAGCGATTGAGTGGGTGTTGCGGATAAATTCAACAATAAAAGAGGAACCAATACGGACGAGTTCGCGGGGACGTACCGATCTTAACTCCGTGCGATCGCGGACTCCTGCTTCTTCTAGTTTCCCCTCTAGCATTGCCATTGCCAAGCGGGGACCGTAAATTACCGGAATATCAAATTGCTTTAAATGAAAGGCAATGCCACCAATATGATCTTCATGACCGTGGGTGACGATCATGCCCTTAATCTTATGCCGATTTTCACGTAAGTACGTGACATCTGGCAGAACGATGTTTACCCCGTGCATTTCGTCGGTAGGAAATGCCAACCCTGCATCGAGGAGAAAAATTTCATCGTTGTATTCAAAAACGCAAGTGTTTTTGCCAATTTCGTGTAAACCGCCAAGGGGAATAATTTTGACGGCGGCTGTCGTTCCGTTGTTACTCATTTGTATCCTTAATCTACAGTTGTTTTTTTAGATTCACGTTTGTTGTTTGAGTTAGATAAAACAAAGTCAGGTGGTTTTGCGATAGATAAAAGTTGTCATTAAGGGCAATTATTTTCAATCCGAGCGATCGCGATAACGACTTGGAAGTATCTTGCACGAATTATTCAGTTGTCTGAAAGCTCTATACCTATATCAGGTTTAACTCTGCTAGTACTGGCTTGAGTTTCTGTGCTAATCCATTTTGGTCGTCTTCTAACGGTAGACGAGTTGAACCTACATCCCAGCCTTGAAGTCTGAGGGCTGCTTTTACGGGAATGGGATTTGTTGACAGGAACAGACTTTTGAATAGAGGGAGTAGTTGGAGGTGAATTTGAGTTGCCGTTTGAACTTGTCCTGCGGCAAAGGCTTGAATCATTTGTTGTAGCTGCTTGCCAACTAAATGACTTGCCACGCTAATGACACCATATCCACCGATCGCCAGTAAAGGTAATGTGAGGGAATCGTCACCAGAGTAGATTTTAAATTCTGGCGGTGTCATGCGACTAATTTCACTAGCTTGGTCGAGGCTACCCGTCGCTTCTTTAATTCCAACAATGTTACCTATTGCTGACAACCGAGCCACTGTTTGCGGCAAGAGATTTTGACCCGTGCGACCGGGAATATTATATAACACCATTGGCAGATCGGGACATGCTTGTGCGATCGCCTGAAAATGGCTAAATAACCCTGCTTGTGGAGGCTTATTATAGTAGGGGACTACTTGTAAAGAACCATGTACTCCTATTTTAGCTGCTTTTTGGGTAGCCGCGATCGCTTCTTGAGTAGAATTAGAACCCGTTCCCGCAATGACTAGCGCCTTACCTGCAACAGCTTTAATTACGACTTGGAATAGCTGGTACTCTTCGTCCCAACTCAAAGTGGGAGACTCTCCTGTCGTACCACAAACCACCAAAGCGTCACTTCCTTGTGTCACCAAATGCGCTGCTAGTTGCTCCGCAACTGCATAATTTACGCTACCGTCTGCTTGAAATGGCGTGACCATTGCGGTCACCACTCTGCCAAAATCTACCACGCTTGACTCCTAATTTTTAGCTGTCGGCATTCTTTGCCAAAGCGCTCAGCTGTAAGAACTGTAAAAAATCTGCTTGCACTCAACCTGCCTACACTGCTGCTACTTCGGAGGGCTGAAGTAAGTTTTTGGCTACCAATAATTCTGCAATTTGCACGGCATTTAATGCCGCACCTTTACGGATTTGGTCGCCACACAGCCATAGTTCTAAGCCTCGGGGATGGGAAATGTCTTGGCGAATGCGACCTACGAGTACTTCATCGCGACCGGAGGCATCAATGGGCATGGGAAAATAGTTAGCAGCGAAGTCTTCGACTACACGCACGCCAGGAGCTTGTGACAAAATTTCCTTTGCTTCGGCGACGCTTAAACACTGCTCGAATTCTAGATTAATCGCTTCTGAATGCGCTCTGAGTACGGGAACCCGCACGCAGGTTGCCGTAATTTGCAACTGAGGTTCGGCAAAAATCTTGCGGGTTTCGTTCACCATTTTCATTTCTTCCTCACAGTACCCTTGGTCATTGAGCGGAGTGTTGTGAGGGAAGAGATTAAACGCCAGAGGGTAGGGAAAGATCTCAGTTATGGGGGTGTTGCCTGCTAAAATCGCTTGAGCTTGAGCTTTAACTTCTTCCATTGCCCTAGCACCAGCACCGCTCGCTGATTGATAGGTCGCGGCAACAATCCGTTTTACTGGACTGACTTGATGGAGGGGATAAACAGCAACGTTCATCAAAATGGTGGTGCAGTTGGGATTGGCAATAATCCCTTTGTGGGTAGCTGCTACTTGGGGATTCACTTCTGGAACGACGAGGGGAACGTCTGGGTGCATCCGAAAGGCGCTGGAGTTGTCGATAAAAACAGCCCCTGCTGCTACGGCTTTGGTAGCATATGCCTTAGAAGTGGAACCACCAGCTGATGCTAGGACAATATCTATGTCGTCGAAGGAGCGATCGCTTACTGGCTCTACCGGAATATTTTCTCCTGCAAATGTCACGATCGTACCAGCACTACGAGGCGATGCGAGTAGCCGCAATTGGGCGACAGGAAAGTGGCGTTCTTCTAGTAAACTTAGTAATTCTGTCCCAACAGCTCCCGTTGCCCCCAAGATGGCAACTGAATAGGATTTGCTCAAAATTTCTGCCTCCTAATATTGCAATAAACTGAAACGAGTTTTTTTAAAAGTTTGGGGTTATACTTTAAAATTTTAAAAAATTCAAATTAGCCTTGGCGATCGCGACCCATTAGCGTTTGGATTCAATGATGATGAACTTAATAATTGTGTTGTTAGAACGAAAAAGATAAAAAGTCTATCTATAGATTTAAGGATTCACTATTCTGCCTCTTGTCTGCCGTTTTCTATCTCCCTACTTAAGTAATTTTAACAATTCAGTTAACCTTCGGCTTTCGCCGATCGCTGGCGGCTTGGGGCGGATGGTCGCAAAAAGTTCCAATGATTTTAACAATTATCATCACATATAAGCTGGCATATTATCAGAAAATTGAGGAGAATGCATTCAGTTCATAACAGGTGTTCCAGCAGTATAGTCTATAGATGACTAGTTACGTCTAGCAACTAGACCTCAAAGCAGTTATTTGTCCGAGCAAGTCGAGAGCCAAGCAAACAGAAAAGCTAAAACGCTTTAGAAGTCGTCCTCCCTCAAGGCAAGCAATGTCGGTCACAGCCGCTAATTTATGGCATTAGGCGATCGGAGTAGGACTAGTGCTAGTGTGGTACTTCAGCAGGTAAAAAACAATCAGTTACATATCTTCTATCAAAATGAAAGTCACCCAGGAAAAGCTTCCCGCCAGTCAAATTGGTCTGGAAATAGAAATTCCCGCCGACAAGTCTCAACAGAGTTACGAGCAGGTAATTCAAAACTTCACCCGCGCCGCCAACATTCCTGGGTTCCGTAAAGGTAAAGTGCCGCGCCAAATCTTATTGCAACGGCTAGGGACAACGCGGATCAAGGCAGCAGCGTTAGAAGAGTTAATTCAAAGTGGCATTACGGAAGCCATTAAGCAAGCAGAAATAGAAGCGATCGGTCAACCTCAGTTGCGTTCCTCTTTTGAGGATTTAATTGGTGCGTTCGAGCCAGGAAAACCCTTGACATTCTCCGCTGCGGTGGATGTACTGCCGGAAATTGAGCTGAAGCAGTACAGCGGCTTACAAGTTAAGGCAGAAGAAGTCAAGTATGACCCAGAAAAGGTAGAAAAAGTTTTAGAAGAAAATCGTCAGGAACGAGCTACCTTAATTCCTGTAGAAGGGCGGGCGGCGCAAATGGGAGATGTAGTCATTATAGACTTCAAGGGCTATCTCGTACCGGAGGCAGAAGGCGAAGAACCACAGGAGATCGAAGGAGCCTCAGCCACGGATTTTGAAACAGAGCTATCGCCAGGAAGATTTATTGAAGGCTTTGTAGATGGCATTGTCGGTATGAGTCCAGGGGAAACAAAGGAAATATCGGCGCAGTTTCCCGAAGGATATCCTCAGCAAGAAATAGCAGGCAAGCCAGCAAAGTTTACGGTAACCGTGAAAGAGTTAAAAGAGAAAGAGTTGCCGGAGCTGAATGACGATTTTGCTCAAGAAATTAGTGAATTTGAGACTTTAGCAGAACTGCGCTCGACGCTAGAAACTCGGTTTCGCGAAGAAGCAGAAAAGAAAACTAAGACAAATAAGCAACAGGCATTGTTGGACGATCTGATCGAGCATCTAGAAGCCGATTTACCGGAGACGATGATCGAGCAAGAAGTCGATTCGGTGTTGACGCAAACGGCGATGCAGCTCCAAAGACAAGGAATTGATGTCAAGAAACTGTTTACTAAAGATACAGTGCCGCAGCTAAGACAGCGATCGCGTCCAGAAGCGATCGATCGATTGAAGCGATCGTTAGCTCTACAGGAAGTCGCGAAAAAAGAATCGATTGAAGTCGAGCCAGCTGCCGTGGAAGCACGGGTCAAAGAGCTAATGGCTGAATACTCCGGTCAAGATATCGATCGAGACAGGCTCAAAGAAGTCGTCCAAGAAGAACTGCTAACAGACAAGATTTTTGTTTGGCTAGAAGAACATTCCGCGATCGAACTCGTACCAGAAGGTTCTTTACAGGACGATGAAGAGGATGAAATTGATGATGCGGAAATTATAGAAGAATCGACCCAGCCAGAAGCGTCAGAAGCGACTATAACAGTAGAAGCAACTGAAGCTGAGTGATTGGGAAGTCGGGAGTCGGGAAGCGGGTGGAGGCGGAGGTATCCTCCGCATCGGAGCCGCGTAGTCGGGAGTGGAATGTAAGAAAATTTTGACTTTTGACTTTTGATTTTTAACTTTTCCCTTACCCCTTACCCCTTACCCCTTACTCCTAACCCCTAGTTCATGAGGCATAATAGTCAACAGATAGCAAAGCCACTGGTGAAAAGTGCGATCGCCTTCAGCGCCAGTTAAATCCACTGCATCTGGCTCTACTTCTGGAACAATTATCTATGCTTGTATCTCAGTCCTCATACTATCCACTCATTAGCAGCCACAAACATCTAGAGCTAAACTCTATGATGGCTCCTAGCAACATCGTGCCAATGGTAGTGGAGCAATCAGGCATGGGAGAACGTGCCTTTGATATTTACTCTAGATTGCTCAGAGAGCGGATTGTTTTTTTGGGCACTCCAGTCGATGATGCTGTTGCTGATTCGATCGTGGCTCAGTTGTTATTCTTAGAAGCTGAAGACCCAGAAAAAGATATCCATCTTTACATTAATTCTCCAGGCGGCTCTGTTACGGCTGGTATGGCGATTTATGACACAATGCAGCAGATTCGCTCTGATGTTGCTACTATTTGTTTTGGATTAGCAGCTAGTATGGGAGCGTTTTTGCTCGCAGCCGGAGCAGCCGGAAAACGGATGTCTCTACCCAGCGCGCGAATCATGATCCATCAACCCCTCGGTGGCGCTCAAGGACAAGCAGTTGACATTGAGATCCAAGCCAAAGAGATCCTCTACCACAAGCGGCGATTAAATGAAATCCTCGCCTACCACACAGGTAAACCCTTGGAGAGAATCGAAGCCGATACGGAACGCGACTTTTTCATGTCGGCAGCAGAGGCAAAAGATTACGGGTTGATCGACCAAACGATCTCTAAGCAAAATCTCCCCAAAGCGGGCGAAGCAGTCACATCAGTGAAGTAAGAGGCTTCTTATGTCTAAGTACGACTCCCATTTAAAGTGTTCATTTTGCGGCAAATCGCAAGAGCAGGTACGGAAATTGATTGCCGGACCGGGAGTCTACATCTGCGATGAATGTGTAGATTTGTGCAATGAAATTCTGGATGAGGAGTTATTAGACTCAACTGCTGCTGCACCCCAACAGCCTCGTCCAGAACCACCACCAAAGCGGCGCAGTCGAACTGGGGGGATCTCGCTCAACCAAATTCCCAAACCCCGCGAGATTAAAGCACATCTCGACGAACACGTTATCGGTCAAGATGAGGCGAAAAAAGTTTTATCGGTAGCAGTTTACAACCACTACAAACGCCTGAGCTTAGTACAGTCGAAAAATAGTAGCGGTAAAGCTGGTGCAGAAGATATCGTAGAGTTACAAAAATCTAATATTTTGTTAATTGGTCCGACTGGTTGCGGCAAAACTCTACTGGCGCAAACTTTAGCGCAGATTCTTGACGTACCCTTTGCGGTTGCCGATGCCACAACGCTTACAGAGGCGGGTTACGTTGGCGAGGATGTAGAAAACATCTTGCTCAGATTATTGCAAGTTGCCGATTTAGATGTAGAAGAAGCTCAAAGAGGCATTATCTACATCGACGAGATCGATAAAATTGCCCGCAAGAGTGAGAACCCCTCAATTACCAGGGACGTTTCGGGAGAGGGCGTACAACAAGCGCTGCTAAAAATGCTGGAAGGTACTGTGGCAAACGTTCCACCCCAAGGGGGGAGAAAACATCCTTACCAGGACTGCATCCAAATCGATACTAGCAACATTCTATTTATCTGCGGTGGGGCTTTTGTCGGGTTAGAAAAAGTTGTAGAGCAGAGAATTGGCAAAAAGTCAATAGGTTTCATTCAGCCAGGAGAAGGGCTATCGCGAGAAAAGCGGACGGCAGATATTCTCGTCCACTTAGAGCCAGACGATCTGGTAAAATTTGGCATGATTCCCGAATTTATCGGTCGCGTGCCAATGGTAGCTGTGGTCGAACCATTGGATGAAGAAGCGTTAGTGGCAATTCTGACTCAGCCTAAGAGCGCGTTAGTCAAGCAATATCAAAAACTGCTGAAGATGGATAACGTCCAACTAGAGTTCAAACCTGAAGCCCTGCGGGCGATCGCTCAAGAAGCCTATCGTCGCAAGACTGGGGCGCGGGCGCTGCGAGGAATTGTAGAAGAACTCATGTTGGAGTTGATGTACGAGTTGCCATCGCGCAAAGATCTAACTCGTTGTGCGGTGACGCGGGAAATGGTAGAGAAACGCTCTACCGCCGAACTGCTGCTGCATCCGTCTTCCTTGCCCAAACCGGAATCGGCTTGATGGTCGTTGGTCAACCGTCATTTGTCATTTGCCTCAAGTTGCTAACAAATGACAAATGACAAATGACAAAGGACAAAAATTATAGATGCCTTATATTTCAGTTCGTGGCGTTGAGCATTACTACGAGTGGATTCGGACACCGGAAGCCAAACAAGATAAGCCTGTAATGGTATTTCTGCATGGCTGGGCTGGTTCAGCTCGTTATTGGCGCAGTACGGCACAAGCACTTTCAGAACAGTTCGATTGCTTGTTATATGACATGCGGGGATTTGGGCGATCGCGCGGGAAACCTGCCCTATCTGCTGCTAACGTTGATGTAGCTGAGGCAGAGTCACCGCAAGCACAAGCTGAGGCGATCGCTGAGTTAAGCTACGAGCTAGAAGAGTACGCCGAAGATCTTGCAGGATTGCTGGATCGGCTGGAATTACCTTGGGTATACCTTAACGCTCATTCGATGGGAGCGTCGGTAGCAACATTTTTTCTCAATCGCTATCCAGCACGGGTAGAAAAAGCGATTCTTACTTGTAGCGGCATCTTTGAGTATGACGAGAAGGCTTTTGCTGCCTTTCATAAATTTGGCGGTTACGTTGTCAAGTTTCGTCCCCAGTGGTTGAAGAAAATACCATTTGTCGATCGCATGTTTATGGCGCGGTTTCTGCATCGTTCGATTCCTGCTACCGAACGCCAAGCTTTTCTAGAAGATTTTTTGGTAGCGGATTACGAAGCAGCTTTGGGAACGATTTTTACTTCCGTCAGCAAGACAGCAGCAGAAGTGATGCCCCAAGAGTTTACCCGTCTGAAAGTGCCGACGTTATTAATTTCTGGGGAGTATGACAAGATTATTCCAGCGGCGATGGGGAAACAGGCAGCTGCATTGAGCGATCGCGTGGAGTTTGTGACGATCCCCAATACGGCTCACTTTCCCATGCTGGAAGATCCTCAGAGTTACCTTCAGCAAGTACGGGAATTTTTGGCGCTTCCTGTGTCTGTGTAAAACAGGCAGAAGGCAGGACGGGTAGGGGCGCACAGCTGTGCGCCCCTACCTTTATCCTAAAAAAGGATCGCCGTAAGTTTCGCTGAAGCAAACGCGATCGCTTTTGAAACGCCCGCCGTATTGTTTGAAGGGTTCGGCGGCGTAGCCGAGGGCGACTAAACAGCAAACATCGACATGGGGTGGAATATGAAAGGCTTCCTTGACTTGTGCTGTAGAAAAGCCTTCCATCGGGCAACTATCAACACCAAAGCTTTTAGCAACTAACATTAGATGGGCGACAGCTAGCATGGTGTGGCGGTTTGTCCACGCTTCCATCGACTCGAAACTAGGATGGTTTTCAAAGAAAGGTGGAATTTGCGATCGCATGTAATTTGCGTAGTCATCGTTCATCGCCCCCACTTCAGAACCCAATGCGATGACGGCTTCAATATTTTCCATTTCCGCACTGGCGCGATCGCCACAGCAAATTAGTACGACTGGGGCTTCCCCTACTTGACGCTGATTAAAGGCACAAGCTTTCAGTTTGTCGCGATTTTGTTGTTCTCGCACGACGATAAATCGCCAAGGCTGGAGATTAAAGCCAGAGGGAGCGCGTAATCCTATCTGAAAAATTGCTTCTAGAATTGCTTCGGGAATTGGATTGGAACGAAACGCTCTAGCTGCACGGCGCTGCTCGATCGCTTCTTTCAAACCAGTGGAAGGATGAATGTCTACAGTCATTTTATTTACTAAATGCTGAGTATTAATCTAATATTTTAAGTATAAATGATTTAAGTTTAAACAGTTATTGGCGCTCGGGGATAGCAACTAACAACCATCAACCATCAACCATTTCTTAATCAATCCCTAACTCGCGTTTGAGAGAATCAATTGAGTCAGTGGCAATATAATTTTCGCAACAAACAAGTTGGGGCGGGCGAATAATGTTTTCTCTCGCAGCTTGAACGGCGGCTCTAACAGCAGCATAACTGGCGCGATCGCTAATAATTAAGTGGGCGCTTTTGACAATGCCATTAAGCTTATAGCTATCTCCTGTTTGGGCTGTTCGTACTAACAATTCGCTCCCTCGCAGGCTATAAATAATGACTTCAGCAGCTCTTAACAAACCAGAGCTGAGGCTGACAATCCCCACACAATTACCTTTAGGTAATTTTTTCAAAGTTTGAATTTCTTGACTGTAATCGTAGACATCTACAGGGATGACACGCACTCCTTTAGGTGAGGCGATCGCTTCTGCAACACCAATAAAATAGCGGCTCGTCACCACCGTACCAGAAGGTGTTTGTTCTAGAATTGCAGCTAATTCCTCAATCGGAACTAGCTGAACACTTACACCTAATGCTTTTTGCAATTCATCCACCATCAACTTACCCGCGCCGATATCATCACTTGGAACCGTCACCAAGACTTGAGCGCTACTGCGCAATCGCCAATCAATTTCAGCGATAAATACTTCCCGTGCTTCGTTGAGCGAACAGCCTAACTTGAGTAATTCCTCTAAACTGCGTCGGACAATCTTTTCTGCTGCAGGATACTTTTCTATCACGGGGGAAGACGAGCGGGGGCTGCTATTATGAGCTTGAGCGCGGACGTAGATGCCCGAACCTGCCAAACTTTCGACTAAACCGTCTTCCTCCAACTGACGATAAACTTTACTAATAGTGTTGCGATGCAAACCAGTCTGGATTGCTAATGCTCTCGTACTGGGTAAACGCTGTCCAGGTGGAAACTGCCTAGAGGCGATCGCATAAAGAATTTGATTGTAAAGTTGAGTAGAAGCAGGAATATCGCTATCTGGCTGAATGTGAAATTGAACCATTTTTTTAGAGAGTCGGGGGAAGAGAGCTGAGGGAGCCCAGGGGGCTGAGGGGGCTGAGGGGGCTGAGGGAGCAATTCAAAATTCACGCACCACGTACCACGCACCACTCCTTGATAACTGAATCTATACCATCATGACAGATAAAGAAATTCAGACAAATCACGTCAAAATTTTGGCTGGAGATTTGGATATCGATGCTTATCTAGCAGCACCAACAGTAGATGGGACGTATCCTGGGATTGTGGTGTTGCAGGAAGTATTTGGGGTCAACTCTCACATACGGGATGTGACGGAGAGAATCGCTAAACTGGGATACGTGGCGATCGCTCCCGCGTTATTTCAACGCCTCGCACCAGGTTTTGAGACTGGTTATACTCCAGAAGAATTGGAAGTGGGGAGAAAATATGCTTGGGAGCAAACCAAAGCGTCAGAACTGTTAAGCGATATCCAAGCCGCGATCGCCTACTTAAAAGCTTTGCCTCAAGTCAAACCAAACGCAATTGGTTGCATCGGCTTTTGTTTTGGGGGTCACGTCGCATATCTAGCGGCAACTTTACCAGATATTAAAGCGACTGCGGCTTTTTATGGTGCTGGCATTCCTACCCGTACTCCTGGTGGTGGTTCTCCTACCCTATCTCGTACATCCGAGATTTCCGGCACAATTTATGCTTTTTTTGGCTTGGAGGATGGGAGTATTCCTACCGAGCATATAAACCAAATTGAAGCCGAGCTGACGAAATACCACATATCTCATAAAATCTTTCGCTATCATGGAGCAGGTCACGGCTTCTTCTGCGATCGCCGCGCAAGCTATAATCCAGAAGCTACAGCTAATGCCTGGGAGCAAGTGAAACAACTGTTTGAAACTTTGTGAGGAGTCAGAAGTCAGGAGTCAGGAGTCAGAAGAATACAAATCTTAATTACTCCCTTGTCTCCCTTGTCCCCCTTGTCTCCCTTGTCCTCCCACTCTCGACTCCCTTTTTGTATTCCTATGAAATCTGATTCGACCCCATCTGTATCTAGCTCATCGTTCTCGATGGAGGATTTTGCTAAAGCACTGGAACAACATGACTATCAGTTCCAGAAAGGGCAAACAGTACGCGGTAAAGTTTTTCAATACGACAGCAACGGCGCTTATGTCGATATTGGTGGTAAATCTGCTGCTTTCCTCCCAGCAGATCAAGCTTCCCTACAACAGGTTACGGATTTGTCTACCGTACTACCTTTGCAAGAGGAACTAGAGTTTCTGATTATCCGCGACCAAGATGCAGATGGACAGGTCACTTTATCGCGTCGTCAGTTAGAAATTCAGCACATTTGGGAGCGCATCGAGCAGATGCAAGAGAATCGCCAGACAGTGCAGGTACGAGTGACAGGAGCAAATAAGGGTGGCGTGACAGTAGACGTGCTGGGTTTGAGGGGATTTATTCCGCGATCGCATTTAGTTGAAAAAGAAAACATGGAATCGCTCAAGGGTCAAAACCTGACAGCTAGTTTTCTGGAAGTCGATTACGACAATAAAAAACTCGTCCTTTCCAATCGCTTAGCGACTCGCGCCAGTAGCTTCAGCCAATTGGAAATTGGTCAACTTGCTACGGGTAAAGTTTCCAGCATTCAACCTTTTGGTGTGTTTGTCGATCTTAATGGAGTCAGCGGTTTACTCCACATCAAGCAAGTAAGCCAAAACTATACCGCTTCTCTACCCGCCCTGTTTAAAATTGGGCAGGAAATTAAAGCGGTAATTATCGATTTGGATGAAGGTAGAGGCAGAATTTCCCTTTCCACAAAAGTTTTAGAAAACTATCCAGGGGAAATTCAAGAGAAAATGGACGAAGTGATGACAAACGCTGAAGCGAGAGCCAATAAAGCCAGAAAGTTAGTCAACGAAGAATAACATAAATGTAGAGACGTTGCATGTAACGTCTCTACATTTACAAATTACGAATAAACTCCTGCCATCTGCCGCCCAATTAAAGCATCTCCAGATTGAACGTCAAACCAGTGCAGGTGTTGAGGTGGTAGGGTGAGAGCAATTTCTTCCTCTTCGTTCCAACGACGGTCTGTGGGTAGCAACGCCCGCACGATCTGCGTTGAGGTGCTGTGACTTTCGACCCGCGTACTGACCAAATAATTCATTCCCAAGTTTTCTACAACGTTGACTCGCCCTCGGACAAAGCTAGTATCGCCAGGTCGAGCAATGCCAACGTTTTCAGGACGGATACCCAAAATAATTTCTGGTGGTACGGTGGGCAAGTCAGGTAGGGGAATTTGGAAATCTCCTAGCATTGCCGATCTACCTTTACAGGGTAGGGTAAGCAAATTCATTTGAGGACTGCCAACAAATCCTGCTACAAATCGATTTGCCGGATGATTGTAAATGCGATCGGGCGAGTCGAGTTGCTGTAAGTACCCATCATTGAGCAAAGCCACCTTAGAAGAAAGCGTCATTGCTTCAGTTTGGTCGTGGGTGACGTAGACTACAGGGGCTTTTTGGGCTGCAAATATGCGCTTGAGATCGGCGCGGACTCGTTCCCGCAATAATGCATCGAGGTTACTTAGGGGTTCGTCTAACAAGAATACCTGAGCTTGACGTACCAGCGCCCGACCGACAGCTACCCGTTGTCTTTGTCCGCCAGATAGCTGTCCTGGTTTGCGGTTCATTAACTCATCCAGTCCCAATAGTCTGCTAACTTCCGCTACCCGTTGTTCGATGTCGGCGCGAGAAACTTTTTTCAGCTTCAGTCCAGAAGCGAGGTTTTCGCTTACCGTCATGTGCGGGTAGAGAGCATAGCTTTGAAACACCATCGCCATATTGCGATCGCCTGGTCGTTTGGAGGTGATATCTTCCCCACCTAAAAAGATGCGTCCGCGAGTTGGGGCATCTAACCCTGCAATCATCCGCAACACTGTAGACTTACCACAGCCACTAGGACCGAGTAACGTCAAAAATTCTCCATCATCCACAGTCAAACTCACATCTTTAACTGGGACAACTTTAGGAGCATAAGTTTTATTTAAATTTCTGAGTTCGAGTTTAGCCATTGTTAAAAGTGAATAATGAGTAGTGGCGAGTGTTTAATTTTGACTTTTGACTTTTGACTTTTGACTTTTGACTTTTGACTTTGACTTTTGAATCATCCCTTAACAGCGCCAGCAGTCAGACCTTGAACGATCTTGCGCTGGAAGAAGAGGACGAGGAGAATTAAAGGTAGAGTGCCTAAAATGGTTGCAGCAGCGATGGGTCCATAAGGAATTTCAAATACTGAAGCCCCACTCAATTGAGCGGTTGCTACGGGTATGGTTTTCATTGATTCTCGCGAAATAAATGTTAGGGCAAAAATGAACTCATTCCAAGCAGCAATAAAAGTCAGAATTCCTGTCGTCACCAAAGCGGGAAGAGTCATGGGTAATAGAATCTTCCATAGTAATTGAAATGTGTTGTATCCATCTACTCGCGCTGAATCTTCCAAATCTTTAGGTAGTTGTTGGAAAAAACTGCGCATTACCAAAATTGTTAGAGGTAAATTAATCGCCGTGTATGGAATTATTAGCGCTAAAAAGTTGTTGGCTAAATTGGTTACTTGAACAATTTCCAACAGTCCTAGAAATAGTAATACCGTGGGAAATAAGGTAACGATTAGGACGATCGCGAGAATAACTTCCTTACCCACTAATCGCAACCGTGCCAAAACATAAGCTGCTGGTGCGCCAAAAGCTAGACACAGTAGGGTAGAGGTAATAGAAACAAAGGCACTATTTAAAATGTAAAGTCCAAATGGACGACGGGTAAATAGAGATGCGTAATGCTCGAAGGTGAAGCGAGTGGGAAAGTAAACTGTAGGAACGGCTGAGATATCTTCGTTAACTTTTACGGAAGTTAATACCTGCCACAGCACGGGGGCGAGAAAGAATATGACAACTAAAGCTACTGCAATTGGTAGCCAAATGGCTCGCCAATTTATCCCTGCTTTGGCTTGCGATCGCGATTGTGCAATTGCCATAATTAACGTACTCCTGCGGCATTAGCCCGCGCTCTGGTTAAGAGTAAGGATGCGATCGCGACAGCAATGACTAAAATCAAAAATGTCACGACAATCAACGCCGAACCGTAGCCGAAATCTAAATAACGCATCACTGTACTGTAGATATAAATTGAAACCGTTTCCGTTGCCCCACCAGGACCACCGCCAGTCATAACTTGAATTAAGTCGAAGATAGCGAAAGCTTGAGCAAAACGGAACAACAAAGAAACAATAATTTGCGGCATTAACAAAGGGACGGTAATCTTCCAAAAACTCTGCCACGGAGTCGCACCATCTAAAGAATGCGCTTCGTACAAGTCGCCAGGTATTGACTGCAACCCCGCTAGCAACAGCAATGCAATAAATGGTGTTGTCTTCCACACGTCAGCTAAAATGACCGCAATCATTGCCAGCGTTGGATTTCCCAGCCAACTAATCCCTGTTTCAATTAACCCCAGGCGGCGTAATATATCGTTAACTACACCATACTGGTCGTTAAAAATCCACGCCCACGCAACCCCCATAACCGCCGTTGGCAAAGCCCAAGGAATTAAGGTAATTGTCCGCACAATTCCCCGTCCTTTAAAGGCTTGGTTAAGTACCAAAGCGACACCAATACCTAAAATTAATTCTGACAACACGGAAGCGGTTGTAAACACGGTGGTGTTCCACAAACTTTGCCAGAATCGCCCGTCGTTAAACATCCGCCCGTAATTACTCAAACCGGAAAACACTAGTTCTAACTCAGTTCCCAGGTTTTGAGTAAAGACGCTCAGCCAAAACGCTCGTAAAATTGGATAGGCATACACTACCAACATGACAATTAGTGCTGGTAAGAGTAAGATCCATCCAGTTTTCTGTTCTCTTTTTTGTACGACATCGAGTTTCATATTTGATTTGGTAATTGGTAGTTGGTAATTGGTAATTGGTAGTTGGTAATTGGTGATTCATTTCAATTTTCCATTACCCATTACCCATTACTTAAGCTTGATTTCGACCTAATAAAGTGCGGGTTTCTTTAGCAGCCGCTTCCATTGCTTGTTCGGGACTCATACGGTTGGAAAGGGCAGCACTGAGGTAACGTTGCAAAATATCAGAAGCTTGCGCGTATTGGGGAATTGCCGGACGCAGAACTGCTTTTTGAGCAATTTGCAGTAACTCTGGAAAGTAGGGATATTTTGCCACAACGTCTGGGTCGGTAAATAATTCCTTCCGGCTGGGTACGTATCCCGCCCCTAAGATAAATCGCTTTTGCGCTTCCCGACTCATAAAGTATTGCAGGGCTTTCCAAGCCTCTTCTTTATGGGTCGAGTTACTCGAAATACCAAAACCCCAGCCTCCTAAACAAGCACCACTTGTTTCTCCTGGGGCGTGAACCATTGGTTTAATAGCTACTCGATTTCTGAGTTGAGACCCTTTTTCATTTGCTAAAGGTAAGACATAGGGCCAGTTTCTTAAAAAGGCAACTTGACCGCTTTGAAATAGGCGGCGAGTGTCCTCTTCTATGTATGTTGTTACCCCTGGTGGAGAAATACCTTTTTCAATCGTACTGCGGAGAAACTGGACTGCTTGAATTGCCTCGGGTTTGTCTAGCCCAACTTCCTGTGTATCTGAATTTACCCAAAATCCGCCATAACCTTCAAGAACTTCAACGAACATTGCTGATAGTCCTTCATATTGCCGTCCTTGCCAGACATAACCCCAATCGACTTTATCTTGTTTTTGTAAAGTTTGGGATGCTTGAATTAAATCTTGAAAGGTTTCTGGCGGTTTTAATCCTGCTGCTTTGAGTAAATCTTCGCGGTAATAAAATATACCAACGTCAGAACGGATTGGGATACGATATAATCCGTCTCTGTATCTCCCTGCTTCTATATCTTGGACTGTAAATGCTTTTAATTCCTCTGGACTTACCCGATTTTGCAAGTCTAACAACCACCCAGCCGCCGCAAATTTTGGTGTCCAAACAATATCTAAAAGTACTAAGTCGTAAGGAGATTCACCTAAGAGAAAAGCTGAAGAGTACAGATCTTCAACTAAATTAGCCGCATTCGGTCCTTCAATGACGTTGATGCGAATTCCTGGATTTTCTTTCTCAAAGTCTTGAAACATTCCTGCTCGCAGATCTTTGACATCGGGTGCAAGAATTAAGGTATTCAAGACAACTGGTTGCTGTGCGATCGCTATCCATGCTGTCAGGATAATACTAAGGGACAGCACGAAGAGCAGCATCCATCGATACCACTTTTTCAGTTTTTGATGGAGAGTATGCAGTTTATTTTTCGACTGACGATCCATTGTGATGTTAAGAGTTCGATCGATGTGAATTGAAATGTTATTGAATTGAAAATTGATCGTTGGGTTAATTAAAATCGCGATCGCCGATCGCATCCGCTTTTAGACTGAGTATATTCAAGCACTCAATCTAGTAGAAATTTTGCTATTGGTGTTGAAGTAAATCAACAACTATGTTGTACTAAACCAACATGAAACGATTTTACCAGTTTATTCTTGCTTAGATTGAGTCTGACTTCAATCCCGTTCTAACTCGCAATTTTTTAGTTAAAATTACTTATGGTATTAGCGGTAATGATGCCGTAATTTATAAAATAATCTAATTATAATTAAGACTACACCTCTCCTAAGATATATGCAGGCGATCGCAATAAACTGTCTCAGGGCGTATGCTTCTTACTCGAATAAAGTGATAGTCTTCCCGCTGATGAGTATTTACTTTTCACTTCAACCCTATTTAGAGTTAAATTCTGTAAAGTACATATAAATTTAGCTGATAAACACTCGTTAGGCGATCGCTTCTAGTAAAACTGCTTGCTTTAAATATTAACTTTTGTGTATATTTTTACATTCAAAATAATTTAAGAAATATTGCTAATAAGTTTATATAGCGTGTCTATAATATGAAAAAAATAAATTGTTTGACGGCGATCGCTGTCAAAACTCAAATATTAATTTTTGTATATAATAGTTCTCTCAAATAAATTAAAAACTATTAAATTTATCTTGACTAAAAATACTTATTAATCTAGCTGCAATGTAACTAAAATTACCAAGCTAAGAATGAATCTCAAGATAGAAGTAAAAAAACTCTTAATCTCCGAAAATAAACAAAATTAAATTTTCAAATTGGTAATTGGTCAACTGATAGCTAGTCAAAAGTTACAAGTCAAAAGTCAAAATTAACTGGTCACTGGTCACTGGTCACTGGTCACTGAATTATGTCTCCTGGTGCATTAATTTTTGTGGCGATGCTAGGTGTCGCCCTCCTTTTATTTCTCGTCATTGGCGTGCGCTTGCAAGCATTTGTTGCCCTGTTATTGACGAGTCTGTTTGTTGCCATAGCAGCGGGTATACCGTTAGATAAAATAGCCGAAACGATCCAGCAGGGAATGGGCAGTACCCTCGGCTTTATCGCGATCGTGGTAGGCTTAGGGACGATGTTTGGTGAAATGCTGCGGGTATCTGGCGGCGCGGAAGTGCTAGCAGCTACGTTAGTGAAAAAATTTGGTCAAGATAAAGCTCAATGGGCTTTGAGTTTAACAGGTTTGATTGTATCGATTCCCGTTTTTTTTGATGTCGGGCTAATTATTCTCATCCCCTTAGTTTATGGTTTAGCAAAACGCACGGGGAAGTCATTGTTATATTATGCTATACCTCTGACAGCTGGATTGGCGATCGGTCATAGTTACATTCCCCCGACTCCTGGTCCAGTTGCAGTCGCCTCATTAATTAATGCAGACTTAGGTTGGGTGATTTTATTTGGTGCGATCGCGGGGATTCCTGCTACGATTTTCGGTGGTGTACTTTTCGGTAAATATATAGCAGGGAAAATTCACGCTACAGTCCCAGAATATATGGAAATTGAAGCACCAAAGCACGAACTCGGTAAGGAACCACCTCGCTTTGGTACGGTAGTTTCTATCATTGCCATTCCCTTAGTCTTAATTCTGCTCAACACAGTTTCAACCGTCATTTTGCCAGAAGGAAACTTCTTGCGGAACTTCCTTACCTTTTTAGGACATCCTTTTACAGCTTTGATGATTGCTGCCCTACTTTCCTTTTATATTTTAGGAATTAAACGCGGATATTCCCTGGATGAAGTGCAACAAATTGCTACCAAATCGCTAGAACCAGTAGGATTAATTATTTTAGTCACGGGTGCTGGGGGTGTATTCGGTAGAGTTTTAGTCGCCAGTGGTGTTGGGGATGTTTTAGCTAGGGCAATGGCAGCCTCAAATTTACCAATAATTCTGCTAGCATTTCTAATTGCAACTGCCGTGCGAGTCTCCCAAGGTTCAGCTACAGTATCGATGGTAACAGCAGCAGGAATCATGGCTCCAGCAATTGAAGCGGGGAAATATTCGCCGCCTATGGTAGGCTTGATTACAATTGCGATCGCTTCTGGTGCAACCGTACTTTCCCACGTTAATGATTCTGGTTTTTGGTTAGTCAGTCGTTATTTAGGATTATCAGAAAAAGAAACCTTACGAGCTTGGACGGTCATGGAAACAATCGTTGGTTGCGTAGGATTTTTAGTAGTTTTTATTATCAGCTTTTTCGTGTAATAAAGATTTAATTCTTGTAGACTATTTGCTATCAGTTGAAAAATTTATATGTTGGCAAACTCAATATTTTCATAGAGGTCTGCAATTTGAATTTGAAACTCAAAAACTTTAAAAGATAGCGTCACATTAAGATCGTCATATTCTGAGAGCAACCATTGATTAACAGCAGTTTTAACATAGTGTTCTACATGAATGCTGTATTGGTCAATTAGTAAATATTCTTGAAAATTATTAATAGTACAATAAGCGACAAACTTTTCACCACGGTCGTAATCTTGCGTCGATTTAGATAAGACTTCCGCAATAAAACATGGATTAACTAATGTATCTGTGCGTCCTTCTTTAAATTGGAGAGGCTTTTCGACTACCATGACATTAGGGTATGTATATAAGTTGCGATCGCCAATCCAAAGCCGTTGGTCGGTATGAAATGTTTCGTAAGGCTTACGTCTCATAGCGACGCTCAAAGCGATGTAAAGATTTCCACTGATGCGGTTGTGTGCGGGTGTCCCTCCAGTCATCGAGATAATTGCTCCATTACGGTATTCGTTGCGGGTTTCGGACGCAACTTCGAGTTCGAGATACTCTTCAGGCGTGTAGATTTGTCGTTCGAGTGCTTGTGTCATGACGTAATTTCACCATCTTTGAGATCAACAAAATAGAAGTAAAAGAATAGCGATCGCATGTTTACAATAACAGTATCATCTAGAAGATGTTACTTGCTTAATGAAAGTGACAACTCTTTCTACTTCTTGAAACCCCACCTTTGTATGAAAATCATAACTTGCCGTGTTGTCCAATAAAGCATCTGAAGCAAGCTCCATACATCCACGTTCAATTGCCCACTGTTGAGCAAATTGAATTAATTTTGTCCCTATACCTTGTTTGCGATATTCATCTTCTACATAAATTCCTTCTACATAAGCCACAGGACTTTGAGTAGCACCAGGAACATAGTCGTAGCGCAGCGAAAGATTTATAAATCCAATTGCTTTAGCGTTATCATCTTTGACTAAAAATCCTGCTTCGCGAGGAGAGTAAAGAATATTGGTCAGACTTCTTTGCATTTCTTCAACTGATTCATCTGACCAAAGTTTTAACGCCAGGTCTAGCCACTCATTAAAGTTCTCTTGATTAACTTCAACAATTTTCACTTTTTGCATTTTACCTCTTAAATATTTTCTGTTTCTGCTGATGTAATTGTCTTACAAATGTCAGCTACAATTCAAATGGCGATCGCTACTTAAAACAAACTGTTATTTAAATTGAAGCGATCGCACTTTCTCTCACACAAAAACCTAAAATTGATTTTATAAATAATTTTTCTCTGTCCCCCTTGTCTCCCTTGTCCCCCTTGTCTCCCTTGTCCCCCTTGTCCCCCTTGTCCCCCTTATCCCTTCCCATCATGACTTACTTCCTCGGCGTAGACATCGGCACAACTAGCACCAAAGCGATCGCATTTTCTCATGATGGTGCTATTAAAGCTAAGGGCAGTCAGGGATATGAAATTATCGTCCCGCATCCAACCTGGGCAGAACAAGATCCAGAAGCGCTGTTTAATGCAGTCATTACATCCGTGCGTCAAGCAATGGGTACTGGTATCTCTAAACAGGAAATCGCCGCAGTTGGTTTTAGTGCAGCAACTCATAGTTTACTGCCAGTAGATGCTAACAATAACCCCTTATCAAATATCATTATTTGGGCGGACAATCGCAGTGTTACTCAAACAGAAAGACTCAAACAGGAGGAGATTGCTCATAATTTATATCTGCGAACGGGTAGCCCAATTCATCCCGTCTCTGTTGTGACTAAACTCATGTGGCTGCGGGAAAAAGCGCCAGAGATTTTCCATAAAGCAGCAAAATTTATTTCAATTAAAGAGTATATTTTTTTCAGACTTTTTCAACGTTATGTAGTAGATTATTCTATTGCTTCCGCGACAGGATTATTTAATTTAAAACAACTGAATTGGGATGCAGAAGCTTTAACAATAGCAGGAATAAAACCAGAACAATTAAGCCAATTAGTCTCTACCACCCACATCTTACGCGGGATGCAAACAGAGTATGCAGAAGCAATGGGACTCGATCCGCATACACCTGTTATTATTGGTGCAAACGACGGCGTATTAGCAAACTTAGGCGTAGGCGCGATCGCTCCTGGTGAATTTGCCATTACCATTGGTACGAGTGGCGCAGTACGGACTGTAGCCCCCGAACCAATTACCGATCCGCAAATGCGAACTTTTTGTTACGCCCTCACCGAGAAGCATTGGGCGATCGGGGGACCGACCAATAACGGTGGAATTGTTTTACGATGGTTGCGCGATCGCTTTTGTCATCCAGAAGTAGAAGAGGCGAAACGATTAGGTATCGATCCGTATGACGTGATGATTCAAGCGGCGATGGAAATACCCGCAGGTGCAGAAGGATTGATCTGCTTACCCTATTTATCGGGAGAACGCGCCCCCTACTGGAATCCTAAAGCGCGGGGTGTCTTCTTCGGATTGAATTTCAACCACACGCGATCGCATACAATTAGGGCAGCGATGGAAGGAATTATCTTTGCCGTCTATAGCATCAACGTGGCAATTCAAGAAATCACCGGAACGACAGGAGAAATACGCGCTTCTGGCGGTTTTGCCCGTTCTCAAGCATGGTTGCAAATGATGGCAGATGCATTTGGTATGGTGGTAGCAATGCCAGAAGTTTATGAAGCTAGCGGTTATGGGGCGGCGGTGTTAGCTATGTACGCTGTAGGGGCGATCGCCGATTTATCTGACGTGCAACCGACAATTAAAATTCGCGATCGCATTTCGCCTAACCCCGACTTGACACGCACCTATCATCAGTTATTCTCTCGCTATCATCGCTTATATCGGCAGCTAGAAGCAGAGTTTTAACAGTTATCAGTTATCAGCTATCAGTTACCAGTTAACCAACAACTGTCAACTGTCAACCGTCAACCGTCAACACGTCCGTGTAGCGAGCGCGTTTACCGTCAACCACCAACTACCCATTACCTGTTACCCATTACCAATCGAAAAGCAATCTACTTTTAGATAGATGTCTTAAGGAGGAGAATTGCTTCAAAGTAGCGAAAGATAGGATGTGAAAATCTATCCGTAAAATGCTCAGTTGTTGAGTATATTATATTACTGGTGTTGAGTATATTATATTACTGGTAGTTAAATTTCTTTCTACCTTTTGCCCTCTGCTCTCTGCCTTTCTCGATCGCCCGAGAAGTACTGCATCTATAAATAAGATATATGACACAGCACCGCACAGTTCTAATTGTTGATTGTTGTGCGCCAGATCGAGAAATTTATCGAGAGTATCTTTTAGCAGAGCAAGAGGTTGAGTATCAAATTTTAGAGGCGGAATCGGGACAAAGCGGTTTGTCGCTGTGCCAATCGCGAGCGGTTGATGGAATTTTATTAGAATATCAACTACCGGATTTAGATGGTTTGGCATTTCTAACTAGGCTGAGACAGCAAGCAGGTGAAGATTGCCCTCCCGTAGTCATGGTGACGGGTCATGGAAGTGAGGCGATCGCAGTCAAAGCATTGAAAAATGGTGTAGTAGATTATCTCGTGAAAGGGCAAACTACAGCTGATGAATTGCGTCAAGCAGTAGGTAGTGCGATCGCAAATGCCCAAAGACAGCATAAATTACCAGCTAGCGAACAACGGTTCCAAACATCTGTAGAAAATTTACTCGACTGTTTTGGCATTTATTCAAGTATTCGCGATGAATCTGGAGGGATCGTAGATTTTCAAGTTGAATACGTCAATGCAGCGGCTTGCGAACAGAATTGCATGACGCAGGAACAGCAAATTGGCAGAAGACTTTGCGAGTTACTTCCCGCTCACAAAGAAAGCGGTCTGTTTGAGGAATATTGCCAAGTCGTAGAAACAGGCAAACCACTAATTAAAGAATCTCTGGATTATACAGATGTTTATGGCGATCGCTGCTTAACCAAAGCTTACGATATTCGGATTAGTAAATTAAATGACGGGTTTGTTGCAGCTTGGCGAGATGTCACAGCACGCAAACAAGCAGAAATCGAGCGAGAAAAAATACTAGCTCAAGAAAAACAAGTGCGGGAGGCGGCGGAAAGAAATAAACAGCAATACCGTTTGTTAGCAGCAAAACTGCGAGAGAGCGATCGCCGTTTTCGAGCAATTTTTAATTCCACATTTCAAATGATTGGCTCGCTCTCCCCTGAAGGAATTTTACTCGAAGTGAATCAAACTGCCCTAGATTTTGCGGGAGTGGCAAAAGAAGAAGTTATCGATCGCCCGTTTTGGGAAACCAAATGGTGGACGATTTCACCCGAAATTCAAGCACGGTTACGAGAAGCGATCGAGCAAGCGGCGGCGGGGGAATTTGTTCGATATGAAGTGGATGTGTTGAGTGCAGGTGACAGGGTCGCAACAATTGATTTTTCCCTCAAACCAGTGTTTGATGAAACCGGACAAGTTGTGTTGCTTATTCCTGAAGGGCGAGATATTAGCGATAAGAAACAAGCTGAAGCAACCCTACGAGATGTTTACGCTCAACTAGAACAACGCGCAGCCGCATTAACACAGAGCAATCAGAATTTGCAGGTGGCGTTAGAGGAACTGCAAATTTCTCAAGAGGAACTTAACCAACAAAACGAAGAACTGAGCCAAGCTCGTAATTTGAGCGAACTACAAAGCCAGCGGTATCAAGATTTATTCAATTTCGCCCCAGATGGATATTTAGTTACTAATTGCCAAGGCATAATTCAAGAAGCCAACAGAGCGATAACGAGCTTGCTAGCGATCGACCAACAACAGTTAATTGGCAAACCTTTAAGTGTCTTCGTCGATCCGCAAGAAATGCAAGTTTTTCGGAGTCAGTTAAATCGATTTGCAGCAAAGGCGAATCATTCTGCATCCGCGCAGCTAATTCAAACTTGGGAATTGAACTTAAAACCCTTCCGAGGTAAACCTTTTCCTGCTGAAGTTTCGCTGGCGGCGATCGGCAACGGTCAAGAAGATTTAGTCGGTTGGCGTTGGTTGATTCGAGATATTACACAACGCAAACAAGCCGAAGCAGCTTTGCGTCAAAGCGAAGCTCTCTTCCGAGGCGTATTTGAATCCGATCTGATCGGCATTCTCTTTTGGAACACCGAAGGGCAGATTATCGATGCCAACGAGACCTTTTGTCGCATGACTGGTTATTCGCGACAAGAAATGCAAGCTGGACAAGTTCACTATAAGAATATTACACCGCCGGAATACCACGCAACTGACGCTCAAAAGTTAGAGACTATACAAACTGCGGGTCAATACGCCCCATTTGAGAAAGAATACATTTGCAAAGATGGTAGTCGCATTCCAATTTTACTCGGTTGTGCTTTTCTGCCGGGATATCGCGATCGCGGTGTTGCTTTTGTCTTAGATATCAGCGAGAAAAAGCGATGGGAACGAGAACGGGAAGCACTTTTAGCCAAAGAACAGCTAGCCCGCCAGGAAGCAGAACGAGCCGATCGCAGTAAAGATGAATTTTTGGCGATGGTTTCCCATGAATTGCGATCGCCCCTTAATTCCATTCTCGGCTGGGCAAAACTGCTGCGTACCCGCAAATACGATCCTCAAGTAGCTGCCCGTGCTTTAGAAACGATCGAGCGCAACGCTCAAGCACAATCCCAACTGCTCGAAGACTTGCTAGATGTCTCGCGCATGATTCGGGGCAACCTCCGCCTCACCCTTGCCCCTGTTAATCTCTTGAATGTAGTCGAATCAACTGTAACGAGCTTGAAACTAGCAGCCCAAGCCAAAAACATCGATTTACAATTCCGAATTCCGAATTCCGAATTCCGAATTCTGACTTCTCCCTTCATGGTTTCTGGCGATCTCCATCGTCTCCAGCAAATTATCACCAACCTGCTGACCAATGCAATTAAATTTACTCCTAACGGCGGACGAGTTGAGATTTCGCTCAAACGAGTCGAACAGGGAGCAGGGAGCAGGGACAAGGGGGACAAGGGGGACAAGGGGGACAAGGGGGACAAGGGGGACAAGGGAGACAAGGGGGAAGTTCTAGCCACTAGCCGCCAGCCACTAGCCACTCACACTACTCCCGACTCCCCAAAATTTGCTCAAATCCAAGTTACCGATACAGGTCAAGGTATCAGCCCTGAATTTCTACCTTATATTTTCGAGCGTTTTCGGCAAGCAGATGATGTGACAACGCGCTCGAAAGATGGCTTAGGATTAGGGTTGGCGATCGCCCGTCATTTAGTTGAATTGCACGGGGGAACGATCGCGGCTGCAAGTTTAGGAGAAGGGCAGGGGGCGACTTTTACTGTCACGTTACCTTTACGGGAAACCAGACAGGGGGATGGGGAAGACAAGAAGGACAAGGAAGACAAGGGAGATTTGCCCCTCCAAGGTATCAGAATACTTGTGGTTGACGATGATGCAGATGCGCGGGAATTTTTGCATTTTGCTTTGACCCTAGAGGAGGCGGAAGTCAAGGTAGCGAGATCGGCTAAAGAAGCACTAGAAGTCTTGAACCAATTTCAACCAAATGTAATTGTCAGCGATATTGGAATGCCAGAAGAGGATGGCTACTCTCTGCTACGTCAGGTGCGATCGCAAACAGCAGCCAGAGGAGCCGAACCAATTCCCGCGATCGCTCTGACTGCATTTGCTAGAGAGTCAGACCGTCAAAGCGCGATCGCGGCTGGTTTTCAGCGTCATCTCGCTAAACCTGTGGTCGTAGCAGAGTTAGTCGCCGCGATCGCCGATCTCATTCAAAGCCCGCTCTAGTTCAAAGTCGATAATTCTCAGCCAAAATAATATTTAATTTGATGCAATTTAGCTCTTTTCCTCTGAATATATACGACTGCAAAGACCTTTTGTTTCGGCGATCGTTGAAAGTAATTCTCGATTGCGTGCGTGACATTTATAGGGGCGCACAGATGTGCGCCCCTACAGATCGTCTGTTTTACGCAATTGAAAACCGCTATGAAAGCACAAACTGAAAATTAGCGGCGCGTTCGTAACAACTTTTAATAACTATTGAAAATTTATAATTGCTTTTAATCTCAGAAAAAGTAGCATTTTTAACTATTTCTGTAGATGGATGTTTGCCTTTTTTCTAGTAGCTAAATTGAGGAAATAGTGGGTCTTTTGCAGATAACTAACATTTTATTTCGAGCGGGATAAAATCGAACAAAAGAGACCTGGCAGAAACATCATATTTTATCTGCTAGTCAAAAAAAAGCTGCGAAAGCTCATGCATAGATAGATTCAACCGTAGATGTTTGCGGTTGAATTTCCAATGGAAGAATCAGTGACAACTTAGAAAAAAATCAATTTCTCTCAAGTTATAGCTGTTTTCGCTCCTCATAACACAGTTACGAGCAGTTTTTGAAATGCTTGCTCGTACCATTGTTATGCATGAATTACAAATGACAAATAAAAAACTTTTGAGTGTGGTGAAAAATGCAAAGATTTACAAAATATATCTTCTTATTGACACTTAGCATCTTAATAGCTCCGTTTGCAGGTATCAATTTATTAGCAGCGCAAACAAATATATCAACGTCAGATCGGGCGATCGCCTCCGAGCTTAATTCGACTGAAGAAACTAAAGTACAAAGTTTAGCAGAAAACTCGCTAGCCCAAGTTACATCTGTCTCGCAATTATCAGACGTGCAACCCACTGATTGGGCGTTTCAGGCATTGCAATCTTTAGTAGAAAGATATGGAGTCATTGCGGGTTATCCCGATGGCACTTTTCGCGGTAATCGGGCAATGACTCGCTATGAATTTGCAGCTGGATTGAATGCAGCTTTAGACAGAATTAACGAATTAATTGCCACAGGTAGCGCCGACACTGTTAGTAAAGACGATTTAGCAACAATACAAAGATTACAGCAAGAATTTGCTCCCGAACTTGCAACTCTTCGCGGTCGGGTTGACACGTTAGAAGCAACGACGGCAGAACTAGAAGCCAACCAGTTTTCGACGACAACTAAGTTGGAAGGAGAAGTTATCTTTGCCCTCATTAGTTTGATTGAGGGTGACAATGCTGCTGGCGAACCAGTAGATACTAACCCAACTGCGAGTTACAGGGTGCGCCTCAATTTACAAACTAGTTTTACGGGCGAAGATCAACTCACAACACGTTTGCAAATGGGTAACGTCGTCCCTCTAGGCGGGACAAATAGCGGTGAAACACTGACAAACGAAGGGCGGATCGAATTTGATGGCGATACAGGCGGAGATGCCCAACTGGGGTTACTGCGCTATCGTTTTCCGGTGGGCGATCGCACCAACATTTACTTAGCGGCGGCGGGTAATGGTTTTGTCGATCTCGATGCTTCCTACCAGTTGACTCCCTTCTTAGATGGCAATGCCGTATCATTGTTCGGTTTGCGCAACCCAATCTATAACTACAGTGCTGGTACTGGTATAGGAATCAGGCATTTCTTTAATGACCAAATCGAACTAAATTTGGGCTATCTAGTTCCTACCAATAACGCTAGTAACCCCTTCCCACAAAACGGTCTGTTCGACGGTACGTATGCTGGATTAGCTCAGATCATCTTCAATCTCAGTGACAACTCTAGGTTCGGTCTGTCTTATATCAACTCCTACTCCCCCACTGGAGGCGACGATCCTGATGTAGAGCCAAATACCGAATTAACGCCTTTTGGTACGAGTACTGGTAGTAACCTATCGAATAGCAGCTTTAGTAGACCCGTCAGCGTCAATGCCTACGGTTTTTCGGGTACGTTTAGGCTTAGTCCGGGTCTAGCTATTAGCGGTTGGGTGGGACATGCCAACCATCGTTATATTGGTAGGGGAGATGGGAGTATGTGGACTTGGGCAGCTAGCTTGAACTTTCCTGACTTAGGCAAAGAAGGTAGCGTAGGCGGTATTATAGTCGGCATGGAACCGAGACTAACAGAACTTGACAGCAATCTCGGTAGCCCCGATCGCGATACCTCTTTGCATCTGGAGGCGTTTTACAAGTATGCACTCACAGATAACATCCAAGTGACTCCGGCAATTATTTGGTTAACTGCACCAGACCACAATGCCGATAATGACGACATCATCATCGGTGCAATTAGAACTGTGTTTCGGTTCTAGGACTAAATCTGGGTAGGATTGCGTCCTACCCCCTTACATGACTCATCTACCCAATTTGGCAAATTCGTGACGGGCAATCGTGGCGGAACTCGATCTTCTGGTTTGTAACTTGAGCGTACAGGTGATTGTACTGGCACTTGAGTCGGTTGCGCTCTGCCATTGCCATGCCCGTTTCCATTGCCGTTACCATTTTGATATGGTGCTGCCTGCATAGGCGAAACAACACCGTTACTAGCTGAGCTTATCTGTAGCTTTGTCGGTGTTTTTGAAGCTTTCAACTCCTCGTCTGGATTAAAGTTTAGCCCTAAAGCCGCTACAATTTGGTCGGGGTCGCTATTTAACTGGGCGACAAAAGGCAGCACCTCAATTAGTTTTGGCTCTAAGTTGGTTACGACTGCCAAAATGAAACTAGAACAAGGGCGACGCTTGCCATCAAACGTTCCCCAAATCCGAATTTTAGTCAACCAAGGGCGGTTCTGCTGATAGTAAATCAGCCATTTGACCTTAAGAGCGTGGCGTAGTTGCTGAATGTTCACGACCTACCTCAATCGCAGTTCAAACAACAAAACAGCATGGCTAAGTCTTGCACCTAAGTCAAGATGCGATCGCACTTTTCTAATTGTTTCATTTCATTATCTCACCCTTATTCCCTCTTCTGCCTTTGGTGGTCATTTGTCATTAGCAAACAGGATGTAGGATGTAGGGTGTGGGGTGTGGCGAGTTAATTGCGACTTGCGAGTTGCAACTTGAATTGTCTCCTAACTCCTCAGTTTTGACTTTTGACTTTTGACTTTTGACTTTTGACTTCAAAAAAAAGACCAGCTTCCCATAGCTAGTCCAGTCAACTTATATTACGTTGTCGGCTACGATATTGAGGAATACCAAAACTGTGCGTTCCCATCGCTACAGCGGGCAAAAGCTTTTCCTCCCAACTGATATTGTAACGAGAAACACAGACTTTTTTAACAAAATTCACAAATTCTTGACTTAACTGAGCCAGAAGGTAGATGTTGCAAGGCAATAATTTGAAGTAATCATTAAGTTCGATCGCCATGCCTTGAGTGGAGAGGAGTAAATTTTTACTTCTGCGAGGGGCGTCAGACTTAACATCCGTGCGTGTAACTAGTTCGATTGTTGCAGATATTGCTCTGCTTGCAAAGGTTGCCCCCAAATCACCTGCTCTTGTTTGTAAATGGCAATTCCTGGCTTTGCTCCTTTTGGCTTGTAAACATATTTCGGCTCTGTATATATCACTGGTACGCGATCGCTTTGACGGGCGCGGCTGTAGTAGGCAGCAAAGTCAGCTGCAAACTGTAAATCTACTTCCTCTGGTTCAGCCCCAGGTGTAACCCGCATCAAAACGTGACTGCCAGGAATTTCTTGAGCATGAAACCACAGATCGTAATCTCCGGCAACGCGAAAAGTCAATTGGTCGTTTTGGCGGTTGTTGCGTCCGACGAGTAGTTCAAAGCCACTGGGGGTAGAATAGCGATGAAAATTAACGCTGGAATCTTCATTCGCATTTCGCCGTCCGTAATCTGGTGCTTTGAGATATTTCTGTTGGATCAACTCCTCGCGAATTTCTTTGAGAGCTTCCAAGTCTTCTGTAGATTGATACTTATCGACTTGAGCAACTGCGGCTTCGACTTGCTCTAGATAATCGCGTTCCTGTTCTACCTCGGCTAGTAGCGGTTCTACCGCACCTCTTGCTCGTTTGAGTTTACCCGCTTGCTTGTATAAACCTTGGGCATTCTGAATCGCATTTTTTTCGGGATTGAGGGCGATCGCTATTGGTTCTCCCGTTTCAAAGTCTGCTAGCGTAATTGACTTCATCCCTGGCAGCCATTCTTGGAGGTGAGCCATCAACAAGTCTGCCTGTTGGCGATAGCTATCGGCGCGATCGGATTGCTGCAAACGTGCTTTAAAGCTATCGATCTTTTGCTGTAATTTTGCCAATAAGCTCTGAATTTTTTGACTTAACTGATATTGGAGTTGGCTGAATTCCTGTCTATTGAGTTGATTTGTATAATATTGGTTAAGTAACTCTTGAACGCTTGCTACAGGCTGAATCGCATTCCATTTTAAAACCGTGTATCCCGTTGCCGTCCAACCAGGAGAAAATTGGGCTGTTGCTAATGTTTGCAGCCACGCCTGCCAGTAATGAAATAGCTGCTGCCAATCTTCTGCTGTCAAGCTATCTGTTGATTGCTCTGGATCTAAATCAGCTGCTTGCGCGATCGCCTCTATTAAAGTAGGACTGATACCGCGATAGCTTTTGAGCAAACAGCGTTTTAAAGCCGACGGTACGAGGCTTACCCGTTCTTGCCAGCGCGAAAACGGCTCATCTAAAGCTGGAGCTGTCCCCGTCAGTGCGGGTGGTAATTCGTAACTTTGCCCAGTCTGAATTGGACGCACGCTCGATTTCTGGGGGCTGACTTGATGTGCGGCTGTAGTAATCTCGTTTGCAGTATTTGTCAGGACGACATTACTATATTTGCCCATAATTTCCACGTATACGTGCCAAAGTACGGGTTCCCCTGGACGACGGGCAAACTGTAAATCGACAACTCGTTCCCAAGGGACGACGGGACGACAAGAAATGAGAGCTAAACCATTAAGTTGGTGCAGTAATTGTTGGCTAAAAGTAAAAGTATCTGGTTGTCGTGGTGGTGGAGTACCGATGCAAATGTGGGCTGCTTGAGGATGCCAAGATATTTCTAGCCATCCACGCCGATCGAGTGTCCGTAGCGCTAGCAAAATCGTGTAGCGATCGCGTTGATAAACCTGCTCCAAACGAGCTGGAATCCAATCTTTACTCAACTCGCTACAAGCAGCAGTAAGTGTCGTGAAGTCAACTGGTTGCAATTGAGGGATCTAGGGGTAAGGGATGAACTCAGAAGTCAAAAATTGTAGGGGCGGGTTCACCAGAAATACTGGTCAGAGTCAAAGACTATTGGTAAACTCGCCCGTACAGGTGTCAGAAGTCAGATTACTGATAACTGACAACTGATAACTAATAACTAATTTTTCTTTTCTCTGTCTTTTGAAGGATATCTAAAGATAGATATTGGATAAAAATGCGCTCGAACTAAATAAAAAGCCTGGTTTTTGGGTGATTTTAGCCTTGTAACTCCAAATTTTTATAGATACCATGAAAAGTAGATATTTATTTGCCTCTCGCGCCGCATTTTTTGCGTTAATTTATCATGGACATTCAGTTAATCAACATCGGTTTTGGCAACATTGTATCTGCTAACCGAGTCGTTGCCATTGTCAGTCCAGAATCCGCACCTATCAAGCGTATCATTACTGACGCACGGGATCGAGGACAGCTAATCGATGCGACCTACGGTCGGCGGACGCGGGCTGTGATCGTAACTGATTCCAGCCATGTGATTCTCTCAGCAATCCAACCGGAAACAGTGGCGAATCGATTTGTGATCGGTCGCGACCATCATGGAGACAATTGAGCTGGAGAAGCAGTAGTATGTGAAATAAACCATTTCGTTTTTTTCACTACAAAATTGGGAACGCGGATGACGACAGGTTTGCCTACTCAAATTTCTCCTACCGTAATTCCAGGCTCGAAGGCTGGTCGGTTGATTGTACTCACAGGTCCTAGTGGCGTAGGCAAAGGTACGCTCATGCAATTGCTTTTGCAGCGTCACCCCCAGCTTTACCTGTCAATTTCAGTCACGACGCGCAGCCCTCGCCCTGGAGAAATTCACGGCAAACATTATTACTTCGCGAGCCGTGAAGAATTTCGACAAATGGTCGATCGCGGCGAATTACTAGAATGGGCTGAATTTGCAGGTAACTGCTACGGGACTCCTCGTCAACCAGTGGCAGAAAAGATCGGCGAGGGAAAAACTGCCATCTTAGAAATTGAATTAGAAGGAGCAAGACAAATCCGCGCTTCTTTTCCTGAAGTGCTACGCATTTTTATCTTACCACCTTCAATGGAAGAACTAGAGCAACGCTTGCGCAGTCGCGGTCAAGATTCAGAAGAGGCGATCGCTCGTCGTCTGCGCCGCGCTCAAGCCGAAATTAATGCTGCTGGTGAATTCGATTACAAAGTCATCAACGATAATCGGGAAGCGGCACTGCAAGAAATAGAAGCTATTTTATTTCCCGATTCTAGGCAAGATTAACAAATTAAATTGGTAATGAGTAACAGGTAATTGACAAACAGCAACTACCTATTACCTATTACCAAACTACGTTATGAAAATAGCCCACCAAAAACGTTCTTGATGATAGCTATATTTGTTAGCACGAAGTAGGCAAACACCGCGCCACCAACGCCTCCAATCAAGAAGCCACTAATATAGTTGTTCCAGCTTTCTGGTGATTTGAAAGTAGAAGGAACTTGACCACCAGTGGTAGTAGTAGCAACAGGTTGAGGTGGATTGCTAGCAGAATACAAAGCCATAGTAGCAGTCATGATTGCCACCATACCTAAAGTACTGATCAATCCAGCAATGTTGGCAACATCTGTATCGCGTAACGGACCTAGCTTAGTAAAGGGTCCGAGTACCCAATAGCCATGTGCCATCCCAACTTCCAAACCTCGCCGCATGTCGGTAATACCTGGGCGATAGGCGGGTAAGTTATTAATAAACCACTTCACCAAGCCGGAAGAATTTACTGGTGTTTCTAAGTTACTATTCTGAGGATCGCGCCCAGCAGGAAAGACAACTTCTTGATTTCTAGGATCGCCGGGTCTATTTTTAGATGCATCTATTGCTTGCGCCATATTCTCCGTATGATATCAATAAGGTCGTGGCATCATTTTAGGTGAATAATTGTAGCCAAATATCAATTTAGACAGAGAAGTTAAAAAAAATTAATTTAGCGATCGCCGCCATATAGCAAGCGGCAAACACGCGAGTTTTCACTCTGTTTGCGTGGCGCAAAACTATTTCTTTTTGCGTTGTGCAAAACTACTTCTTTTTGCGTTGTGCAAAACTATTTTTTTTATGTAAAATCTACCAATCGCGCGATCGCTTATGCTGTCATTGCAATTTTAATACTCAATATTGAGACTTATAATATTGGGCTATCTCTAGATCTTATTATGTGTAGCGCTACATGCTTAAATTTCAGACTCTAGCTAGATGTGAGAAACTAATTAGTTTTAGCTCACGGCATTGGGTGAAAAAGTAAGTCAGGAAAAAAGTAGTTAAAAATTGCCCAAGTCGTGAAAGCCACAGATACAGCAACCACAGCCAGCACTGGAGCTAAGGAAAGATACCTCTGAAGATAGTGTTTTTGTTCGTTCTCGTTCTGTTTTTGCATGAATTTTGGTCTCCCGACCAGTGTAATGATTTGCTAAAGCATGAAACGCGCTATGCACTTAATTGATAGTAATTTGCGAGTTTCAAACCGCCATCATCCGCTTGGTCGATCGACCGTCAGGCTGTTAAGAACCAGAGGGTAGAGAACAGAACGAAAAAAGAGTAGCAACGATCGCAATTCTCTCCGATCTATCCCCTCACCTCTAGCTCAAACACCCCTACTTATGGCAAGGGATGGAAGAGAAGATCGGGGAAGAAGTAGTTAAACACAATTAACCACACAGCTGTTTCAGCCAGCCATGCAAATAGCAAAACTGGTGCGAGAGAAAGATATTGCAGAAAATATTTTTGTTGCATTTGTAGCTCTCCCAAGTATTTCAAACAAAGTAACGTTCAATTAGCGCGGAGAAATGGGGATTTCTTCGTCTTTAGCAGTGAGTTCGCCTGAGAGCAACTCTTTCACGGCGGCTAGGGGCCAAGCAAACGCTGACACCATGCTCTGAAATGCTAAGGGAACATCAATGATGACTTCTTTGATTTCGGTTTCACTAGCATACTTTTTCTTGGTGGCTTGCAGATAGGCACGCCCCGCCCAGCCGATCTGACCGGCAATGTAGAGAAACATAATGCTAGGAATTAAAAAATCGCCAGCGCGATCGAGACGACCATCAACAACCAGGTGGGGTAGACCTTCAGGACCACACATTGCTTGAGCGTACCGCTCAAACCGCTTTTCACCCGATTGCGGATCGGCAGTTGTATTGCGGGCTGCTTGTGCCCGTTGAACAAATGCAGGAGAGTCACTGCAACGTACTAAATTAACTTGCTGTGCTTGAGCTGGTGGAGCAAATGTAAACCACAGTCCACCAATAACTAAGATCAGCGCAAACAATCGACGCATGGAATTGTTTCCTTTTGTTACAAAACAAAAAGTTTATTTTACAAAATGAATCAGTTTGTACAGTATGTTTGCACGCACTTGGAAGCAATCATACTCTCGCGCGCGATCCTAGTAAAGTTAGAGCAAATCAAAGTTTAAGCTACTTAATATAGGGAGTAGGGAGCAGTTATCAGTTATCAGTAACCAGTTGTCAGGGAGACAAGGGGGGCAAGGGGGACAAGGGGGACAAGGGGGACAAGGTTGCTGAGGGAGCAAGACAAGTCGCAGGTCGCAAGTCGCAAGTCGCAATTAATTCACCATACCCCACACCCTACACCCCACACCCTACACCCCACACCCCACACCCCACACCCCACACCCTACACCCCACACCCCACACCCCTCCGACAATGGCTACAGTTTTAGCGATAGAAACAAGTTGTGATGAAACTGCGGTGGCGATTGTTAAGAATCGTCAAGTTTGTAGCAGTGTTGTTAACTCCCAGATCTTAGTACATAGTCAGTATGGGGGAGTTGTACCAGAGGTTGCTTCGCGCCAGCATTTAGAAATTATCAATCAGGCGATCGCCCTAGCTCTAGAGCAAGCTGAAATGAACTGGCTAGATCTGGATGGGATTGCGGCGACTTGCGCGCCTGGCTTGGTTGGTGCTTTGATGGTGGGCATCACGGCAGCAAAAACTTTAGCATTAATCCATCAAAAGCCTTTTTTGGGCGTACATCACCTAGAAGGGCATATTTACGCTAACTACTTGAGCGAACCAAGTTTGCAACCGCCTTTTTTGTGCTTGTTAGTTTCTGGCGGACACACTAGCTCGATCTACGTTAAAGATTGCGGCGTGTACGAGACATTAGGTGAAACCCGCGATGATGCGGCTGGAGAAGCCTTTGATAAAGTTGCACGGCTCTTGCAATTGGGATATCCTGGCGGTCCCATCATTGACAAATTGGCACAGACAGGTAATGCTCAAGCTTTTTCCTTGCCAGAGGGAAATATTTCTCGATCGCAGGGTGGTTATCATCCCTATGATTCGAGTTTTAGCGGCTTGAAAACAGCAGTACTGCGATTGGTAAGACAGTTAGAGCAGAATGGTGCTGTACCAGTGGCAGATGTAGCGGCAAGTTTTCAGGAAACAGTAGCGCGATCGCTAACTAAACGGGCGATCGCTTGCGCTCGTGACTATGGCTTAGAAACTATCGCTGTAGGTGGTGGAGTTGCAGCCAACAGCAGCCTCAGAAAACACCTGCAAGTAGCAGCAGCCAGTCATAATCTGCGCGTGTTATTTCCGCCTTTAAAGCTCTGTACTGATAACGCTGCCATGATTGGTTGTGCTGCTGCCGACCATCTTAACCGAGGGCATACCTCACCCTTAACTTTGGGCGTGCAGTCGCGTTTATCACTTAGAGATGTGATGCAACTGTATTCAGTTAACAATTGACAGTTATCAGTTATCAAGAGACAAAGTTGTAGGGGCGGGTTGATTCCCAGATGTCTGTTAATCCAGGCGCAATCTGGTAGTCAAACCCGCTTTTACAGTAGTTAAGCGTAATAACCAATTACCCATTACCTATTACCCATTACCATTCTTTCCATTCTCCGTATTTTCACGTTAAGTCTTTACTATTTTTGTAATTTGAATAAAGTTTTCATAAATATACCTGGAGATGGTTAGACATCCTCAGTGAATTCCAGTATGGTTTTATACATGTAAGGTTTATTAGTAATATTTATATGTCTCTAGATGTGCAAGAAATTAAGAGTGCAATTAGAATTCACGACTATATTTCACAATTAGAAAAGCTAACAAAATTAACTCTAAAAAACTCAGATATTATGCTGGGTGCGCCGAAAACTAAACTTGTTTTTGACTTACCGACTCACAATAAACCTTGCTACGAGTATGTCGAGCAACTGTATCAAGAAATTGGCGATCGCGATTTGCTGATGCAAGCTCTAAGAACGGGCTGGCATTATATCAGTTCTAACGGTACAACAATTCCCGTATCGAAAGAAAAGTATTTTCAGCAATTAAACTCCTCTCAAGCATTTCGCGTTGCCAAACAGAGAGGCTATCAAGTTCCAGAGAAATTTTTAACTACTAAACAGTTTTGCTACGGGCAGTATGAAGCTTATTCTGCTATGCATGAAATTATGCATGGTAAGGCATTAGGAATTTGGTCTAACAAAGCTAATTTCTCTAATTTTATGTATAACTATGCCAAGTTTTATAAAGCAATTAAACTAATTGCTCCTCAATTTATCGTACCGAGTTCTAGCTATCAATCTTCTATTCCATATATTTTAGACCAACTGTGGGTGGCGAGTCATAACAGCAACCAAGTTAGATTATTAGGCTTAGAAGTTGCTGGCGAACAACATTTTCTGAATGGAGGACACAGCAAAACTTTAGGGAATGAAAAGTATCTAGAAAAACTAGGTTTTGAGATGTATCATGTCGCCAGTTGGTGGTGTCGGGTAGATCCATATCGCGTTATTTGTGAATTTTTAAAAGAGTCGGGAATTTTTCCTGAAGCACAACAATATTTAATTGGTGCAGAACTAGATACGATTGATAAATACGTCTGCGGTATTTGCCACCGTCCGATGGTAAGACTAGGTTGGGATTGGATTCAACAGTGTCAAATTGGCGATCGCACGGTTTACGCTCACAAACACTGTGTCGCGCACAAAGTTGCTGACAAGCTTTCAACTAGAGGAAGATTAGACGTGCAATCGCAAAGATGCTAGCACCCAAAACTGCACTTATCGGCACCGTAATAATCCAAGCTGCGGCAATTCCTCGCACAGTTTGGAACTGAATTGTTTTCCAATTTCTGACTAAACCAACTCCCACGACACCACCAACTAGAGCATGGGATGTAGAAACGGGTAAACCCAGGCGCGAAGCCAGTAAAATTGTTGTTGCCGTAGCTAATTCAGCACAGAAGCCGCCACTGGGTTGTAAGGGAATAATTCCCTCGCCGATGGTGGCGATGACTTTTTTACCCCAAACAGCTAAACCTGCAACAATACCAGCACCGCCAAGTACGAGAATCCATAACGGAATCGCGATGCCATCTACAGGGACACTAGCAGTACGAATAATATAAGTGATTGCTGCTAAAGGTGCGATCGCATTCCCGACATCGTTAGAACCGTGTGCGAAAGCGACGAAACAAGCACTCAATAATTGGAAGCGTGCGAGTTGTTTTTCTACAAGGGAGTCGGGAGTCGGAACTACTTTTGACCCTTCACTTTGTTCGAGGGCAAGCTTTTGACTTTGAACTTTTGACTTTGCTAGTTGTCTCCAACCACAGAAAGTTAGAGATACAGAGGCGATCGCTCCTAGCCCTAAAGGTAAATCGCGGGGTGGAAGTTGTAAACCCCAATGTTGAGTTAGCAAAGTATATATTGGATGACTGACAGTAGGTAGGACGATAACACCAAAAATACCGATCGACGCCACACTTAACCAAGGAATCCACTCGTCTAGCTGTTTGAGAGGATCGGGTTGAGTCAAAATCCAGCGTCTTACCTGACTGTAAAATGCAGAGGCGATCGCACCGCTGACTATCGGCGTAATCACCCAGGCAAAAGTGATTTTACCGATTGATGCCCAGTCTATTGCTTCCCATCCGATCGCGCAAGCACTAAAACCCGCGATCGCTCCTACAATTGCATGAGAAGAGGACACGGGTAAGCCCTGTGATGTCGCGATTTGCAACCACGCTCCCCCAGCTAGTAGAACTGATATCATGCCTACTAACAATACTTCTGGCTGAGAAATGAATAGGGCAGGATTGAAAATTTTGGTTGCTAGAGTTTCTGAAACTTCATGTCCAAACAGCACCGCACCTGTAAATTCTAGAGTCCCTGCAATGACTAATGCTTGACGCAAAGTCACAGCTTTAGACCCGACAGAGGTTCCCATCGCATTAGCAACATCATTTGCGCCTAAGTTCCAAGCAACGTAGAAGGATAGGAGCGCAACTAAAAAAAGAATCATGCTTATTCGCTCTCAACACAGCCATCATACCCTCCCAGGAAAATTCCGGGTACAATGATAGATTGTGCAAGATACCCAAACGCGAAGATCTGGAGATCCTTATGTCCCGTAAATGTATGCTCACAGGCAGAAAGGCAAACAATGGTTATGCCATTTCCCACTCTCACCGCCGGACTAAAAAAGTGCAAGAAGCCAACTTGCAGTGGAAACGGGTTTGGTGGGAAGAAGGTAATCGCTGGGTGAGACTGAAGCTTTCGACTAAAGCAATCAAAACCCTCAACATCAAAGGCTTGTCAACAATGGCAAAAGAAGCCGGAATCAACCTCAACCATTATTAAGATTTGATGGTATTTTCTATTGACCATACTAAGTTTGATGGTTAATTTTCTGGAGCCGTAAAATTTTGCGGCTCTACAAAGTAGAATTATTTGCAGTCTCTTTTCGCCTTCCTCTTCATAGGCTGAATTTATCTCAGCTAGGCGTTACTTTGTTCGCAGCCAATACCTGCTTGAGCCATTAATTCTCTATCTTCTCTAGGAAATTCTCGCTTCCTTCCTCATAACTTCCTCAAGTTATTTGTTTATAACCGTAACTGTAGGGCAACGATCCCCCGTAGTTCTTTACGAGCAAGGGAGTCAGTAAACAATGACTCGTTTAAAACTAGCAACAGTTTGGTTAGGTGGCTGTTCGGGCTGTCACATGTCATTTCTTGACTTAGATGAATGGCTGATCGACCTAGCAGCTGGGGCAGATTTAGTTTACAGTCCCTTTATGGATACCAAAGAATATCCAGAAGGGGTGGATGTGGTATTGGTAGAAGGAGCGATCGCTAATGAAGATCACTTGCAAACGATTAAAACAGTAAGAGAGCGATCGCAACTCCTGATCTCATTTGGTGATTGTGCTGTAACTGGTAACGTGACAGCTTTACGCAATCCATTAGGGAGTGCCGAACCAGTTTTGCAACGCTGTTACATTGAAACCGCAGATGTGCGCGGACAGATTCCCCAAGAACCGGGTATTGTCCCGCCTTTATTAGATCGAGTCACGCCAGTACATACAGTCGTACCTGTCGATATTTACTTACCTGGTTGTCCGCCTCCAGCGGCGCGGATTCGAGCCGTACTGGAATCGCTGCTGCGTGGAGAAAAACCGCAGTTAGAAGGGCGCGAGTTTATCAAGTTTGGTTAGAAGCTGAGATCTCGATCCCCCTAGCCCCCCTTAAAAAGGGAGGAACTGGTAGCCTCCTTACCTCCCTAATTTCCCTGAAAAAGTGAGAAATTCAAAGCCCCCTTTCTAAAGGGGTTGGGGGATCGAGTCTCTACAAAAAAATCATCGCGAAAAGAGCAGTATTCTATGTCCCAGCGAATTGTTATCGATCCAGTCACGCGCCTTGAAGGTCACGCTAAAATTACCATCTACTTAGATGATGCCGGACAAGTGACCGATGCTCGGTTCCACGTCACAGAATTTCGCGGCTTTGAGAAATTCTGTGAAGGTCGTCCTTTGTGGGAAATGCCAGGAATTACGGCGCGGATTTGTGGAATTTGCCCAGTGAGTCACTTGCTAGCTTCTGCTAAAGCAGGCGATCGCATTCTTTCTGTCACTATTCCCGCTGCTGCTACTAAATTGCGTCGGTTGATGAATTTAGGGCAAATTATCCAATCCCATGCTTTGAGTTTTTTCCATCTCAGCGCCCCAGATTTACTATTAGGCATGGATAGCGATCCTCAAAAGCGCAACATTTTTGGGTTAATTGCCGCTCAACCAGAATTAGCCAGAGGTGGAATTCGACTGCGGCAATTCGGACAAGAAATTATTGAAATATTAGGGGGGCGCAAGATTCATCCATCGTGGGCAATTCCAGGTGGCGTGAGGGAACCATTATCTCAAGCAGGACGCACGCAGATTCAAAGCCGCATTCCAGAAGCTAAAACCACAATATTAGATGCGCTAGACAAGTTTAAGCGCTTGCTTCAGGACTATGAAAGGGAAGCTCAAACTTTTGGTAATTTTCCCAGTTTATTTATGGGTTTGGTCACATCTGATGGTTTGTGGGAAAACTACGACGGATATATTCGGTTTGTCGATAGCGCTGGCAACATTATTGCAGACAAACTCGATCCGACTCGCTTTCAAGAATTTATTGGTGAAGCAGTTGAATCTTATACTTATCTCAAGTTCCCCTATTATCGTCCTTTAGGGTATCCCGACCAAAAAGATCGCTGTCGTTTAGATAGTGGCATTTATCGAGTTGGACCTTTAGCACGATTAAATATTTGTACTCATATTGGCACTGCGATCGCAGATCGAGAATTAAGCGAATTTCGCGATCGCGGTGGTGGTACTGTACTCTCATCCTTTTTTTACCACTACGCCCGACTGATTGAAATTTTGGCATCAATCGAGCAAATTGAATTGTTGCTTGACGATCCACAGGTGTTATCTACTAAAATCCGTGCCGAAGCTGGAATTAACCAATTAGAAGGAGTTGGTTGTAGTGAAGCACCACGCGGGACTTTATTTCATCACTACAAAGTTGATGAAAACGGCTTAATGCAGAAGATAAATTTGATTATTGCGACGGGGCAAAATAATCTCGCAATGAACCGCACGGTGGCTCAAATTGCCCGACATTTTATTCATGGTGCAGAAATTCCTGAAGGAATGTTGAATCGTGTTGAAGCTGGAATTCGGGCTTTCGATCCTTGCTTAAGTTGTTCGACTCATGCAGCCGGACAAATGCCATTGCACGTTCAATTAGTAGGAACAGATGGAAGTGTTGTTAATGAAGTTTGGCGGGATTAGAGCTGTAGAGACGTTACATGTAACGTCTCTACAGGGAGAAGATAAAACTAAAATCAAATCGACAATCTGATGGGCGAGAATTCAAAAACTATTTTGGTAATTGGCTATGGTAATGACTTACGTAGTGATGATGCTGTGGGGCAAAAAGTAGCTAATGCGATCGCCTCGAAGGAATTACCTGATGTAACATCGCTGTGCGTTCATCAACTCACACCCGAACTAGCTACATTTTTGGCAACAGCCGACCTAGCAATTTTTATCGATGCCTGTTTTGCAAGTGTCTGCGAAGACGTGCGACTACAAGCGATCGCACCTACCAATTCCACTGTGATCGGCGGACATACAGGCGATCCGCGATCGCTATTAGCCCTGACGCAAGCGCTTTACAATCGGGTTCCGAATGCTTGGTGGGTAACGATACCGGGAACGAACTTTGAATTAGGCGATCGCCTTTCACCCAGTGCTGAACGAGGTATTCAGGTAGCGCTGGAACAAATTTACCATTTGATTAAATTAGGCAAGGTAGAACTATGCATGAAGTTGGAATGATGCAAAACGTTCTCGCAACTGCTGTAGAACGTGCAAAACATGAAGGTGCAAGCCATATTCGCCTGCTGCAAATGCGAGTCGGTGAGGCATCTGGGGTAGTACCAGAATCCTTACAACTGGCGTTTGATGTGGTGAAAAAGGAGACAATAGCTGAAGATGCCAGATTTCAGGTGGAGTCCGTACCAGTCGTCTGTTATTGCCCCAATTGCACTACTGAATTTCATCCCACCGATTTACTCTACGAATGTCCCGAATGTCACCAACCATATTGTGAGGTACGACAGGGTAAAGAGTTTGAACTGGCATTTTTAGAAGTTTCCTAGTCGATCGCTAGCTTCACAAATTACCATTCTCAACCATCAACCAATTCACCCCGTAAAACTAAAACAGCTTGTCCTCCCAATAAAACCCGATCGCCTTGACAGCTAACTTTAATTACCCCACCTCTAGCAGAAGCTTGATAGGCGAGAAAATTATCTTTCCCCAAGCGATCGCGCCAGTAGGGTGCAAGGCAACAATGCGCCGAACCCGTCACCGGATCTTCGTCAATTCCGACATTAGGCGCAAAGTAGCGAGAGACAAAATCATACTCTGAGTTTGTCCCTTGGCTGGTGACGATTACGCCTTGTACGGGCAAAGTTTTCAGTAAACTAAAATCTGGCTGAAGATTTCTGACAATCTCCTCCGAATCTAATTCCACCAAATAATTTCTATTCGTCTCACCTACATACTTGGGTTTGGTTCCCAAAGCTTTGATCAAATCGGCAGGTATTTCCGATGCAGCAGGAACTTGCATTGGGAAGTCTAATTCGATCCATTCTCCTATCCGTTTTGCCGTCAGCAAGCCACTGAGAGTGTGAAATCGAGCTGTTTCCTCTGGCTGCAAATAACCCTGTTCCCACAGCACATGAGCGCTAGCTAGGGTAGCATGACCGCACAGAGGAACTTCTGTAGCAGGAGTAAACCACCGCAGATTGTAGCTACCATCGTCTTGCCGGAGTAAGAAAGCCGTCTCTGATAAATTCATCTCCTTGGCAATATTTTGCATCCAACCGTCATCTCTCGATCGCGGCAGAACGCATACAGCAGCGGGATTACCTGCAAAAGGTTTATTTGTAAAAGCATCGACCTGAAAAATTTCTTGTCCCATTTCAGTTGTCATGGCAAAAGTGGCTGAGATGACATATCGCTCAAATTGGCAGATTGTAAAAGCCCGTTCCAATTTGCCTTGAGAGCGGCATTTTCTGGCTGCTGTAAGCGCTGTTCGGCTATGGTGGCGATCGCGTCGTACCATAAGCCTTGTTGAGCGTAGAGATCGAGTCGTTGTTCGGGTGTGGCTGTCTTGAGTTTCGATCGCATCGTGGCGGTTGGCGATACGCGCTGTACCCATCCTTCGACGGAATCTTTGATCGCAATAGTAGAATCTTGGCGATCGCAACTGGCTGCTATTTCTGTTTTCAAAAACCAGTGATAGTTCTGATTGAGCTTAAGTGGCGGTTGGGTAGATGGTAAACGCACGCCGATGATGCCTGGTTTAGCTGGCAGTTCGACAGCAGAACGATAGACATCGTTATCGCGATCGTCTTGTAGGACGAATTCTACAGAACGGAGTGAAGGGTTGGCAGCAGGAATGTAAAACCAGAAAGTAGGATACTCGGCGATCGTCTGTCCCCAAACATACGTTGCTTTACCCGTGCCTACAGTCTTTTCTACGGCAGGTGCTAGCGCCGTTAGCGGCAGCTTGAAGCCGCAGTCTCCTCCTCGTCCGGCTGCGCCTCTAGTTCGTCCGGTGGGAGTGCCGGAGGTAGGAAAGGGTGGTGGCGTGTAACGGGGTTGAGTGCTGACTTGCTGGTGAGTGTGATTTTGACTGTTATTGTGGGTGGCGATCGCTGCTGTGGGTACGAGCATTGTGAAGGCGATCGCTGCTGTGGCTGCAAGCTTGTGCATTATCTCACCTCAATCTATCTTTAGTGTAGGTTTCAGCAGTAGATTGCTGCTATCGGGCAAAGAACGCTTGACGACCGCAATTCTGCCTCCCGTCACGACTAAAGCCAAAGCCGCAGGGACTAAAGGCAGCCAGCCACCTTGAAGTAGTAATATCCAACTCGAGCCATATAGAGCTGCAATTGTCAAGCAAACACTCAATCCCAATCGCGCGGGAGAACGCCAGCACCAAACAACAACTCCTCCCACCAACGACCAAGCCCAAATCCAAACAATCTCACCCCAGAGAGGCAAAACCCACAGTGGTGTCCGTCCGTCCAAAACAGCACTGAGGAGTTGACTCACCATCTGAGCTTGCAAATAAATACCTGGAATTTGTTTTTGCAGTCCCTGTCTGCCGATGCTGTAGGGAGTAGACCACGCATCACCAGTACTAGGAGCCGCTAGACCGATCAGTACAATCCTGTCTTTGAGGGTACGGGCAAGATTGGGCGGAATGCGATCGCTCAGTATATCTCCTAGCGTCACTGCGACGGCAATATCGTCTACAGAGTCAAAGGGACGGTAATTGAGTAACAGTTGATAGCCTTTAGGATCGATTCTTTGATAACCGCCCGTATGGAAAGGTTGCAAACGCGGAAAAACGACATTACCGAGTTGTAAGTTACCATTGGGCGTGAATCGAGTTTCAATTCCTTTCGCTGCCAAATATTGATGAGCGAGTTGAAAACTGAGCGCGGTATTAGCACTACAACGGGATGTGAGTGGCGGATCGAAATTGAGCAAATGGCGGCGCACGATGTTGTCATCTGGATCGGCAATGACATCGCTAAAACCTATCCGTTCTGGCGCGACTTCTGGCGGGGGTTGAACGCCACGCGGATCGAATTCTGGATCGCTGACTTTACAGATAGCAAAAAGGCGATCGCTTTTTTGGAGCCTTGACTTCAGACTTGGTAATTTCTCTACCGGAAAATCGCGGTAGATATCCAAACCGATAACTTGTGGGTGAAATTGTTCGAGTTTTTGCAACAGTTTTTCCAATGCCAAATCTGACAGAGAGCCTTTTCTCTGTTTCTGTTCTGGCAGCTGCAAATCTTCCTCTGTCACCGTCACAAGTAACAGACGCGGATCGGCTTTTTCTATAGGACGCAGCCGCATTAATTGGTCAAAAGCCTGCAATTCTATAGGTTGGAATAATCCTAATAACCTCATTCCTACCACCGCCGCCGTGACAATGGTGCTGGTGAAGAAGACGCGCCGCAGAGAAAGCCGTTGTCGTGGTGGACGTAGACGTTGCATCCACTGTTGCCAAGTTGGAGGAATTTCGGCAAGATTTTGATAAATGACTGGTAGCCAGCTAGCAGCAGGATATTCACTTTCCCATCCCTGGAGTCTTTCCCTTGCCTCTCGTACCGACAAATAGAGAGACTTTCCCCCGGCAAAAGCCTGGAGAAAACTCTTCAAAAATTCTTGCGCCACGCGATCCGGTACGGGTTCGCGCATGAATACTACTTGGGGAATGTGCAAACTTGCCAAGTCCCGCGCCAAACCCAAGCCATCGCAAGAGTTAAAAATGGCTACGCTCAAACCATTTTCTACCGCAGTTTGTAAAGCGTGTTTGAGATCGGCAATAGTTAAACTTTCCGTTTGATTTAAATAAATTCTGCCTGTAACTTCATTCTGTGAGGCAGTTGTTTGACTGGCACTATGTCCGGCAAAAAATAAAATATCCCATCCTTGGGTAGACCATAACTGACGGTCTAACTCTTGACGTGACGGCTCAACCAAAAACTTGACATCTGCTCCTGGCAAGGTTTCGAGCAAGTTACGGTCTGCTTGAATGTCAATTCCGGCACTACTACCTAAAATCGCTAAAATTCTGATTTGAGTGCGAGAGGATGTCGTTTTCAGCGCAATTTCTTCGTAAGCAGGGGTACTCAGGGCAATTTCTGCTTGAGGATAGCGAGCAAATAGATCGCAGCGATGCCAGGGTAGCCGCTGTAATAGTAAATCTTCAGTTTGCAAAATAACTCGAATTGCATCCGCAGGCATTAATTTTTCTAAAAACTTATCCCTTAAAGCAAGAAATGATGGAGAGGAAAGCCAATTGTTTAGACTGCGGCTGAGGGATTCTGCGGCATTATAACAGTCTTCTAAAACACAAACATTCGTAATTTGGACGGCAGCGGCTTCCAGACGCGATCGCAAACCCAAACTGTAGTAAGCTGATTGCCATTTTCTGTAGAGTTGCGGAATTTCCGGCTGGGGTGGTAATCTGCCAGCAAGTTCTACAGCGGGGCGATCGCCATCCTCGCCAATTTGCAGCGTGACAGGAAATCCCTGCTCAAAGCTACCTTCGCCAAACTTCAAGACAACTAACTTACCCACGATCTATCACCTGTAGGCACGTCATTTTAAGTTGTAAGTCGTAACTCAAATGATAAAGTGTTCGGTGATGCCAACATCCCCCAGAGCTACTTTAACGCTAAATCTTTCTCCGGTAGTACCGCTAAATTGCAACTGAATATAATTATCGGCGCGTCTGGCTTTAGCTTCCAAGAAAACTGAACCAGATTCATCCAAAACGATTAGCTGTAGCGACGGCGGTAAAAATGTCTCTCTCCCCGTCGGATGCACTTGTACGATCAGATCGGTTTTCTGCTCTGATGCAGGACGCAGTTCCATGACCAAAGCGACTGCATGACCAGCTAGCTGCATCCCTAAGTCAATTAACTTTGCCCGTCTGACAAAATTTTCAGGGCGATCCACTTCGTTTGTATTCAGTTCTTCTGTTTTACGAAAGCTAAAGGTTAAATTGTGTTCGGTTGGATTTAATAGCGAGACGACAGTTTGCCAACCTGGTTCAAACGTATTTTGGAACCACTGTCTCAAGTTAACCGTACTCGTGGGAGGATTCGCGTTAGCGAAGCTTAACGAAGTTATCGCGCTTAAGTCTTGCAAGTGGGACAATAGATCTTCCGGCGATCGCAACTGGTTAACGGTCAACTGTTCTTGGGTAACTTGCTGGACAAAACCCAGGATACAGACCTGTTTTTCTACTTCATCCAAACGCACGACAACATAACCGATCCGATCTTCCCAAACCTCCGGTGGCACGTAACAGGTAGAAGCATCAGTGGCGATCGCCCGACATTCCAGGCGACCCAAACCCAATACCTCCAAGTCTGCTGCATCCACACACGCACGCATAAAAGGATTCCAACTATCGCACTCGTTCCAATTCACCGGAACGCCCATCATTTCCAAATAATCGCGGACGGCACACACAGCCAAGGTATTCAGTCGCACTTGCTCTGCTTTTTGTGACGTTGGCTGCTGCTGGCTAAACTGCCAAGCAATGCTATTCGCGGCTTGAGTAATTGGTAACGGAAGGGAGCGATCGTTTTCTCGTGCTTGATAATTCATGATAGGTATCCTCTAAATACCCTTGCGATTCGCCGAATTTACGCAATCGTGGTAGGCATTGTCGCCGATAGAAACTACTCAGTGTCGAAACGGACAGCTTGTATTGCGCTGCTAAATCTTCCCAGCTTGTCTCTGGTGGCAGCCTTTGTAACAATAAAACTTGGCAATTCACCTTTGGATAACCTTGAATATAAGTACGGCGGAGGTCGCCATCAGGATCGGTTTGAATCCACTTTCGTGTCGTTTCCAAAATTGGTGGGACATCGGGCGGAGCTTCCAAGGCTTCAATCGCGTCTTTCCCCAGCTCGTCAACAGAATAGACTTGTCTAGTTGTCGAGTTATTGGTAGTCTTTCTTTGCAGGTATAGGTCTTGCAGCCGTCGCCGCAAATATGCATTTAACCAAGTCGTGATACTACTACGACTGGGATCGTAGCGATCGCCTGTCGTAGCTTCACACAGGTTACGGCAGAAATACAGCCAGGTTTGTTGTAAGGCATCCTCGTAATCGGGAGTATTTTCTTTCCACAGCTTGCCAGACTTGGCAATCGAGCGGACAATTCTCGTTAAACCTCGCTGGCGATCGAGACTACCGATCTTCTGCTGACAAGTTTCTACGACCAATTGACGCAGACTCACCTCAAATTCTTCCATAACAGTATTTTTTATTTGTCTCTCCAGCAGGGGTATGTTTATTTTCGAGGAAAAATCCTCTGAAATCACTACCGCACTGCTTGTTGTCTCACCTCCTAGACATAGCGTGTTTCCTCCGCTATATACTTATCAGCTTTATAGAAGAAAATTATGCAGGTGAGTTTTATTAAGTTATGTAAGTAAAACAAGAAGAATGTCACGCAAAAGATCATGCCAGTAACGCGCAGTCGCGTTCTGGGGCGCGTCGCCAAAATGACCAATGTAGAATATGCTCAAGCCGCCAAGCTATAGGAAAGAGTCATCTGTAGAGCCATCGGCGCATCTGTGGTAGACTCAAGGGAATGAGAATCTCGCGTGGCATTGAACTGGGCGAGACTGTTGCTGTTGGAAGGCATCGTCCAGTTGTTGTGGGCATTGACCAAGGGTTCTGTCTGATGACGCAACACAACCAGAAATGCTTGAGCCGCTAATACCAACGTCATGTGGCGTAGCCAACCATGCCAAGAGCGGACTTCGTATTCACCCAAGCCTAATTGATATGAAGCAATTTTGAAACACTCGAAAATGCTTTACTTGGGTTTGACCGAGCCTGCGATCGCTGGCGCAAACTCTATGGTGATGCCGTATTTCAATTGCAAGCAGCTCGACAAACTGTAGATCGTTCTACCAAAGGTGGCGTGACTCAAGAGGAACGCAAGCTAGCCCAAACGCAAGAGCGAGAAGCCCAAAGGCAAATCGATCTGCTGGTGGGGCAAGTCAGCCCGAATCAAAGTAAAACTCAGTTAGAGTTTTACCCTTACCGTTACTTTGCTGCCGAAGGCTTTCTACCAGGATATAACTTTCCCCGTCTCTCAGTCCGCGCTTACATCCCTGCTGGCGATGCAGGTAGATTTGTCTCTCGTCCCCGCGTGGTAGCAATTCGCGAATTTGCTCCTAGTAATGTCGTTTACTACGAAGGGTCGAAATTTCAAATTGCCAAAATGCGAGTTCCCGTGGGTGGAATCGAGGGTAAATACGTCCGCGTCAGCGTTTGTCCTAGCTGCGGCTACTTCCATGAGGGAGATGATTCCCTACGCGACACTTGTGAAAACTGCGGTGCAAAGATTGTCGCCGATCGCGATGGCAACCCTGGCAAACTCAATCGCGTGCTAGAAGTAGAGACGATGATAACCCGCAGGCGGGAACGGATTACTTGTGACGAGGAAGAACGGCTCAAGTACGGTTACAACGTCACGACACATTTTCGCTATGCGCCGCAAAAGCAAGAGATAGCAACAGTCATAGCAGCGGATGGAACGCAGCTATTGCAGTTAATCTATGGTGAAACGGCAAAATTGCGGCGGATCGATCGGGGCTTGAGACGCGATCGTACCGAGCGCGGATTTAAGTTAGATGCAGCAACAGGAGTGTAGGGCGATCGCTCTACGAATGAAACATCCCAAGAGAATCTACAAACAGAAGTCAACCTGATGGTAGATGATACTTCTAATATCCTCGTAGTCGAACCAGTTAACATTCCTACTGGGAATTCTGAGGCATTTCTCGCCACTCTCCAGTTTGCTCTAGAACGAGCCATCCAAGCAGTATATAAACTCGAAGCGGACGAACTAGCCTCCGAGCGCTTGGGTCAAGGGCAACACTTACTTTTTTGGGAAGCCGCCCAAGGAGGAGCAGGCGTTCTTTCCCAAATACTCGAAGACCCTGATGCTTTCAAGCGGCTTGCAAATGCTGCGTTAGATATTTGTCACTTCTTACAAGAGAAGCAAAGCTGTACGAAAGCTTGTTATCAATGCCTGTTATCCTACCGCAATCAGTTCGATCATCCATTGTTAGATCGCTACCTAATTCGCCCTTGGTTGGATCGGCTTGGTAGCAGTACCATCACTCGTCAAGCCGCAAATGGTTCTCGTGAAGCTCAGTACCAGCAATTATTACAGCAGACAGATCCCAACTCTAATTTTGAGCGAATTGTCTTAGCAGAGATCGATCGACGGGGGTTAAAACTACCGGATACTGCTCAAGAGTTAATTCCTGAAGCTAACTCTAAACCAGACTTTATCTACAGGAATGCCAAGGTTGCTATTTTCTGCGATGGCTCGGCTCACGATCGCCCAGAACAACAGCAACAAGACAAAATTGAGCGCGATAATCTCAGATATGTATCTGGCTACTATGTCTTAACCCTACGACATGATGAGGATTGGCAAACCAAGTTAGAAATCTTAGCTTCTTTATTGTAAAACTTAGTTAAAACTTTAAATGTAGATTGGCATCTTCCAAAGCAGCTTTCGGCAGAGGACGCTCCAGGTTCACGCAAGCTGGTTAAACTGACTGTAAATTTTGGCGATTATTGCTAGAAAACTATGATTGCTGAATAGAAACCAGAGCGAGCTAATCCCCAAGAAATTATCAGCAAACAATCATTTTTTGATGTCAATCTTGAACCTAAACCCATTATGGAGCAAATATCAGAGGGGATGTTGTTAGATCTAGGTTATGCTGATCGTATTTCCCCAGTATTAACAGTACCAGAATCTCCTATCCCTAATGGCACTAGAGCTGAATAGATATTTGTCTTCGCTGCTTTGCACCCATCACGAGCGATCGTGAGCAAGCGAATCTCCAGTTATGCTTGGTGCAAAACCACTTAATTCTAAATCCTAGAACTTTTTGTTAGCCAGCGATCGCCCGATTATTTATATACTCAACTATGGAACTAGAAATCCTTCTCGAAAAACTCGATTTTATTGAAGACTACGATCTTGAATTTAAAACGTCCGAAGATAATTTACCTAAAGATATTTGGAAAACGATATCTGCTTTTGCCAATACTAAGGGCGGATATATTATTTTGGGAGTAACAGAGAAAAGAGGTAGTTTTTTTATCACCGGAGTCAATAACTCAATTTTGCAGAAAAAAGACTTTTGGAATAATCACAACAATCCTCAAAAGCTAAGTTTTCCCATTTGTAATGAATCAGACTTTACGATCGCTCACATTGATGAGAAAGACGTAATTATTATTAAGGTTTCTCAAGCAAGCCGAACTCAACGTCCCGTTTATATCAATAACAATCCTATGATAGGGACATATAAACGTAACTACGATGGCGACTATCTTTGTCGTGAAGATGAAGTACGTCAAATGCTACGAGATGCGAGTAGCGAACCTCAAGACTACCGAGTATTAGACAATTTTGATCTTAACGATCTCGATCTAGAGACAATGAAAGCCTTTCGTCAACGCTTTCGATCGAGAAAACCAGATCACCCTTTCTTAGCATTAGACGATCGAGAATTACCTATAAACTAGGAGGTTGGAAAAGCGACCGCAATACACATAAAGAAGGATTAACCCTTGCAGGTTTACTAATGTTTGGTCGAGAACGCAGTATTTTAGATGCTTGTCCTCATTATCACCTTGATTATCAAGAAAAACGTTCCTCCGATCTTGAAGAACGTTGGACATATCGTGTAACTCTCGATGGTGAATGGGAAGCTAACTTATTTAACTTTTATTATCGTGTTTATGGACGTTTAGTAAGTGATATTGACGTTCCTTTTAAATTAGATAAAAATTCAGTACGGCAAGGAGAAACTCATGTACATGAAGCTTTAAGAGAGGCATTATCTAATACTTTAATTCATGCAGATCACTCTTCTACAAAACCCTTGACTATTATTAAATCTAAAGATAGTTTCTTATTTTCTAATCCAGGTCGTCTAAGAATACCTATTGATAAAGTTTATGAAGGTGGAGTTAGCGATCCACGAAATCCCAATTTACAAAAAATGTTTCAGATGGTTGGTTTAGGAGACAAAGCAGGTTCGGGGTTTCCTAAAATCTTACGAGCATGGAAAGAACAACAATGGATATATCCAAGAGTTTTGGAAAATTTAGATTTAGATATGACAACAGTTGCTCTACCAATGATCAGCTTAATTCCTAAAGACGTTGAGAAAGAGCTACGAGAAGTTGTTGGGGATAACTATTGCAACTTATCACAATTAGATCGAATCATTTTAGTCTTAGCTCATCGTCTAGGACAAATCAGTAATAGCGATATCCAATGCTATAGCCAAAAACACCCTAGAGATATTGGTGATTGTCTCAAAAACCTAGTAGATAATGGTTGGCTAGAAAAATCAGGACATGGTAGAGGTACATATTACACCTTACCCAATGACACTCAAACCGATTTATTCTCCTTACTTCCTCAATCAGATCAACCAAGCTCCGATCATTTGCAACCAAGCTCCGATCATTTGCAACCAAGCTCCGATCATTTGCAACCAAGCTCCGATCCTTGGGGAAAATTAATTGCGATCGCAACCCCTGTTAGAGAAAAAGGAAAAGTATCCCAAGAGCTTATGGAGCAAACAATTCTGGAACTTTGCCAAGATCGATATTTAACTCAACAACAACTAGCAAATATCTTAAATCGTTCCCCACATACCCTAAGAACAAGTTATCTAACCAAAATGGTTAAAGAAGGAGCATTAGAGTTGAAATATCCAGATAAACCAACTCATCCAAATCAAGGCTATCAAACTCGTCAAAACCCTAAGCTATGACTTTTGGGCTAATTTTTGATTCTGTACCATTTTCCCAAACGGCAAAAAACACCGCTTACACCACGCTTCATTCCACAACGCCGGAAACGCAAATCTCGACCCACAAGTAGGACATTCCGACAGCAAAGTGAACCCATAATTGCTACAAAACTCGGTTTTCTTCAACTGCCACTCGATCTTATGACAGAGCATTTCCCCATAACACGCCCCACACAAGGTAACTTCAACACCTAACGCTCCTAAATATCTATTGTTTGACTAAACTCATCCCCTGCTAACTTGCCAAACCGATGTCGAGCACGGAAAAGGTTGTAAACCTGCCGACTCGCTCGCTGCATCTAAGCGAGCGGCTCCCACTAAAACCACCGCAATACCTTTTCGATCAAAAATATCCCTCGCTTCCGCAAAGGCTTTCGGTTTCAGTCGATCTGCTTCATCAATTATCAACATCTCCTTACAGCATTGCAGTACATTTAACGCCCTTTGACGTATTTCTGCTACTGTTTCCTTAGTCAGATGTCACGAATCTATTCAGAGGGCAAACAATTAGTTACTGTACAAACGTTATTAGAACTCAGGCACGGACAACTCCCGTTTTATGCCTGCATAGTGACGGTAGATGATTTCAGGTGAGTTGCCCACTAATCGCGCTACATCCTTTGCATCTAGACCATTTTCTACGGCTAGAGTGATAAATGTATGGCGGATGTTGTACTGAGGCAGATACTTTTCAACCTTGCCTGTCTTTACCAAACCTTCTACTACAGGCTTCCAGACCCGATTCAAGAAGTTATGAGAGTCAATAACTTGTCCGCGTGAACCTGGGAAAACTAAATCATTAGGTAACGGGCTTTCAGGTTTAATGCTCCCAAGAAATTCTTGAAGCTTAGAGTTGCAGGGGAAAGTTCTTGTCTTTCCGGTTTTGGTTTGTCCGCGAATACCAGTATCGCTGGGTATGGCTTCTTTGAATTGAATCCTTTGACAATCTGCTGAAATATGTTTCCATTGGAGTGCGATCGCTTCTTCAGGACGACAACCAGTGATGAAAAGAAACTTTACATAGGGGGCGTAGTAAGAGTGGGGTATGGGAGCAAATTTTGAACAGAAGCTATTATTCTCAAATGCTGCAATAATTGCATCCCTTTCTTCCCGACTAAATGGTTCTCTACTCGTATCCCTTACTGTTTTCTTAATATCGCTAGCCATACCGTTGAAAGGATTTTCTGAGACTAAACCTGATTTGACTGCCCAGTTGCAACAGGCATTCATTTGAATTAAAGTGCGACGTGCCACTTCACTGCTGTATTTGCCAAGTAGCCAGTCTCTGACTCCTACAGCATCTTCAACATTTTTAGGGAGAGCTTGTAGCCGCTTGGCAATCTTGCCGTAATCCCTTACTAGCGTGCTAGCAGCAACTTGAGAGGACTTATACTGCGTATACTTTTCCCACAGCTCGGCAAAAGCAATTTTTGGGGTAACAATTGGGGTAATTGGGGTAACAGCGCTGAGTACTGACTGGGACTTGTATTTGGCTAGGGTATGGTCAAACCGCTCATAAGTAATATCAGACTCAATGATCTTAGCCTTAGCCTCTGCTGCTTTTCGATTTAGTTTATTGTCCGATAGCCCAAGCGAGAGATAGTGCCGCTTGCCAGCGTGAGTGAACGCTAGCTGCAATCGACCATTGGATACTTTAATCTGTACTGAACCCTTAGAAGCTTTATGCTGCCTGCTTTCTAATTGCATTAGGTTAAGCTGGATAATCTTTTGGGGTAAGCGCCTATAGTCTAACCTAGCTTTACCCCAATCTTACCCCAATAATTGCTCGAAACTACTCTAAAAATACCCCAACTTTTCCGCCTAAGAATGGCGTACAAGGGCTTGCAAGGCTTGAATTTCCGATGGCTCAAGGCAGATTTGAACTGCCGACCTTGGGCTTATGAGTCCCCTGCTCTAACCAACTGAGCTACTGAGCCAGATTTTTGACGCTTAACTATACTAACATAGCGATCGCACCATTGCACTTTCTGACAAAATTCTGAAGCTAGAATCGAATTCGATCCAATCTCGATTTAAATTGAGAGGACACCGAAATTTCTCTATCTGTTAAATTGGCATGAGCATAAACACAGATGTAGCTTTTTAGCAAGTCTGAACTATACTGTTGCTGCTCGTATTCATCCTTATGATTAAGGATTGGATTAAAAAAGATGAACATCTACGGCTTCCTCCAATCTATCGGGATCGCCAGCCCATATGGTTATGGTTGGCTATCAGTCATGTTTACCTTTGTGTTGGCATGGATAGTCACTTGGCAATTAATGCCAGAAGTGCGATCGTTCGCTTTAAAAGTAGGTTGGGCAGACCAGCCTAACGAACGACGGCTCAACCGCGAACCTTTGCCTAATGCTGGTGGTTTGGTAATTTATACTGGAGTGTTAGCTGCTTTAGTATTGGCAACGCTTTTGCGCCCCATAGTTATTGAAGGAGTGCTAGCTGAGGTACTAACAATCTTGTTAGGAGGCTCGATTTTAGTTTTAGTAGGATTCATCGATGACCAATTTGGCTTGCCACCTTGGGTACGCTTGTCCGTACAAATTCTGACAGCTTTTTTGCTCATTGCTAGCGATATCCGCATCGAAGCTAGAATATTTCCACCAATCGATCCGTTACTTTCGACTCTGATTACCGTACTGTGGGTAGTTGGAATTACGAATGCAATTAACTTGATGGATGGAATTGACGGTTTAGTAGGAGGAGTCAGCTTTATCACTTCTATGAGCCTACTAGCGGTCTCGGCACAATTTGCCACTCGAGCCGCAGCAACTTTACTCTTAGCAGCATTGGGAGGCTCAGCACTGGGATTTCTGCGTCATAACTTTCATCCTTCCCGGATCATCATGGGAGACGCTGGAGCTTATTTTTTTGGCTACGTGCTAGCGGCTACCGCAATTTTAGGTAGCTTAAAAGTTAATACTGTATTTGCTTTAGTACCAACAATCCTATTTCTGCTGCTACCAGTCATTGACACAACTCAGGTGTTTGTCCTGCGGTTGATGGCGGGGAAAAATCCTCTTAGTACTCCTGGTAAAGACCATCTACATCACCGCTTGTTGGCTACTGGCTTATCGCAACGAGCTACGGCGATCGCATTATGGTCTTTCACCGCAGTCGGGAATTGTTTAGCAATGAAACTCCAAGGTATGACCCCTCTCACTATCCTGATGACTATGCTCAGCATTGTCGCACTTCTAAGCTTCACCATCTGGCAAAGAATTAGGAAGGTATAAAGGGGGCTAGGGACAGTTATCAGTGACCAGTGACCAGTGACCAGTTAATTTCAACTCCTGGCTCCTGACTCCTAACTCCTTTCTGCTGATAACTGATAACTGATAACTGACTTCATCGGGGTAAAAAAGCCATTGGATTAACTGCTTTTTTACCTAGTGGATGAATTTCAAAGTGTAGGTGGGGACCAGTACTGAAACCAGTATTACCCATCTCGGAAATCTGCTGCCCTTGGTATACTGTTTGACCTTTATGAACGAGCAATCGCTTGTTGTGGGCATAGCGAGTGACCGTACCATCTGTGTGTTGAATATCAACCATATTGCCGTAGCCGCCAGAGTTCCAGCCTGACTTGATGACGACTCCAGCCGCAGCCGCAAAAATAGGTGTCCCCACCGGAGCAGCAATGTCAATTCCCCGATGCATCCTCCCCCAACGATAGCCATACCCGGAAGAAAGTTTCCCTCTAGCAGGCCACATGAAGCCCTTTTTGGAAATTATCGGTTTGGGTAAATAGGTATCTGCTGAATCTAAAGGTGGTAATGCTGGCGATACGTTTCGTTGCTGAATTGATTGGAGCGAATCTGTTGCATCTCTACCAATCGGTGCTGTTGCCAAGCTATCATCACTTTCATCTTCAGTTGGTTGCACTGAACGCTGCGGCTGTTTTGGTGCTTCTACTTGTAAAGTCTTGCTTGCTTGTTTGGAATTGAAGTTTCGCTCTGTTTTAAGTTCGATAGATGCAATCTGACGTAGCTTCCGCAACAAGCGATCGCCACTCGTCTTAGCAGCAGGTTGTTCTGCTGGTGTTGCTTGACTCAGCAATGGCTGGGTGCGATATCTCTGCTGTAATTTCTCGATATCACTACGTAAATTTTGGACGTAGCGATCGCTCAACTGTGCTTGTTCTGCTTTTGCTGATTGCTGCCGCTGAATTTCTGCTATCCCTTGAGGATTGGCTTCCACAACCGAATCATCTTCAGAAATGTTGCCACCCATACCAGCATTAGTATTGTTTTCCAGGGCTGCTGTTATTGGCTGCTGGCTCTCACTTCCCTTTGATGGCGAAATTGGCACGATCAGCTGTTGGGCGATCTGAATGCGGTTGGGATCGGCTAATTTGTTGGCGGTAATGAGAGTTGTCAGTGGTAGTCCGTGTTGTTGCGCGATCGCACTCAGCGTGTCTCCGGCTTTTACCTTGTAGCTAAGTGCCTGTAAGGGGACTAGTACCATTGGGCGATCGACCGCTATTTTTGGCAGACTTGCTGCTGTGTGCGTTTGTGCCAAAGACATGCGAGCTTCAGGCATTGCCTCCAGTACGTAAGGCATTGCCTCCCCACTTGCATTACCATGTATTGACTGTGGAGTTTGTAACTGAGGATGGAATGCTAGTAGAGATACTGCGGGTTGCAGCCCAGGATCGCTTGCTAGCGATGCCCCCATTTGTTCCTGGCTCGATGTCCCTGCCGATGCTTGCCACTCCTCAAACCCCAACTCCGCCGAACTATCTTCTTCCAAGCGATTCAATTTCTGTCTCAAGCGATCGATCGACCATCTTTGTCTGGCGATCGCTGCTTCTCGCTCGTCTAGTTGAGATACTAACGCTGCTGTTGATACGGTAATTTTACTTGCCTTGAGCTGGCGAATCAGGCGATTGACTCGCAAAGCTTGTAAAACTTTGGCTGTTTTCTCTGTTGGTTGCTTGGCTACAGGCTCAAATAACTGTGTCGCGTTAGTATGGCTTTGAGTGAATGCTAAAGGCACGGTTGCCGCGATTCCTGTTGGCACACCAATGCTGCCAATGGTTAAGCTCGCTCTAGTTGCTATCGGCATTTGACTGAGCGAAGGCTGATTTACGGCTATGGCTGGAGCGCTATTACTGATTTGGGTCAATAGCAGATTGGACGCTCCGGCTGAGAAAATAATGCCGATCGTGGCGGCTGAAGTCCGCACTTGCCGCTTGGCTTTAGAGGCTCGATCTGCTCGATCTTTTGCCCACGTTTGTTTCAACAATGACCTCCTGTCTGGAATAGCGCTTAACTACCTCTGTTCATTTGCTCTGGCGATCGCAATTGCGATACTACTACACGATGGTTTTGAGTGCGATCGAATCCAGTTTTTCATGCTGAGATAAATATGCTGAGGCAAGCTTACTAGGCATTTTTGATTTAAACAAGCTTACAGCCTATTGGCAAAAAAAATTAACGTTGTCTCCAGTCTGCTCAATATACTACAGTTGGGCGATTTCTACTTAAGGAGTAAGAACTGCCCAGAATATAGGCATTTTTTGTTTTGGCATATTTATTTTTTCTTTTACTGCTATTTAACATTTCTTTAGAAAAAGATTACGCCAATGTATTGAGTCATATTACTTATGTTCTCTATTACACATAGTCAATTTAAGTCAATTCCTGTAAGCCAACAAGTGTTGCATTTTACCAAAGCTGCGAGCTACACAGCCAAGGCTTAACTCTGAGTACAAAGACTCAAATCCTCAATTTATCTTCCTATGGGAGCTGTCAATCTTCTATAACAAGACAGATGAATGATGAAGAAAATGTATCATCGAAGAAGAGATTTTAGTCAAAAAATCTATAAAAATTTCTTATATCTATCTCAAGACTGAAAAGCTGATGATGAGAATTTATTAAAAATAGCTGTAAAAAAAAATACCTTTATTTAACTTAGAGTCAAAAAAATCAGAGAATATACGTAAGTCAGTTGTTAGTTATCAGTTATCAGTGGTAGTTGGTAGTTGGTAATTGGTGGTGCGTGGTGCGTGGTGCGTGGTGCGTGGTGCGTGAAGAAGGGGTGTAGGGTGTAGGTTGTAGTGGATTGTTGACTGGTTCCTGGTCACTGGTCACTGGTCACTGGTCCCTGGTCACTGGTCACTGGTCACTGCTCCCTATACCCTCAAATAGCCTAATTGCCGACGGGCTTCAAACAGACCAACGGCGACGCTGACAGAAAGGTTTAGACTGCGAACGCCAGTTTGAGCCATAGGAATGTAAACTCTGGCGTGACAAGCAGAAAGGACGGCTGGAGGTAATCCAGTTGTTTCGCTACCGAATAGCAACCAATCGTCAGCCTGAAATTGGTATTCGATGTAGTTCGATTCACCTTTAACGCTAAAGCCAACCCAGCGTCCCCCGCGCTCTAGATAATAGTTTTTGAAGCTGTCTAGAGATTCGTGGTAATGCAAGTTGACATATTGCCAGTAGTCTAAGCCAGCTCGTTTCAAATAGCGATCGCTAATTTCAAAACCCAACGGTGCAACCAAATGTAATTCTGTCCCTGTCGCCGCACAGGTACGGGCAATGTTTCCAGTATTGGGAGGAATTTGCGGGTGAACCAAAACGAGTTGAGGCATTTAAAAAGTCAAAAGTCGAAAGTCAAAAGTCAAAACGTTGAATTGAGATGCTGTCCTTTCGATAGCACGATTTGGCTTCAGATTCATAAATATATAGTTTTTTTAAATAAATGTAAATCGAAAACAAATGATTAAAAATTCTTAACATTTATTTGTCACTTGTCACTCCTGCATGAATCAAAAAATCATGGATGTCATTCTGTTGGCGAAGCCTTCCCGAAGGGTACGCAACGCAGTGTAGTGAAGAATCTCCCAGATGTTTCGCTTCGCGTGTGGATGACAATTCAAGTATTCACGCAGGAGGTCTATTGGTAGAACAAATGACGAGTGACAAATAACTGATGAGTAATGCCCTACACCATTGCCGACGAACAGAGCTTATCTTCCAGTTCTAACTCGCGATCGCTCATTGCTTGGATAGATTGCATGATAATGCTTCTTGGCTCAAAGCCGTATGCATGAAGTTTCAACCACTGCTGAGCGGTGTTCCCCTCGCGCAGAATTTTTTGTACGGGAGAAAGAAAACAATTGAAGCCGTTTTGCTTGGCGATCGCCCAGACTTCTTGATAAACTTCTTCAATCCAGTCTCTCGCTAAGATTTTTCTGCCGTCTTGCCAATGAGTTAGCTGAGCGTCGAGGCTAGAACGGGCGACTGCGCTTTCGTTAGCAGCAGTAATTGTCAACAAATCTTCAGCGCGGGTTGTTGCTGGTAGGGTACTCATTTCTAGCGGATCGAGTTGTGGATCTGCTATGAGTTGGCACAGCCGCGCTTCCAGTAAGGCAGTAATACTTAATAAAGCAATCGGATCGGTGACGAGATCGCAGATTCTTAATTCTAAACGGTTGAGGTCGTAAGGGCGGCGATCGCCATTCGGTCTTACCGATGCCCAAAGATGGCGCACGCTCTGCATTGTCCCTGCGGCTAACTGTTCCTCAACCCAACGAATATGATGAGCGTGGCTTTCAAACAGGGGGACGTGTGCGGGAGTTTGAGGAAAAACTGCCCAACGGGTGGAGTGATAACCAGTAGGTTCGCCGTCAATAAAAGGAGAGGAGGCGCTGAGGGCGAGGTACAGAGGTGCTTCGACGCGGATCAGACGACACGCCCGTAAAAGTACTTCTGGATCTTCAATCCCAACATTAATATGAACGCTAGCAGTAACAACTGTAGTACCGTAGGTCTTTTCAATATATTCATGGTATGGGTTATTCGGGTCGGAACGGTAGAAGCGATCGCTCCCCCCCAAAGATAAAGTACTACCAGGAATAAACGTGTAGTTGCCCAATCGCTGGAGATATTCCCGTATTTTGCGCCGAGGGCGCAGTAGTTCGCACAACTGGCTTTCGTATTGAGTTGAGGGAGACGTTATATACTCTACGTTACGGCTATCTGGCTCTTTGGCAAAATTCCCCTCTAAATTTGCCACGATTTTGTCTGAAAGACCGACGACATCTCCTGACGGTGTCCCCGTGTACATTTCAATTTCAAAGCCTTTTGATAGCAGCACTTGATTCTCCTCGGCTTGCAGTGAGTAATTCTTCCACTAACTCAGTGTATCTAGCAGCGGCAAAACTTTGCATCTACCCGAAAGTTCAATACCTGCGTTAGTTTGACATGACAAAGTTTCTATCCGTAGTTAGGTACACTTATATCTTTATTTCATCTTTCATCCCAGAAGGTAATGCCAGAAGGCAGCAGAGAAAACCCCCCTGGAATCGTTAGATGGCGGTTTAGCCTTGCTGTTGCCGTCGATTTAACTACCTCGCATCGACTCCTCTATAAAGAATCATATCGCTTTTCAGGAAATGAGCTGCGGATCGCTGTCAGCAGTTGATAAATAGCGCGAATAAATGAGGCTTGTCTGCCATTACTCCCGCTTTGCTTGCAAAAACTCTAGTTTGCGAGTATTCGTTAGCTCGTTGAAGAAACTTATGCGAAAAACGAAACGATTTCGATGGATACGCTATGCATTAATTGTAATTATGGTTTGCGGACTTGCTATTCTACCTCAAACGGTTCTATCTCAAGAAAGACAAATTTTTACAGTTAATAGCATCTTAGATGAACCAGACGGGAATATAGGTGATGGGAACTGTATTTCCAATCCTTCCCGCCTCTGTACGTTACGCGCCGCAGTACAAGAAGGTCAGGCAGTCAACCGTGCTGTCACCGTACCAGCAGGTTTGTACGAACTGAGTCAGGGACACTTAGATATCACCAAAAACTTAACCCTGACTGGTGCGGGTTCTGGAAAAACAAAAATAGATGGCATGTTGAAAAGTCGCGTGTTCGATATCGCTGACACTGGCTTTGCCTACATTGGTAAAGTCACAGTACAGTGGGGTAATGCAACCCCTGGCTTTGCTAGTCACTCCCACGGTGGGGGTATTCACAACCACGGGACGCTGATTTTAGTTGATAGTACAGTCAGAGCAAGTTCTATTAACTGGAGGTATGGTAACGTTTGGGGTGGCGGTGGACTTACTAATGCAAGTACGGGCAAAGCAACACTCGTGAACGTAACGATCGTGGGGAACTCTACATCTGGTGCAGGTGGGGGAATTGAAAACCTCGGCACGATGGATGTGTACAATAGCACGATCGCTAACAATCAGTCTTTCCGCTCGGCAACAAGTGGTGGTGGAATTGCCAATACTGGTACGATTCAGTTAAAGAATACGCTGGTAGCAAATAACTATGAGGGTGATAATTGCGACGGCACGATTGTCGATCTTGGTGGCAACCTATCAAGCGATGCAACCTGTGGCTTTCCTACCAGCCGAAGTAACGTTGAGATCGTACTAGGCGGACGTGACGATCATGATATGTTGCCAATCTACGCTGAGAGTCCGGCAATCGATCGCGGGATCGACGACCAATGCCAGAGTACCGATCAACGTGGTATGACTCGACCCCTAGACGGAAACAGAGATGGTGTTGCTACTTGCGATGTGGGTGCATACGAGTATCTCGCACCTCTATCAGAGGGAGTTGACACAATTACTAATTAATAGCCGTTTCAATTGGATGAAATACCTATGATGTAGGGGCGCACAGCTGTGCGCCCCTACTAATATTATGTACACAATCGAGAATTGCTATCAATAGATTGGGAATTTTGAATTAAACCCAAAATCCAAACCTACAATTTATCTTCTAGAGCGTCTGCGGAGGCGATCGATTGTGACGGCAACAATAATGACTAAACCCTTGACAACTAACTGCCAGAAGAATGACATATTCAACAAAGTTAGTCCGTTATTGAGGGTGGCAATGATTAACGCACCAAGCAGAGTTCCCCAGATAGTGCCAATCCCACCAGAGAAGCTGGTTCCGCCCAAAATTACAGCCGCGATCGCATCGAGTTCGTATCCATTCCCTAGCATTCCTGTAGCACTGTAAAGACGGCTGGCGCTCATAATTCCCGCTAAGCCGGAGAGCAAGCCACTGACACCGTAAACAAATAAAAGTACTCGCTTGACCTTAATTCCCGTTAGCCTTGCTGCCTGTTGATTGCCACCCACTGCATAGATCTGCATTCCCAAAATAGTGCGGCGGAGAATAAACCAGCTAGCTACCACTGTAAGCAACGCAATTACCACTAACCAAGGAACTGGTCCTAAGTAATTAATCCCGATCCAAGCAAAGTTGAGGTCGCGGTTGATCACGGTTGTACCGCTAGCAATTAAATAAGCAGCCCCTCGCAAAGCCGTGAGCGCACCTAGAGTGACAATGAAAGGTGGCAGGTCAAGAAAGGCAATTAAAGCACCGTTAATTAAGCCCAAACCCAAGCCTGCGAGTAAAGCAACGGGAACCGCCAGCCAGCCGACCCCTGGTATGAGTGATGTCAGTACGCCAACTACAGCTGTTACTCCCAGGATAGAACCAACCGAAAGATCGATTCCGCCCGTAAGAATTACAAACGTCATCCCTGTTGCTAGCACGATGTTGATCGATGCTTGCCGGAATATATTGACTATGTTGCCTGTGGTAAGAAAGTTAGGCGTGAGTAAGGCGAAGAGAATGCAAATCAGCGCCAGAATCGGGAGAATTCCTACTATCTGAAGCAGGTTACTTGCAGATTTACGCCTACCTCCCTTGGGGCGATCGCTCGATCTGCCTCGCATTGGTTTTGATTGGATTTGACTCATAATTTTTCTCCCTCAATTGCTCCGGTGGCGTAAGTCATAATCTTTTCTTGCGTAATTTTCTCGCCGTTGGTACTGTTTAGTTCGCCAACTAAACGCCCTTCTCGCATCACCAAAACGCGATCGCTCATCCCGATAATTTCAGGTAGTTCGCTCGAAACCATTAGAATTGCAACTCCTTGGGCTGCTAAGTCGCTAATGATGCGATAAATTTCGCTTTTTGCGCCAATATCTACACCCCTTGTGGGTTCGTCTAACATCAAAACTTTAGGCTTAATTGCCAACCATCTTGCTAGCAGCAGTTTCTGTTGGTTGCCACCAGACAAATCTAAGGCTCTAATGCCTAGTTCTGCTAGCCGAATATTAAAGTTATCGACTGCGGCTGAGGCAATTTGGTTAATTCGTAATGGGCTGATCGTGCCTACTTTCGCTTCCCGTTTGAGCAGGTTAATTGCAATATTCTTGCGGCAGCTCATTTCGAGAAATAAGCCCTGTTCTTTGCGGTCTTCTGGCACGTAACCAATACCAGCGGCGATCGCATCGCTGGGTTGATTGATGTTGAGATGTTTACCATCTAAAATCACTTCACCACTTGTCTTGGGGTCAGCACCGAAGATTAACCGACATAATTCCGTACGTCCTGCACCTACCAGTCCTGCCAAGCCGACAATTTCTCCTGCGTGTAGTGTTAAACTTGCAGGCTGAATTTTGCCACCATCGCTAATGTTTTTTACCTCTAGTACGACTGAACCGATGGTTTTTCCGGGCTGTTTTTCAAACAAATCTTGCAAAGGTCTGCCTACCATCATTTGTACCAGGCGCTCGCTAGAGATCTCCTGGCGTTCTAAACTGCCTACGTACTCGCCATCTCGCAAAACGCTAATGCGATCGGCAAGCGCGTAAATTTCTTCCATGCGATGACTGATGTAGATAATGGCGATGCCGTTGTCTCGCAGCTTGCGAATTAACTCAAATAGTTGTTCTGTCTCGCGGTCTGAAAGCGCTGCGGTTGGCTCATCCATAATTAGGATGCGGCTATTGTCCTTGAGCGCCCGCGCAATCTCGACTTGTTGCTGTTCGGCAATCGAGAGGCGAGACACCGTGTCTTCTGGCTGAAAACTCGCTCCCAGACTGTTGAGGACTGCTGCTGCTTCCTGATTCATGCGATCGCGATCGAGGAAATATCCCTTAGTTAACTCGCTACCCATGAAAATGTTTTCAGCTACAGTCAAGTTGGGGGCGAGATTCAGTTCTTGATAAATCAGGGCAATTCCGGCTTGCCTAGCAGCACTAGGATCGGAAATTTTTACTGGGTCGCCGTTAATGCGAATTTCGCCTGCATCTGTTTCGTATGCCCCAGCCAGAATTTTCATCAACGTACTTTTACCCGCGCCATTCTCGCCCATCAGAGCGTGAATTTCACCTGGATAAACAGTCAAATTGACATTCTCTAAGGCAGTTACACCGTGAAATTTCTTGGTGATGCCTCGCATTTCTAACCGAGGGATGGGAGGGGATGTTGTTGTTGTCATAAAAATTGCGAGAGTCGGGAGTTTTAGGGGCAGGTTTTTTGAGGATAGCTGTCAAACAACAGAGAGTTCTGCCATCAAACCCGTCCTTACAGAAGTCAAGAGAAGTTAAAAATAATTCCGAATTCCGAATTCCGAATTCCGAATTCTTACTGCCAGCCTTTATAGTCTTTGACGTTTTCTCTGGTAATTAGCCTGACAGGAATCAAAATGTCGGGATTCTTCGGCTTCTTGCCATTGAGAATGTCGTTACCAACTCGAACGGCTGTTTGTGTCATGCCCAGTGGATCTTGAGCAGCAGTCGCAACAAAAATACTATTGGGGTCTTCAATTGCTTGTTTTGCTTCCGGTGCGCCGTCTACGCCGACAATGAAAAACTCGTTGCGTCTGGCTTGCTTGGCTGCGAGTTCTGCACCAACTCCGCTCGGATCGTTGATCGCAAATACGGCATCAATTTTGTTAAATGATGTCAGCAAGTCGCTCATGACCCTTAAACCACCATCTCTGCTACCTTCGGCGTTTTGGTCTTTAGAAAGTATTTTGATGTTGGGGTACTGAGCAAAGACTTGTTCGCAACCTTTGACGCGATCGAATACAGATTGTACTGGCGGACCATTCACAATTACAACATTGCCTTTCCCTTTGAGGCGATCGGCAATATACTGACAGCTAATCTGCCCTGCTTGCAGATTATTAGAGGTGACGGTAGCATCTACGCCACCACCCGCACCTGTATCGACTGCGATTACGGTAATGCCTGCTTGTTTGGCTTTTTCCACAGCAGCTGCAATGCCCTCACTATCGCCAGCATTTAGCAGGATTAAGTCCGTGTTAGCGGCAATAAAGTTTTCGATTTGATTGAATTGCAAGTTGAGGTCGTAACCGCTAGAAACAACAGCAGTTCGTACCCCTTCTCCAGCAATTTTCTTAGCCTCAGATTCCGCACCTCGTCCCATCAAGACAAAGAAGGGATTGCTGAGATCGCCTACAGTAATTGCAAGCGAGCGCAGTTTTGAGTTTGGATTGATTTGTGCTGTAGAGTTATTTTGGCTATCTGGCGAGCAAGCGACAATGGCACTGCCGATCGCGCCGAATAGACCAATGGCGATCGCGGCTTTTTTCCCTTTCATTTTTTCAACCAGCTTTTAAAAATAGTCAGACCGAATCTACAGTGCGAGATGCGATCGAGATTTCAGGCAATTTTTTTAGTATGCAGAATTATTATTTTGATTTTTTTATTAAACGTTATACATCTATCTTAAAGCTTAGATATTGAAATGGATTGAATGCGCGATCGCCCTGAAATTTGTTGAGACTCGTATGTATAAGTACCGTTTGATATCAAAATTTGCTTCAAATTATTCAAACTAGAAACAAAATTTAAATTAAAAATTGTAAATATTGAATTGACCTAATGTCTATTTATCAGAACATCTGAATGCAAGAATGCTTAAAGAGAAAAATCTATTTTATCACGGCTTGATTTGCTATATCTCTGAGTAGAGAAAAGAATTTGAAAAGGAGTGCGATCGCAGAAATAATTAATGCGAATGGAGGATTTATCATCAAATCCTATATATCAGCAATTTCTCTCGCTCAAAAAGCTAGAAGCGATTTGCGATCGCCAATTACTCATCAATTATTTCTCGTACTGCTCGTAAGCCGCAACAATTCTTTGCACTAAAGGATTGCGAACGACATCTTTTTGAGAAAACTCGCAAAAAGCAATTCCTTCGAGATGTTGCAAAATCTTCAACGCTACTGTTAACCCTGATTGTTGTTGCAAAGGTAAGTCAGTCTGAGTCATGTCCCCAGTCACAACCATGCGCGAACGGAATCCCAACCGCGTTAACACCATTTTCATCTGGGCTGGTGTCGTGTTCTGCGCCTCATCTACAATCACAAAAGCATTATTCAGCGTGCGACCCCGCATATATGCTAGAGGAGCTACTTCAATGACTCCCCGTTCCATTAGGTTAGCCATTTTTTCTTGGTCGATAAACTCATACAATGCGTCGTAGAGGGGACGGAGAAACGGATCGACTTTTTGTTGCAAATCCCCTGGTAAAAAGCCCAGTTTTTCCCCAGCTTCCACGGCTGGACGAGTTAAAATTAACCGTTCGTACTGATTTGCTAACAAAGCTTGGGCAGCAATTACCACTGCTAAATAAGTCTTACCAGTACCAGCAGGACCAGAGCAAAATGTCAAGTCATGGGTACGAATGTACTGAATATACTGACGCTGGCGAAAAGTTTTTGCCCTGACTTCATCGCCGCGACGGGTACGAGCGAGAACGTCTCGCTGTAATTCTTGCAGTTCGCCTTGGCGATGGGTATCTAATGCTTGACGCGCCGTCAGGATATCTGCATTTGAAATACTCTTACCCTGACTCCAAAGATCTTCGAGCGATCGCACTAACTGCTGGCTTAGCTCAATTTGTTTTTCCGTGCCGTAAATATATAACTCTTGCCCGCGCAACACAACTGTAGCACCTGTGAGTCGCGCCAGGGTTTTCAAATTTTCTTCATTTTCTCCGGCTAAAGCGATCGCGCCAGCTTGAGTTGGTAGCGCGATCGTTAAAGGCTCTGCCATACCAGTTTTCTATTTGTCATTGGTCGTACCCTATGGGAAGGGCTTCGCCCTACGCCATCATTCATTTGTCCTTTCTAGCTTACTAGCTACAAACGAGCGGGAACCATCAACCAACGACTAATGAGAACGAGGTTTTTGCACGGGTTTGGGACTCTCACCTCGCTGTTCCCTCAATTTTGGCGCAGATGAACGATCTGATGAACGTCCGGTTTCTTCCCCACTCGTCGCACCATTAAAAGCTTGGCTACCGTAAATATCCAGATATACTGAATGCCCTGACATAGCAGCAGCAGCAGCAATAACCGTGCGAATATTTTGAATATTGCGTCCGCCGCGACCAAAAACTCGCCCCTTGTCTTCACCTTCAAAGGCGACTCTAAGCCAAACCTTTGCCGTACTAGGGAAGAACTCACAATCCACGCTTAGCGAGTTGGGAGACTCCAAAAACGGCTGAATCAAAAATTGCGCTAGTTTAGCGTAATCTGGTTGTCGATCTGAACTTATAGTGCGATCGCCCTTATGAGTTGGTTGATTGGCTGGCTGCGGTATTGAGCTGTTCAAAGACATTAGCTTTTTGTAAAATGTGACGCACGGTATCAGTAGGTTGAGCACCTTGTTGGAGCCGCCTTACGATTCCTGGCACATCTAGCTTAGTTTCGTCAGTTCTGGGGTTGTAGAATCCCAGCTCTTCCAAAGCACGACCTTCGCGCCGAGCGCTGCTTTTTATCGCCACAATGCGGTAACTTGCTTCCCGCTTTTTACCGTATCGCTTCAATCGCAGTTTGATCATACTGGGGTTAACTTCTCCTGTAGGCGGCTAATAGATTGTATTCACTGAATAGATCATCATATCACAGTTGACAGTGACTAGTGACTGGTGACTAGATTCTTCAAGCCACTAGCCACCAGCCACTAACCACTCACAAAGTCCCAAACCCCTTTTTCTTCTTCTCTTTCTTCTTTTTCTTAGCGGGTGCGCCGCCAGCGTAGCCCCGCCAACCAGGGGGAGTAGGACGACTACCAGCAGCATAGGGATCGCCCATACCGCCGCCACCACCGAATAGATTGGGCATACCTGGGAAGCCGCCGCCTTGACCCATCTGCTGCATCATGGCTCGCATTCTCTGGAAGTCGCTCACCAGTTTGCTCACGTCGCTTTCTTTATAACCAGAACCTCTGGCAATCCGGCGGCGACGGCTGGGGGAACTAGATAATAGATCGGGGTCTTTACGTTCCTGCTTGGTCATGGAATTGATCATCGCTTCGCAGCGTTTGAGCTGGGTTTCACCCTGCTTCAGCTGGTCGTCCGACATCTTATTCATGCCAGGAATTAGCTTCATGATGCCACCCAAAGAACCCATGTTCTTCAGCAGCCGCATCTGCTTCAGAAAGTCGGTGAAGTCAAATTTTGCCGAGAGAATTTTCTCTTGCATTTTCTCAGCATCGGCAAGATCAAATTCTTCTTGGGCTTTTTCTACGAGCGTCAGCACGTCGCCCATACCTAAAATGCGCGATGCCATGCGATCGGGGTAAAAGGGTTGTAGTGCTTCTACTTTTTCCCCGACACCGACGAACTTAATCGGCTGTCCCGAGATTCGTCGAACTGAAAGCGCTGCTCCACCTCGGCTGTCACCGTCCAGCTTGGTGAGAATTGCCCCAGTAATACCGACTTGTTCGTGGAAAGTGCGGGTGAGATTGGCTGCTTCTTGACCCGTCATCGCATCCACTACCAACAGCGTTTCGTGGGGTTGCACGGCTTCTTTAACACGAATCAACTCCGCCATCATGTCTTGGTCAATTTGCAGGCGACCAGCGGTATCGATAATAACTGTATCTACCCCTTGTGCTTTGGCTTGTTCGACACCTTCTCGCGCAATCTCTACGGGGTCGGCATTGCTACCCATTTCAAACACGGGTACGTCAATTTGCTTACCCAGAGTCACCAACTGATCGATCGCGGCGGGACGATATACGTCTGTCGCTACCATCAAGCAACTGAGGTCTTGCTTGCGTAGATGTAATGCTAATTTAGCCGTAGCGGTGGTTTTTCCCGTCCCCTGTAAACCTGCCATCAAAACAATGGTAGGGGCTGCGTCTGCCTGTGCGAGGGGAACGTTGGTTTCCCCCATCACTTCTACCAGTTCGTCATAAACAACTTTGATGAATTGCTGGTCGGGTCTAACCCCAGAAAGTACCTCGGCTCCTTGTGCCTTAGTTTCCACGTCAGCAATAAAATCTTTGACTACCTGCAAATTGACATCCGCCTCCAATAAGGCGCGGCGTACCTCCCGCAATGCCTCTTGAATATTGGCATGGGAAATCTTATCTTGTCCCCGCAGCTTTTTCCAGGCAGATTCTAGGCGATCGGCAAGTGCATCAAACATATTTCATCAAGTAAAACGGCGATCGGATTTTGGGAAAGCAAATTTTATCCACTATTCCCATTATGAGGGATAAGGATGAACGGTTGACAGTTGATGGTTGATGGTTGGTAGTTGATAGTTGGTAGTTGCTCCGCAACTCTCTTCTCCCCCTGAGATGGGCGACTCTCCCTCAGCTCAAGAGCAGCTCTTTTCTTCCCCTCACTCCTCGCTCCTCACTCCTCGCTTTTCTGAGAACTATGTTAAGAAATATTAAAAATAGTCATTTTGTATTTTTGGATACAGAATTACCTGCTATAGTAAAAAAGTGAAAGTAAACAGAAAAATATAAAGAGGAATAAATTATGTCTACTCAAGAACAAGCTCGGGCGTTGATGATGCGTCACCACCACGTAGTCAAAAACCGTCAGCAATCGATGTTGAACCGTGCAGCAGCTGAAATTGGTTTTGAAGGTACGACAGAATATTGGAATCATATTCAAGGCAAACCCCACCCCACCTTCTCGGCTAACTACGATCGCAGTGGTTCTTCTATGAGCTAGATGGCGATTTTTGTGTGAAGAAAGTTTGCTAAATTTGTTAAATAACATAAAGCTCCCCTCAAAATTGCATGGCGATCGCAGTTTTGAGGGGAGCTAAAATTTTGCAGTTGAGTACAGATACCGGGAATAACTATACAGAGAATTGCTAAGTCAAGATTGAGTAGTGAACCCGCTACCGATACTAAATATTCTAGTGACGAACAACGTTCTGCTTCTCCGAAGTGCTAAAGTCACTATAATAGCAATTCTCGATTGCGTGCGTGACATTTGTAGGGGCGCTTTCTCTGTGCGCCCATACAGAGCGTGTGTTTTACCCAATCGAAAAACCGCTATAAAATTACTTCCCACGATAGATGATAGAGTTTTCGTGATTAACATATTTTAACAATTGCCTGCAAAAAAATAGTTGGTTGGCATGTTATCTCGCTGAAAAACGACAGGAGCCAAAAGCAAAACCAACTCGTGCATAGATGCGCTCGCAATTTGAAAAATATAGAACTCACTAAACCTTATGGAAACACTTCCCACGGTTAAAGCGACTCCTGCTCAACACGAACTGACCGATCCAAAAGTAGAAATAGATACTTTAATTACAGCACCCCAACAAGAAACAGAGATCGATCTAGAGTTTCTTTACACCAGAGATATCGAATTTCGTCAAGAAACAATTTACTTTGTGGTAGTCGATCGCTTTTATGATGGCGATCCAAACAATAGCGAAGGTCCTAACCCAGAACTATACGATCCCAATGCTCAAGAATGGGGGAAGTATTGGGGTGGTGACTTACAAGGAATTATCGATAAACTCGATTATCTTAAAGGCATGGGAGTGACAGCAATTTGGCTGACTCCTTTATTCGAGCAAATTGAAGATTTATTTATCGAAAGTGCGGCAATTCACGGCTACTGGACGAAAGACTTCAAACGCTTGAACCCGCGATTTATCGGTCAAGATGAAGATCCATCCCTGAACAAAACTCAAGAAACTAGAAATACCACCTTCGATCGCTTGATTGACGAACTACACAAGCGAAAGATGAAGTTAATTCTCGATATTGTCTGCAACCATAGTAGCCCTGACATTAGCGGAGTCAAGGGAGAATTGTATGACGATGGCGTAAAAATTGCCGACTTTAACGATGATAAAGATCATTGGTATCATCATTACGGTGAAGTATCCAATTGGGAAGATGAATGGCAAGTACAGAACTGCGAACTTTCCGGTTTAGCCACATTTAACGAGAACAACAACGACTATCGTAATTACATCAAATTGGCAATTAAGCAGTGGCTAGATCGAGGCGTGGATGCTTTGCGGGTAGATACAGTCAAGCATATGCCAATTTGGTTTTGGCAAGAGTTTATCGCCGATATTCAAGCCCATAGACCAGATGTGTTTGTCTTTGGTGAATGGATTTTCAGCCATCCACTCGACGATCTCTCGGTAGAATTTGCTAACTGTTCGGGTATGTCCATGCTCGATTTTGGTCTATGCGTAGCAATTCGAGGCGCTTTGGCACAAGGCGCTGAGGGTGGATTTCAACTAATCCAAGATGTTTTCGATCTCGATTACCGCTATAACGGGGCAACAGAGTTAGTCACGTTTATCGATAACCATGATATGCCGCGTTTTCAGTCGCTTAATGCCGACCCGGAAATGCTACGAGTGGCGATCGCCCTAATCATGACATCTCGTGGTATCCCTTGCATCTACTACGGTACGGAACAGTATCTTCACGACGATACAAATGGCGGAAACGATCCCTACAACCGACCGATGATGACGAGTTGGGACAACGACACTGAAATCTATCGTTATATTCGCTTGCTTTCTGGCTTGCGGCGACTCAACCCAGCCGTATCAGTTGGCAGCCATCAGCAGCGATATATTACCCCAGATGTCTACTGCTATGTCAGAAGATATGGTGAGTGTACCTGCTTTGTTGCCATGACTCGGGGTGAAACCGTCACGATTGATACAGTCATGACAGACTTACCAGATGGCGAGCATACTTGCGTGTTAACGCGGCGCAAATTTACAGTGGAGAACGGCGAGATCCGCAATTTAGAACTGGGACGAAGAGATGTCATCGTTCTCAGTCATATTGGGGAAAGGGCAAAAGCTAAAACTTTAGTTAGAGTGCAATTAAATGGGGTCAACACTCAACTCGGTGAAAGAATTGTGGTGATGGGCGATTGTCCAGAACTAGGAAACTGGGATATTGGCAAAGCTTACCCCCTAGAGTACATTAATGCCAATACTTGGTTTGCGGAAATTCCCTTCGAGGAGAGTGCTGGTAAGTTAATTACTTACAAATATGCCATGTTGCGGGAAGGGCGATCGCCATTACGAGAAAATATCGTGGCTCGACGTTGGGTTGTTGCTAGCGAAGGGACGGTTAAGTGGCGAGATCTCTGGGCATCTGGGAGAGAATCGTAGAAAAGTCAAAAGTCAAAAGTCAAAAGTCAAAATAGTTAATAAGCTTCGCGATCGAACTCAAGTAATGGGATAGTGGTGGATTGCTTCTTGCCTATTACCCATTACCCATTACCCATTACCCATTACCAACGATCGACAATCCCTTCCTAGTTCAGGAAATTGCGAAGACTAAAGTTCGGTTTTACGCCTGTCGCTAGTGCCAAAATCTCGATACTCTCTTATTGAGTAGCAAAAGTAGAACTATCTAGAAAAGCGGAACGGAACGGAGAGTTGCTAGCTGTGAGAGGGGGCGATCGCTGGTGCAAATGTGGACTTTACCAACTATAAGGGAAATTATTACCAAGAGCAGAGCGGATGAGATTGGCTACTACACTCCAGAGTTGGAAACAGAAGTCATTCGCCATACCAGGGCTGCATCTAAACGGCTCAAAGTCGTGAAAGAGTGGAGTGGGGCGATCGCCGCACTCGAACAGCTATTGTTAGATAGTCTTGGTTCCCCGTCAAACTCTTTAGGATTTAAAGGCGATCGAGGCATCGTTTTAGCTGGTCCAGCACCAATTTTGAGTCAAAAAGAGTTGCTGGCTAACTTTCAAACTGGAGTGTTTACCGCAGAGTGGCTGAAGTTATCTGGAGGAAGACCGTTTCAACTCCCGCCAGCTGCAACCAAGTCTGATGTAGCCAAGTCTCAAGCAAAATCCGATCCTTTACCTGTAGCAGTAGAAATCGATCCCCCTGGCAGTACGACTATACCCTTGCTACCGGGAGATCCGCTAGCAAAGGAACAGTTTTGCTTAGTTTTGACAGATAGTTTTAGCTTGGTGATGGTTGCTGGGGTAGATGGCAATAACGACCCAGTATTTATGTTTGCATTTGAACCGGAGATAGTTGCGCAGGCATGGCAGACGCTGCGGGCGCGAGTGGCTCTCACTAGCCCCCGATATCTACTATTGCAACTCGATGCGATCGCCCATAAATATGCTCCCGTTGCCCCAGATTACCGGATCGTGGCTCAATTTAGCCGCCTGTTACTAAAGTATTTGCCAGAACCAGAGGAAGGACAAGGGGACAATGCAAAAGTCAAAAGTCAAAAATCAAAAGTCAAGAACAACGATAATCTTCTTGACTTTCAACTCCCGACTCCCGACTCCCGACTCCCAACTCCCCATTCCCGTCCCGATTTAGAACTCCTGCAAGCATTTGCTCACGAAGTTCGCACGCCTTTGACGACAATTCGCACGCTGATTCGCCTGTTATTGAAGCGACGAGACTTGTCTAGCGATGTGCAAAAACGCTTAGAGGCGATCGAACACGAATGTCGAGAACAAATCGATCGCATGGAGTTGATGTTTCAAGCGGCGGAACTAGAAACATCTGCTTCAGATAGCAACAATAATAATTATTTGATTGCCACATCTTTAGAACAGTTGTTGCAGCAAAGTATTCCCCGCTGGCAACACAGTGCGAAACGCCGCAACATGACTTTAGATGTGATTGTGCCGCAGCAAATGCCAACGGTGATCAGCCATCCTAGTATGCTCGATCGGGTACTGACAGGATTAATCGAGAATTTTACTCGCAGCCTACCCGCTGGTAGTCAAATTCAGGTGCAAGTCATTCCTGCTGGCGATCAACTCAAGCTACAGTTGTTTTCGCAACTTCCAGGAGAAGACGACGAAGCGACACAAAGTTTTTCTGTCACGTCGATTGGCAAATCTCTCGGTCAGTTACTCACTTTTCAACCCGAAACAGGCTGTATTAGTCTCAATCTCAATGCTACTAAGCACCTATTTCAATCGATTGGTGGCAAATTGATCGTGCGTCAGAAACCACAACAAGGAGAAGTATTGACAGTGTTTCTCCCCCTATTTGGGAGTGGGGAGTCGTAGGGGCGGGTTTTTTTTGAGGATACCTGTCATCACACAAATGATTCTGCGGTTAAACCCGCCCGTATATATGAATCGAAGGTAATGAGTTGAAGGTAGGTATCGATCGCCAATTACACCGATCGCTTATCGATTGCTTAGCGATCGCTGGTTACTGGTATTTTTACCGACTTACTTTTATTCTTATTCTCGCGGCGATGCTGCCACATGACAACGCCAGTGATGAATAGAACTAAGGGTGCAAATCCTACTAAAACGTAGAGAAAGCGCGATGGTAAACCCCAAAATGTACCGACGTGCAGATCGAAAAATGAGTTAATAATGCGATCGCCTAACGATTTTGGCTGTCGCGAATCTTCAACTTGAAGAACTTTTCCGTTGTAGCGATCGATGTGTGCTACACCATAAGTTGACCAGCTTTCGCCATACAAGCCGTAGATTGAAATCGCTCCTGTTTCGGATCCAGGCAAATCTACAGAATTTAGCTGCATTCCTGGTAATGCGGCTTTAGCTTGCTCGACGGCTTGAGTAAGGGTTATAGGTGCTTGTCCCGATATTGGCTTAGAAGTAACGGGATCGTCATTTGGAATTGGGCTAAATGTCACCGTCCGAATCGCCGGATAGGTAAAATCTGAAAAGTTCCAACCGAAGCCTGTAATGGCAGTTAATGAGAGAAAAACCGCTGTTGTAATTCCAACAACTTTGTGTAAATCAAAGTTTCGTCGCTTAATATGCGCCTTCCATTTGATTTTAAATCCGGTTGAAAGTTTGCGCCAACCAGACCACAAGAAAGTGCCTGTAACTGCGGCAATTAGCAGAAACAAAGCTACAGTTCCTGTTAAAATTACTCCAGGCTGTTCGACAAACAAACGATAGTGTAGGTTGAGCAAAAAGCGATAGTAGCTGAATCTTTCCAAGCGATCGCCCATAACTTTTTCTGTATAGGGATTGACGAACACTTGATGAGCGCCATCGAGATAAATATCTGGATTTGCATTCGGTTCTTCCATCACAACATGGAAGGGGTGGCGATCGCTTTTTGGGATGGAAACGCTTACAGCTTTCCATTGCGGATGAGCCGCTTGAGCAATTTCCAGGGTGCGATCGATTGATATTGGTTGTCCTTGGGGAATAACTACCCCAAATTGTTGAGACACGATCCAATCGTCAATATCTGAGTGAAAGACAAGCAAGCTGCCTGTAATGCCAATCAGAATTAGGATTAACCCGACAGCTAAGCCGATATAACGGTGAATTGAAAATATAAGATTACGCAGTCGTTTTGCACGCATATAGCTATAGATAATTTCAAAAATGACAGATTGCGATCGCACACAAAGCCTCACTCCGCCTGCGGTTCTCTTCTCCTTGGCAAAGCGAGGGGTTAGGGGAGTCAAAATTCTACCGCCACAGTTCCCAAAACTGTAAAAGGCGCACCTGGGTAAATCAAGGCGGTATTCTGAGATGATTCGTAGTATTTAGTATCAAATAAATTCTTGAAATTCAGCCCCACTCTCCAGTTATCGCGCTTGTAGAAAATACTGGCATCGGCACGCACGTAGGAGGGAAGTACGAGTTCGTTAGGTAATTCGGCTTCGCGATCGCCTACATAAAATACTCCCACACCAAAACCTAATCCTTGTAAATTGCCATGTTGAATTTCATAAGTCGTCCATAAACTAGCTCCTTCTGCTGGAGCATTTGTGAGTACGTCATCAACAGGAAGATTGTTATCTTCAGTCACAAAAGCATCATTGATAAAAGCAGAGGCAACTAGATTCCATCCAGGTAGAATTTCTCCTCCCAGATCGAATTCAATGCCGCGACTTTTTACTTCTCCTACTCCAATTGAGAAATCTGGGTTGTCGGGATCGGGTGTCAGAATATTGGTTTTCGTAATTTCATAAGCTGCTAGAGTTGCTGAGAGATTTCCTAATTCGGCTTTAACTCCGGCTTCATATTGCGTGCCGCGAGTTGGTTCGATTAACTCTCCACTGGCTGTTATAGTATTGTTGGGGACAAAGGAACGGCTATAACTGGCATAGAGAGAAATGGGTTCAATCGGTTGATAAACTAATCCCACTCGCGGGGAAAACGCATCGTCCTCAAAATCGTTAGACCTGTCAATTCGTTCTTCTCCTACAGTTTGTTCGTAACCCCTAGATTCAAAACTTGTAAAATCAAATCTGCCTCCTATTAGTAGTTTTAAATTAGGCAACAATGCGATTTGGTCTTGTAGATATAGCCCTACAGCGTTAGACGTAAAATCGTCTTTAAAAGAGTAATCTGAAGGTGGAATTGGTTCGCCATACACGGGGTCGAAGACATTAATGTTAGCTCCACTAGCCTCAAAGTTTTCATAGCCGTTATTGCGTTGAGATAGCTCTAGCCCCAGTAGTAGTTGATGCTGCACTGACCCAGTGTTGAATTTAGCCACCAAATCGGTTTGCCAAGAATAAACATCGTCATATTCAGAGCCATCTATTACACAAAATCGAGATACTTCCTGAGTTTCTGGATCGTACTCAGACACTCGACAAGCTACATCTTCCCCTTCCGAAAAAGAAGCTCCAAAAGCAGTGCGAAGACTAATATTGTCGTCAAAGCGATGGTCAAAGCTGAGGATGAGATTATTGGTAGTCTCATCAATGCGATCGCCTGGTTCTCCTAAATATCGACTAATGGGAAGCTCAAATGTAACTGGATCTATTGGCAGCCCATCATTGTACGTGCGATCGGAATATAAATATTCATACTCTAAAGTCAGAGTAGTTGCATCGCCAATTTTATAGCTAATTACAGGTGCGATCGAGAGAATTTCTCCATCAACAAAATCAATAAAACTCCCAAAGTTTTGGTAAGAGGCATTCAAGCGATATAATAGTTTTCCATCAGCAGTCAATGATCCAGAAAAGTCAATAGATGGCTCGTAAAAGTCATAGCTTCCAGCGGTAAACTCAGCTGCATAATAGGGGTCGCTGAGAGGCTTTTTGGTAACAAAATTTATAATTCCCCCTGGCTCTACTTGACCGTACAATACTGAAGCTGGACCCTTCAAAACTTCCACTCGCTCGATGCCACTAGGGGCAATTGTCGGCGCTTCAATACGGAATCCATTTCTCAGGGTTCTAGAATCGCTAAATCCTCGAATATTGTAGGTATACGAAAAGCCATAATCTACTCGTGGAGTCACACCTGAAACGTTTCGCAGGGCATCTGAAATTTCTGTTACTTGCTGGTCTTCAATTACCTGGCGAGGAATGACTTGAATCGATTGGGGAATGTCCCGTAAAGGTGTATCCGTTTTGGTAGCAGTTGATGCATCTGGTGCGTTATATCCTTCTACTTCTTGCTCTCCAGTCACTACGATTTCAAGTTCTTCCCCTGGTGCTGACTGGGCTGGTTTAGTTGAGGTTGGTTCTTGTGTAACATCTTCTGATTCTGGTGGTGTTACCTCTGGTTTCGGCTGGCTTTCTGGCGCTGGCGGTGTTTGAGCTGTAGGAATTGTAGGTACAGTTAAACTAAGAACCAAGGTGCGATTCCTTGTGACTACTTCCCCTGTTGGTATTGATGTTCCCGTCACCGTGACGCGGATACTGTTAGCAGCAAGTTGACTAACGGTGACAGAAGTAATACCTGCAACTGGATTAGTCTGACGAAAAGACTTAGACTTACCTTCGGGTAGACGCAGTTGGGCGTTGATAATATTTGCTACCCAAGTCTGTTTGTAACCATAGGTCAAAACTTGGGGTGAGGTTCCATCAGCGGTTTCTAGAATCATTTCCAAGCCGTTTGGCGTTGGATTCAGCTTGATACCTATTACTTGCACCGCATTTGACTTACCCGCCGCATCAGGCTGTGGCTGAGCCGCGACTTGAGCACTTGTATAAAAACTTTTATTATTCTTCTTGAGATTAGCTTGCATCTGCTCGGACATCGGTGCTGCTAAATCTAGCTTAGTTTCCGCGTCAGTTTTAGCGATCGCTGGCTGAGTGACTAACAAAACAGCAAGCAGCCAAGAAGCTTTCAAGCCTAAAATCCCATATCGCCCAGGTTGTAACACTTACTATACTCCTCACAGCAATCTTGACACAAATCACTATCAAAAAAGATTTGCAAATAAGCCAGTGAGTAGTCTACGTAATTACCGAAGCTCAAGTCTATGCCATAGAAGATAAATTTCGATCCATAGCAGAAAAGTTACAACTCAGTAACAATCTTTTTGCCAGCACGACAAGCACCAGGAGTTATGCCAAACTTGCGCCGGAAGGCGTTAGCAAAATGACCTAAATGGGAATACCCAACTTTATTTACTACTGCTTCTACATTCAGCTTGCCATCTCGCAACAATAAATATGCTTGCTGCAAACGGTAGTCGCGCAAATAGCCAAATGCTGTTGTGCCGAAAATCTCGCGAAAACCTTGTTCCAACTTCATGTGGTTCAGTCCAACTTGTTGCGCCAAATCCATCAGCGCAGGTGGGTTGACGTGATTTTGGATTAAGATTTCCCTTGCCTGGTAAATTCGCTCTACGTCAGTTGGTTTGAAACTGTTAGCTTGTCTCCCATTGCTTTCGACGAGTTGAGTTAACTGCAAACATAGCAGTTCGAGTACCTTACTTTCTAGATACATCCGCTGCATCATGCCTTGATGAGGACAATCGAGAATTTGCCGCAAGGCAAGGTGCATTTGCGGGGTAATTTTTCCCACTGGAAGGTGAAACCGAGGCGGAGTGCCAGTTTCTAGCAGAAGTTGTAACGGGTCGGGTAAAGATTCCGAGTCTGTATTAAACGACCTAAAGAAATTTAAGTCAAAAGCAATTCTAATTAATATCTCAGCAGTTTCGGCTTTAGCTTGCTCGATTTCAGCGATCTGTGGTAGGTAGAATAAGTAATTTTCACCTGTTTTTTCAAGATAATCGTCTTTGATATATTTATCTTTAATTCCAGGCGTGATGGTTCTGAGATTTCCGGCAAGATAAAATTTTGCTGTTAGAGGTTCAGTGTCATCGTGTTCGACTCCTGTGCTTAAATCATGAAGCCAAGTCAAATCGAGAATCTGAAGGTTGTTTCCAGAAGGTAGCAGAATTTCGCGACAATTTTTTCTAACGTAGCGATCGCAATATTTCTCAATGCAATCGTACCCTTTAGTATTAAGAATCAACTCGTAATCTTGACAGCTTTCTAAATGCCGTTGTTCGTATTGTGCCTCATTTAACGTTTCCATTTTCAACCCACACTTTACTTAGATGGAGCTATGGGTAACAAGACATTGAAAATAGAACCTTCACCGACTTTACTTTTAACCGAAATGGAACCACCACAGCGGAGTAAAAGTTGTTGAACGATTGTTAAACCAAGTCCCGCGCCGCTTAGATCTTCGCTGGAAACAGAACGCACCCGATAAAAGCGATCGAAGATTTTGGGGATCTCGTTAGGTGAAATACCAATTCCCGTATCGCGAAATTCTAATTGCACGTATTCGCCTTGAGTACAAGCTTTAACCCACACTTGCCCGCCTGTAGGAGTAAATTTAATGCTGTTATGTAACAAATTAATAGCGATTTGCCGTAACCAATTGTTAGAGCAGAAAATAGAAGGCAAATCGGGAGAAACGGTGTAGGCAAGCATAATGCCTTTTTCTTGAGCTAGAGGTTGGTAGGTACTAACTACCCCTGGAATAATTTCACTCAGTTTCAATGGTTGTAAAACTGTTTGTTCTGCCGTTCTGTCTAATTGAACTAATTCTAATAAACCGTTAATTAAAGAATTTTGGCGATCGCACTCGCTACTCAAAATCTGCAAATAGCGCTGTTTTTGCGGTGGTTTGAGGTGAGGAGAGTTTAAAAGACTCAACGCCGTTTTCATATGTGTCAGCGGAGTGCGGAGTTCTTCGCACATCCTACCGAACGATTCATCTTTACGAGTTAAGGTATTTGTTAAAGCTTGATTTTGCCGTTTTAAAGTGCCAGTGAGTTCATCAAACGTACTCCGGCGAGTTGCATCTTGTTGCTGAACTTGTTTGGCAAATAATCGCTCTAATAGTACTGGATCGGGTGCAGACGGACAAGCAAACAGCGTCTCCCAATTTTTCATCACCTCTGGGGCGATCGCTGGCTGTTTGTGCTGTGCTAGCTTCCAACGCACGCTTTGAGCCACGACATGACCGATTCCCTTGAGTACCTCCTGTAAGACTCGTCCCTCGAACGAACAAAGGCTCAGCAAGGGTAAAAATTTCTTTTGGCGATCGTTTTCCTTGGTTTTTCCCTTTTTGCGTTTCAGTCGCGATCGATGTGCCAGCACCATACAGCAGAATTGAGGCGAATGGACGATGAGAAAATAGTCCCGCCGCAAATGGCTATTTGGTAATAATTGGACTGGAACCATTGGGAAACCAGACAATTGAGCGATCGCAGTTTCCTGTCCGTAGCAAACATAGGTTTTGTCAGAGACTCTCACCTGCTCGTGATAGCGCTGAATCGAAGCATACCAGACTTTCCCTGATGGTAACTTTAACCATAGTGTTGCTGAGATTTGCTTTTCTACCAGTAATTCCATCACCGATTCTACCAAGGAAAGCAAGGTTGCCGGACTCACCAACATTGGCGATGGTGGTTGTTCTATACTCAGAGCCAGTCGATAAAGGGAGATTTCCATTATTAGGAGTTAGGGGCTAAGGAGACAAGGGGGACAAGGAAGACAAGGAAGACAAGGGAGACAAGGAAGCAATTCTACTAGTCACCAGCCACTAGCCACCAGCCGCTTACCCCACTTCCAAATTCCGAATTCCAAATTCCGAATTCCGAATTCTTAGCGCATTCCTCGCCTGTTCGCGATCGTCAAAGTGGATTTTTTCCGTACCTAAAATTTGGTAGTCTTCGTGACCTTTGCCAGCAATGAGTACGCCATCGCCGGATTGGGCTTGTTGAATTGCCGTTTGAATTGCTGTAGCGCGATCGCCAATGACAAATGGGTCTACTGTGTTGGGAATTCCAGCGAGAATATCTTGGAGAATTCTTTCAGGGTCTTCGGTGCGGGGATTGTCGGAAGTGACGTAAACGACATCTGCTAAATCGGCGGCGATTTTACCCATTTTCGGGCGCTTGGTGCGATCGCGATCGCCGCCACAGCCAAACACGCAAATCATCTTACCTGGAATAAACGGTCGAGCTGCTTTTAACAAGTTTTCTAAACTATCTGGCGTATGGGCGTAATCGACGATCGCGCTGATATCCTGATGGGGACTCACTTGCACCCGCTCCATTCTCCCAGGGACTCCAGCAAACTGCGGCAATACGTTAGCGATGAGTTGTAAATCTACGCCCAAGTGTAAAGCGGCTGCTACTGCTGCGAGTAAATTAGCTAGATTGTACTGCCCTACCAGAGGCGATCGAAATTCTACTTCTCCTGCGGGTGTGTGTAATTTACCGCTCACTCCCGTTGGTTCGTAACCCAAATCGCTCAAACAGAAGTCGGCTGTTCCAGCTTGGACGCTATAACTCCACACCCGTTCCGGTGGTAGTTGTTTAATTAATCTTTGTCCGTAGGGATCGTCTGTATTAATAATTGCTCGTCCTTGGAGATAATCGGGACTGAATAGCAAGGCTTTTGCCGCAAAATAGTCTTCCATATCGCGGTGGAAGTCTAGGTGATCTTGAGTCAGATTGGTAAACACCCCTACTTCAAACGGACACCCTAAAACTCGTCCTTGTGCCAAAGCATGAGAACTGACTTCCATCACCGCTACTTGAGTCCCCGCTTGCACGGCGTTAGCTAATTGCTGTTGCAGTTCTACAGCAAATGGCGTAGTATGAGCTGCTGTTTGCTCGAAACCCGCCCAACGAGAATAAAGAGTTCCAAATAAAGCTGTAGATAACTTTGCTTGTTGGAGGAAAAATTCGATTAAATGGGTGGTGGTCGTTTTACCATTTGTTCCCGTCACCCCCACCAGCCTCATTTGCGTGGCTGGATAGCCGTAAAAAGCAGCCGCCACCCCAGCGCAAGCTCGAACCATATCCCTAGCGGCAATAATACAAGCCCCCTCAGCTCCCTGGGCTCCCTCAGCTCTCTTCAAGGCTACCTGAGAAGACACTAAAGCCGCGATCGCCCCACTCGCGATCGCGCTTTGCCAAAACTCTCCTCCATCCACCCGCGTTCCTGGCATTCCAATAAAGAGATCGCCAACTTGGCAAGCATGAGAATTTGTCGTTAAACCCTTCACCTCCAGATCTAAAGCTGGGTGCTGGGGTAGTTGTTCGATACTGTCAACTTTTGCTAACAATTCGCCTAACTTCATGATTTGGTAATTGGTAATTGGTAATTGGTAACTGGTAACTGGTAATTGGGAGTTGATGGTCACTGATAACTGATAACTGATAACTGTTAACTAGCTAGCTTAATCCCAGCTTTCAATTGCACCTATTCTGCTTCATGATGATTTACATATTTCTGAAGCATTTGCTGAATTTGACTGACTGTAGCGCGAGGAGAGGGACGAGGGAGAGGGAGCGATCGCCCGTCGTCGCTACACAGAAATAAAACAGGTACTTCGTATTGATATGCTTGCCACCAATCTTCCTGTAGTGTGATATCGCGGACTTCCAGCGATAGCTCTTGGTGTGTAGATAAAATTTGTGCTAGCTTTTCCTGCAAGCCTTCACACAAATGACATTCAGGTTTGCTATAGAGAATTAAGTGCATAAACTTAAGTGTAAGTCGTAAGTCGTAAGTCGAGAAAGAGAGCTGCTCTTGAGCTGGGGAAGCAATTCTAGTTCCACTAGCCACTAGTCACCAACCACTAATCACTGATAACTGATAACTGATTTCCGTTATTGTTGAATATGCAGAACTATTCACATCATTGCGCAGATGACTGTTTCAACATCTTCTATCCAAACACCTAATTTCGATCTAGATGAGCTAAATCGCAAATATGAGACAGCTCATCCTAGCAAAATTCTTGCCTGGTGTGTCGAGAACATTCCTACAGGGTTAGTACAAACCAGCGCTTTCAACGTAGATGATATCGTCATCACCGATATTCTCTACCGCGAACTCAAGCACCGCACCCCAGTTATGTTTCTCGACACTTTACACCACTTTCCCCAGACTTTAGAGCTAGTCTCCAAAGTCAAAGACTTGTACGACTTGGATCTGCAAGTTTATAAAACTCCAGATGTGGATACTCGGGCTGCTTTTGCTGCCAAATATGGCGAAGCCCTATGGGATAGCGACATTCAGCAATTTCACCACTTGACCAAAATCGAACCTCTGCAACGAGGACTAGCCGAACTCAACGCTGTAGCTTGGATTACCGGACGGCGACGCGATCAGGCGCGTACCCGTTCTGATATGCCCGTTTTTGAACTCGACAGTCAACAGCGCCTCAAAGTCAATCCCATCGCTTCTTGGACGCGCAAAGAAACTTGGGCTTATGTTTTCGAGCATAACGTCATTTACAATCCGCTCCACGACCAAGGCTATCCCAGTATCGGCGACGAACCGATTACCACACCCGTAGCCGAAGGCGAAGACGAACGCGCCGGACGCTGGAGGGGTTCTGACAAGACTGAATGCGGAATTCATATTTGAAGGAGCCAGAAGTCAGGAGTCAGGAGTCAGAATGAAGAGAATACCAGCAAGGGTCTTCCAAGACTTAATTGTTTGGCAAAAAGCTCATCAATTTGTTTTAGCAGTATATCGTTTCAGCGAAAACTTTCCTAAAACAGAATTGTATGGCTTGACTTCTCAATTTAGGAGAGCGGCAATTTCTATTCCTGCCAATATTGCAGAAGGATTTAAGAAGAAAAACAAAACTGATAAAGCACGGTTTATGAATATTGCCCAAGGCTCTGTCGAGGAGTGCCGCTATTACCTGATTTTGGCAAAAGACCTCGGCTACGGCGATAGCTTAGAGTTATGCCTTCTACTTGAAGAAGTTAGCAAGCTATTAGATGCTTACTATTCTTCTCTCTTGACTCCTGACTCCTGACTCCTGACTCCTGACTTCTGACTCCTGACTCCTGACTCCTGATTCCTGACTCCTATGATTAAAATCCTCCATCTTTCAGACATCCACATGGGAAGTAGCTTTTCCCACGGTCGGCTCAATCCTGAAACTGGATTGAACACACGCTTGGAAGATTTTGTCAAGACTTTATCGCGCTGTATCGATCGCGCGTTAGAAGAACCAGTGGATTTGGTGCTGTTTGGTGGGGATGCTTTTCCCGATGCCACGCCACCCCCTTATATTCAAGAAAAATTTGCCAGTCAATTTCGTCGCTTGGTTGATGCGCGGGTTCCTACCGTATTATTGGTAGGCAACCACGACCAGCATTCCCAAGGGCAAGGGGGGGCGAGTTTGTGCATTTATCGGACTTTGGGCGTACCAGGGTTTATGGTGGGCGATCGCTTGATGACCCATCACATTCAAACAAACAATGGTACAGTTCAAGTCATCACTCTTCCCTGGCTAACTCGTTCTACTCTCCTGACTCGTCCAGAAACAGAAGGTTTATCCCTCGCCGATGTCAACCAGTTATTGATCGATCGCTTGCGTGCTGCCTTAGAAGGAGAAATTCGTCGGCTCGACCCCAAGATTCCGACAGTACTTCTAGGTCATTTGATGATCGATAATGCTTCCTATGGTGCTGAGCGCTTCTTAGCTGTAGGAAAAGGTTTTACTATTCCCCTGTCTCTTCTAACTCGTCCCGAGTTAGACTACGTTGCTCTCGGACACGTCCACCGCCATCAAAACCTCAACTCATCTAACGAACCGCCAATTATTTACCCTGGTAGTATCGAGCGAGTCGATTTTAGCGAAGAAAAAGAAGACAAAGGCTACGTGATGATAGAACTACAGCGGGGTAGTACCAAATGGGAGTTCTGCCCGCTACCAGTCCGTGCTTTTTGCACCATTAATGTCGATGTCGCCAATGCAGCCGATCCGCAAGCAGCTTTAATCAAAGCGATCGCAAAAAAGAATATTACCGATGCAGTCGTCAGACTAATTTACAAACTTCGCTCCGATCAAATCGACTTAATTGATAATGCAGCACTTCATCAAGTTCTCAGTTCTGCTCACAGTTATACAATTCAACCAGAGCTGATCAGTCAGCTAGCACGACCGCGTTTACCGCAATTAGACGCGAGTAGCAGTATCGATCCCCTTGATGCTTTAAAAACTTATCTAGATAATCGCGAGGACTTGAAAGATATTACCGCTCAAATGATGGTAGCTGCCCAACAATTATTAGCAGCCGATACAGAAACTTGGTTAGAATCTACCCCAGGAACTGGAATCGATGCAAGTAATACTGACGGACAGTTACGGTTGCTGTGAAATCATGAGCAGGGAGCAGGGAGTAGGGAGCAGGGAGCAGGGAGCAGTGACCATCGACTATTATTGCAAAATCTCCCGCAGCAATTCACGATGCATGTAGGCTCTGTCTACTAAAGACTGAATTTGGTCTGGACTTAAAGGGTCGCCGTTGGCATAATGCTCGATCCAAGTTTGGCTGATAATATTGGGGTCGTCGGGAATTTGAGCGACATCCCATCCAGGTATAGATAGTTCTGCCATCAGGCGATCGACTTTTGGATCGTAGCTGATGGCAAAACAGCGGCAACCTTCCGCAGCTGCCATAATTAAGCTATGAAAGCGCATTCCAATTGCCATTTCTACGCCGCGAAATACGCCTTTTAAACTTTTCGGATCTTCGAGGTAGAGGATTTGATTTGCCCCTGGTAATTGTGGCTGAATCGCTTGAGCGATCGCTAAGTCTTGCGATAATTGAAATGGCACTAACAAAATGCAGGTATCTGTTGCCCGTTGAAAGTCAGCTAAAGCGCGAGTCAAATTAGCAAGGCGATTGGGAGTTAATTGTGGGTGCGATCGCAAAGTCACGGCAACTCTCGGCGCTGGTAAATCCCACAACCCAGGTGTATTTCCGGCTTCCAAAGCCCACACCGGATCGGGTGCTTGCAGATGGGGAATCTGCCAATCGGTCAGCAAACTTGCCGAACCGCGATCGCGGACGCTCACCCCCGTACATCCAGCAAATGTCTGTTTTGTCAACCACCGGGTTAGCGGACTTTTTAAAGGACCAATTCCCTGCGCCCAAGCCATAGTTTTTAACCCTAACTTTTGCGCCATAGTCATTAATCCCCCGTAGTAAAACGGGCTGATGGCACTAGTAGAATCTTGCATAATACTGCCCCCACCCCAAATAAAAGCATCAGACTGCTGCAAGGTTTTCCACACAGGAGAAAAAGCCATGCGATCGCAAGCTTCTACTTGATAGCGCTCCTGCGTCTGCGTTGGATTACCAGACAGAATAATAGGTGTGACATGTTTAGGTAGCATTTGCAACAGTGTTGCTAGCAACGCCTCATCACCGCCATTACCTTTGCCGTAATACCCGCACAACACCACCCTTATCTGCCTCACATCCGTCACCCCTCAATCTTGACTTAATCCAAACTTGATAAAAACTTTATAATATATTGGCTGTATGTTGGCAGTTAACAGTTATCAGTTGTCAGTAGAGAGTGACATTGACAGGTGTTTTTTCTCCCTCAGCTCCCTGGGCTCCCTCAGCTCTCTTTCCCCTACTCCCTACTCCCTCAAAATGCACGCACTCTCAATTCCTACCTGGATTATTCACGTCTCTAGTGTCATCGAATGGGCGATCGCCATTTGGTTAATTTGGAGTTATGGCGAGGTTGTGGGCAACCGCGCTTGGTATGCGGTTTCTCTGGCAATGCTACCTGCTTTAATTAGTGCCATGTGTGCCTGTACTTGGCACTTCTTTGACAATGCCAAATCCTTAGAATGGTTGGTAATGCTTCAAGCTAGTATGACTTTAATCGGAAATTTCACGTTATTAGCTGCTGGTTGGTTGCTATGGCGTTCGACGCGATCGCCAGTAATGCGATCGCACAGCAAGATTTCTTCTAAGTAGAAGGATAATAATTAAACGTACAATACATTTGCCTTCTGCCTTCTGCCTTCTGCTTATCTCTAATGATTTCAAAAGAAACCCTCTTCGCGCTCTCTCTTTTTCCCTATCTAGGCTTTCTCTGGTTTATAACTCGCTCTCAACAACTGCCGCGTCTAGCATTATTCGGCTTCTACGGTACTTTGGTATTTGTCGCCGTCACTATCCCTGCTGGAATTTATGCCCAAGTCCATTACGGCGAATCTCTTGCCAATGTTGACTGGTTGCATGGTAGTGCTGAAGTATTTTTAACTCTCTCTAATATTCTGATTGTTTTGGGTTTTCGACAAGCTTTGAGGAAATGATTTTGTAGAGACGTTACATGTAACGTCTCTACACTGATAATCGATCACTGATAACTGACTTATGAATCTTTTTCCCGCCATAGATTTACTTGAAGGTCGCTGCGTGCGACTGTATCAGGGAGATTACGATCGCTCCCAGGTTTTTCACGATAATCCGGCTGATGTTGCGCAACAGTGGACTAGCCAAGGTGCTACGTGGCTGCATGTCGTCGATTTAGATGGCGCGAAAGCAGGTAAACCCGTTAATCTGGAGGCGATCGCGGCTATTGTAGAGGCAGTGTCAGTACCAATTCAAGTTGGTGGCGGATTGCGCGATCGCGCTAGCGTTGCCCAACTCTTAGAATTAGGCGTACAGCGAGTTATTTTGGGTACTGTAGCTGTAGAACAACCCCAGTTAGTAGCTAGTCTGTGTCAAGAATTTCCAGGGCGAATTGTTGTTGGTATTGATGCGCGTAATGGTAAGGTAGCTACACGCGGCTGGTTGGAAACTTCGGAAGTCTTAGCCGCAGATTTAGCCCAGCAAATGCAACAACTGGGTGCGGCAGCAATTATTTACACTGATATTCATCGCGATGGAACTCTTGCTGGACCCAACTTGGATGCACTACGGGAGTTAGCTACAAGTTTATCTATTCCCGTCATCGCTTCTGGAGGTGTAAGTTCTGTCACCGACTTACTCAGCCTCCTAGCTTTAGAACCTCTTGGCGTTACGGGTGCGATCGTCGGTCGTGCCTTGTATACTGGCGATATTTCCCTCACACAAGCTATACAAGCAGTCGGACAAGGACGCTGGCAAGATATCCCTCCAGATTTAGGATCGTCGGCTTTTGCCTAATTACCTTATGAGTGATGCGTGGGAAGAATTCGGAATTCGGAATTCGGAATTAATGCGTGAATGCGTGAATGCGTGAATTGCTCCCTCAGCTCTCTTCTCCCCCTCAGCTCCCGAGAGCATCATAAGCTTCCTCAGCTCTCTTCCCCTACTCCCTGCTCCCTACCATAACTGTATCCTGCGGTAGAAGCCTTTACCGCACCTTTCTTCGTAGGATTGCGTTCAGCTTCAAATCTTAGGAGGGTGATTGTATGCAGTCCATTTTTACCAATTTTAAGCAAAATTTACAACGCAAGGTTTTATTACTAGCCGCGATCGCGCTATTGCTCGTTTCTGGTTTGTTTGTCTCTGAGCCTAGTTATGCCGCAACTCCCAACCAAAAACTAATCCAACAAGAACAAATGGATAAAAATAGCCAAGTTGGAACTGTGGATGTCGAGCAGCGCGAACAAGCTTATGAAGAGCAAGTCGAAGCGTCCAAAGATATCGACAAAACGTACGAAGACAATCTCAAAGAGTTTAAAAAATCTCACCCTGATGAGAATATCGTTAATAAAGCAGTAGAGGGAGCAAAAGAGGCAGTCGAGAAGGTAACTAAATAGTAGTTACTGGTAAACCTTTCAATTATCTGTAACAGGAGCAATGCCAGCTTAAGTAAGATTGGCGATCGCTCCTGTTATTTTATTGTTACGGGGTTTGGGATGAGCATCTTGCCCGTCCGCGCTCGTACATAAGCGCGAAAATAGGTATTATAGTTAGGCTTGAAGCAATATATGTAGACATCGATATTTTAATATTTCGCAAACTTTTGTGACTGGTAGCGCGATTGTGATTCAAGTTATCTCATGAAATACCCAATTACTCTTTCCCAATCCTGGCGTAAATGGTTAGCAGGTATACTAGCTGTAGTCATGGCGATCGCGCTGTCTGGCTGCAATCCGGCTGAGATGAGAACCCAAGCGGCTGACGTACCGCAAATAGTAGTAAGCGTGACTACCGATCCCGATACGTTTAATTATGCTTTAGGTCATCAAGTTCCCAATATTTTTAACATGACCTTTAGAGGATTAACAACAGTTAATGGTATTACTAAAGAACTCGAACCAGAATTAGCAGAATCTTGGCAAATTTCCGAAGATAAATTAAATATTGTTTTCACTTTAAGAGAAGGCTTAAAATGGTCTGACGGTCATTCACTGACAGCAGATGATGTCGTATTTACTTATAACGATATTGTTTTAAACAAAGCCATTCCTACAGATTTAAGAGATTACATTCAAATTGGTAAGCAAAAAGCTTATCCAAAAGTTGTCAAGTTGGACGATCGCCGCGTCGAATTTATCATGCCCGAACCTTTTTCACCATTCTTAGCTACGACGACGGGAGATCCTACGAGTGCGATCGCCATTCTACCAAAACACGCTTTACAAGAATCAGTCAAAACAAAAGACGCTAAAGGAAATCCTCGTTTTTTAAGCACTTGGGGAACGGATACAGATCCAACAAAAGTTGTTACAAACGGTCCTTTTACACTTGAAAGCTACGTACCTGCCCAACGCTTAGTTTATCGCCGTAACCCTAATTATTGGCGTAAAGATGCACAAGGCAATTCTCAGCCTTATATTGAAAAATACATTTGGCGAATTGTTGAAAATCCAGAAACAACTTTAGTCCAGTTTCGTTCTGGTGGATTAGATATAGCTTCTGCTTCAGCAGATAATTTTTCTCTGCTCAAGCGCGAAGAAGAACGAGGTAATTTTAAAATTTACAATGGTGGACCTGCTTTCGGTATGTCCTTCATTACCTTTAATTTGAATAAAGGTAGAAGAAACGGTAAACCTTTAGTCAATCCGATTAAATCGCGCTGGTTTAACAAAGTTGAGTTTAGACAAGCAGTTGCTTACGGACTCGATCGCCAGACGATGATAAATAATTTTTTACGGGGTTTGGGAGAACTACAAAATTCGCCAATTGATACTCAAAGTTCGTATTTTCTTCCTCCTGAAAAAGGGCTGAAAGTTTACAACTACGATCCAGCTAAAGCTAAAGAATTACTGCAAAAAGTTGGATTCAAATACAACAATAAAAATCAATTATTTGATGCTCAAGGTAATCGAGTGCGTTTTACCCTCATGGTTCCTGCTGGGGGTAGAGGTAATAGTGGGAGAACGGTAGCCCAAATTCAACGAGACTTAGGCAAAATTGGAATGCAAGTCGATCTCCAATTTCTCGATTTTGGGACTTTAATAGATAAAACTTCTAATTCTTTGGAATGGGAGTGTTATGTTGGTGGTTTTATTGGTGGTGGAATTGAACCGAATGACGGCGCAAATGTATGGTTGACAGCAGGTGGCTTGCACAATTTCAACCAATTACCCCAAGTAGGACAAGCGCCAATTCAAGGACGAGAAATTGCAGATTGGGAACAAAAGATTGAAGATCTATTTATTAAGGGAGCGCAGGAATTCGACGAAGCCAAACGCAAAGAAATTTACAATGAATTTCAACGCACTGCTCAAGAATATTTACCCTATATTACCTTATACAATCCTTTGTCTCTAGCCGCAATTCGCGATCGCATTGAGGGAACAAAATTTTCTGCATTAGGTGGCGCATTCTGGAACATATACGAATTGAAGGTCAAAGAACAATAATTTCAGAGATGTAGGGGCGCACAGCTGTGCGCCCCTACAATTACATATACAAATCCCAATTTATGATCCGTCGAAATTTTCTAATAACACTTATATTATTAATTGCGATCGCGCTTTCTGGCTGTAATCCTACTGAAATGAGAACGAACGCCACTCAAGTTCCGCAAATCGTGGCGAGAGTTCCAGGCGACCCGCAAACCTTTAATTATGCCTTAAATCAATCGTCACCCAATGTTTTTGGGTTTCTTTATGAAGGATTAATTACTGAAAATGGCGAAACTGGAAAGCTAGAGCCAGCATTAGCTGAGTCTTGGGAAATTTCTGAAGACAATCTCAAAATCGTTTTTACTCTAAAACCAAATTTAAAATGGTCAGATGGAGAACCGTTAACAGTTGACGATATCGTTTTTACTTATAATAATATTTACTTTAACGAGCAAATTCCCACAGATATTAGAGATATTCTGCGCATTGGCAAGAGTAAAGCTTTACCTAAAGTTCGTAAATTAGATAGCCGCCGAGTCGAATTTACCGTTCCAGAGCCATTTGCACCTTTTTTACGATTTGCAGGTGGTATAGTCATCTTACCAGAACACGCCCTACGTCAATCGGTAGAAACTAAAAATAAAGATGGTAGACCCCAGTTTTTGTCTACATGGGGAACTGATACAGATTTGCAAAAAATTGTGGTCAATGGTCCTTTTACACTGGAAAGCTACACTGTAAACCAGCGTATAGTCTTTCGCCGCAATCCCTACTACTGGCGGAAAGACACAAAAGGAAATGCTTTACCTTATATTGAGCGGCTAATTTGGCAAATTGTGGAATCACCAGATACAGCTTTAATCCAGTTTCGTTCGCTAGGATTAGACATGCTAGAAATTGGTCCTACGAGTTTTCAATTACTGAAACGGGAGGAAGACCGAGGAAATTTTAAAATCTATAGTGGTGGTCCAGACTTTGGCACAAACTTTATTTGTTTCAATTTAAATAAAGGTCGTCGTCAGGGAAAACCTTTAGTCAATCCAATCAAATCACGCTGGTTTAATACAGTAGCATTTAGACAAGCAGTCGCTTATGGTATAAATCGCGAAGCAATGCTCAATAATGTCTATCGCGGTTTAGGAGAACTACAAAACTCGCCAATTTCTGTTCAAAGCCCTTACTATCTCTCTCCTGAAGAAGGCTTAAAAGTTTATAACTATAATCCTGAAAAAGCTAAAGAATTACTCAGGGGAGCTGGGTTTAAATATAATAACAAAGGTCAACTACTCGATGCTGAAGATAATCGAGTACGGTTTACCATGATTAGCCAAGCGGGTAATAGAACTGTTGATGCGATCGGGTCGCAAGTCAAGCGCGATCTCAGCAAAATTGGGATTCAAGTTGATTTTACTCCAATTGACTTTGCCGTCATGGTAGATAAAATTACCAATACTCTAGAATGGGAATCTTATTTTGGTTTAATTACTGGTAGTATTGAACCATATAGCGCAGCAAATGTATGGTCGCCTGACGGTGGTTTTCATCCTTTTAATCAGAAACCACAACCAGGACAACCGCCGATTGAAGGACGAGAAGTTGCAGATTGGGAAGCAGAAATCGGTCGGCTTTATATTGAGGGAGCAAGAGAACTTGATGAAACAAAGCGTAAAGAAATTTATGGAGAAACTCAGCGTTTAGCACAAGAGTACCTCCCTTTTATTCATTTAATCAATCCTTTAGCTTTAGCAGCAATTCGCGATCGCATTGAAGGAACAAAATTCTCTGCTTTAGGCGGGACGCTTTGGAATGTTTATGAGTTGAAAGAAGCGAAAGACTAGAAATAATTATCTAATTATACAATGCGATCGCGAGTTATTGTTCTTATATTAATTCTCTGCTTTACCTGTCAAATCTTGCTTACAGGTTGCAACCCTACAGAATTTAAAACCTCAGCAGCACAATCGCAGTGGGTAACGAGTACTTTAAGAGATCCTAAAACTTTTAACTACGCTCTCAATCAAGAATACCCTCACGTATTTTTATTTATTGCTGAAGGACTGACTACACTCAATGGTGAGACTGGAGAAGTTGAGCCAGCGTTAGCAGAATCCTGGCAAATTTCTGAAGATAAAAAACGGATTACTTTTACCTTGCGCGAGAACTTACGCTGGTCTGATGGTGAACCTTTAACAGCAGATGATGTTATCTTTACTTATCAAGATATCATATTTAATCCGCAAATTCCTACCGACTGGAAAGACAGTTTAAAAATTGGCGAGAAAGCTGAATTTCCTCAAATTAAAAAAATGAGCGATCGCCAAGTGGAATTTACCTTTTCTACTCCATTTGCCCCATTTCTCAGTACAACTACAGGAGCGTCAACTAATTCTGTAGGAATTTTACCCAAACACGCTTTAGCTAAATCGATTATATCTAAAGATACTAAGGGTAATCCTTTATTTACCTCAACTTGGGGTACTGATACTGACCCAGCAAAAATTATTGTCAATGGTGCTTATAAAATAGAAAGTTTCACACCAGGTCAACGAGTTGTATTTCGTCGTAATCCTTATTATTGGCGTAAAGATAGCCAAGGAAATCAGTTGCCCTATGTAGAAAGAGTTGTTTGGCAAATTATTGAATCTACCGATACAACTACTCTCCAATTTCGTTCGGTAGGACTAGACACAATTGAAGTTACTCCCGAAGACTTTTCCCTACTCAAGCAAGAAGAAGAACGAGGAAGATTTACCGTTTATAACGGAGGTCCCAGATTTAGCCAAACATTTATTTCATTCAACCTAAATAAAGGAAAGAGGCAAAACGGCAATCCTGTTGTCAATCCGATAAAATCGCGATGGTTTAACAACCTAGCTTTTCGTCAAGCTGTTGCTCATTCAATCGATCGCGAGAGAATGTTAAACAATGTTTTTCGTGGCGTAGGGACAGTTCAAAATTCACCTATAGAACCGCAAAACCCTTTTTATCTCTCCCCAGAACAAGGATTGAAAGTCTATGAATATAATCCTGATAAAGCTAAAAAGTTACTATTGAATGCAGGATTTAAATATAACTTTAGAAATCAGTTACTTGATGCAGACGGAAATCGCGTGCGTTTTTCTTTAATTACCAATACTGAAAATAAAACTCGCGTAGCAATGGGGGCGCAAATTAGGCAAGATTTGAGCAAAATCGGGATTCAAGTTGATTACAATCCTATAAACTTTAATATTTTGGTAGATAAACTCAACAGCTCTCTCGATTGGGAATGTTATTTATTAGGCTTGATTTCTGGTAGCTTAGAACCCCACGATAGTGCTAATGTATGGTTGCCTGATGGTGGTTTACACGCATTTAATTTCAAACCTCAGCCAGGACAAGAACCGCTGATCGGTAGAGAAGTTGCAGACTGGGAAGCCGAAATCGGTCGGCTATACATCCGTGGGGCGCAAGAGTTAGACGAAAATAAACGCAAAAAAATTTACCAGGAAACCCAACGTCTGACTCAGGAATACTTACCTTTCATCTACCTAGTCAATCCCTTATCCCTAGCAGCAATTCGCGATCGCATCCAAGGAGTAAAATACACCGCCCTCGGCTCACAAGCTGGGACTCTATGGAACAAATACGAACTGAAAGTGACAAAATAGGGTCTAGGAAAAGTCAAAAGTCAAAAGTCAAAAGTTAAAATAAACTCCTTCCTTGTCCCCTCGCTCCTCACTCCTCACTCCTCGCCCCTCAAATGTCCCAACCCGAAGCCTTGCGATCGCTCTTAGAATCTGTAGCAGCTGGTAACGTAAGTCCAACTGTCGCCTTAGACAAATTGAAACATTTTACCTACGAACCAGTTGGTGAATTTGCCCGTATCGACCATCATCGCCAGCTAAGAACTGGGTTTCCTGAAACGATTTGGGGTCAAGGCAAAACTCCCGACCAAATCGTGCAAATTATGGCAGCAATGCGCCAGCGCAATTCAGTAGTGATGGCGACGCGCATCGAACCCGATGTAGCAGAACAGCTAGAAGAGAAGGTAGAGGGACTGCGTTACTATCCGATGGCAAAAATTGCGGCGATCGCACCAGTACGGATCGAACCGCAGTACCCTGGTAAAATTGGTATTCTCTCGGCAGGGACTGCCGATTTACCCGTAGCCGAGGAAGCGGCTATAACTGCCGAACTGTCTAGTTTCCGCGTTCTCCGGTTGTGGGATGTGGGTGTTGCTGGTATTCATCGCCTGCTAGATAACCGCCACGTCATCGCTGAAGCATCTGTATTAATTGTCGTCGCGGGAATGGAAGGGGCTTTACCCAGCGTAGTTGCAGGATTAGCTGATTGTCCCGTCATTGCCGTTCCTACCAGCGTCGGTTATGGTGCGAGTTTCGGCGGCTTAGCTCCCCTCTTGACAATGCTCAACTCTTGTGCGGCAGGGATAGGAGTTGTCAATATAGATAACGGTTTTGGCGCAGCGATTTTAGCAGGACAAATTTTACGCACCGCAGGAAAATTACAGTGACCAGTGACCAGTTATCAGTGACCAGTGAAGAAAGGGTGTGGAGACTTTAAATTTCTTCCTCCCTCAGCTTCCTCAGCTCCCTGGGCTCCCTCAGCTCTCTTCCCCCCGACTCCCTAATTTTTGTTTAAAATCGGCATGACTGGAAAATCCTCCGACTTCGGCTAGGGTGTAAATTGGTCTGCCTTTGACTTCTTCGTAAATCCGCCCGACATACTCGCCTAAGATGCCAATACTAACAAGTTGAACCGCACCAAGGAAGAAAATAGCTACCAAAATCATCGTAAACCCAGTCAAAGGGGACTGAGGGACAAACAATCGCCAGTACAATACGAGTAGAGCCATGAGAACAGCGATCGCCGCAGCAAATAGACCGACATAAGTAGAGAGGCGCAAGGGGACTTTGGAGAACGACACCAACCCATTTAAAGCCAGAGCCAGAGACTTACCAAAAGTGTAATTAACCTTACCAGCAAAACGAGGCGGGCGATCGAATTGTACGGATGTTTGACGAAAACCAATCCAAGCCCGTAAGCCGCGCATGTAGCGATTGCGTTCTGGCATGGCGTTAAGGATATCTAAGACTTGCCGATCGATCAAACAGAAATCTCCAGTGTCGGTGGGAATATCGACATCAGCCAGGTGTTGGAGCAGGCGATAAAATATGTATGCCGTACCGCGTTTGAACCAACTTTCTTTTTGGCGCTGCGTGCGTTGGGCATAAACAACTTGAAAGCCATTTTGCCATTTGGATACCATCTCTACAATCAATTCTGGCGGGTCTTGTAAGTCTGCATCCATGACAATCGCCACTTCACCCCTGGCAAAATTAAGTCCAGCCGTCACCGCAATTTGATGTCCGAAATTGCGGGCAAGACTGAGGTAGGATACGCGAGGGTCATTTTGATGTAAGTCGCGCACGATTTGCAAAGTGCGATCGCGGCTGCCATCATTAACAAATATGAGTTCTATGGCTCCATCCAATTGTTCGCCAACCGCACTGACGCGGCGATAGAGTTCTAGGATATTTTTTTCTTCGTTGTAGACTGGAACAACCAAGGAATACTTAGGCGATACCATCGCTGCGTACCAACACGATATCTTTGATTCACTACTGTAGCGCGATCGCTAATAACAGTGACCAGTGACCAGTGACCAGTTAACTCTCACCCATCAACTACCAACTACCAACTACTACTGATAACTGATTTAGAGGAATTGTACGAGTTGCTGTAGCTTTGCCCAAGCAGCACCACTATACAAAATTTCCCTAGCTAGGCTAATGCCAGCAGCATATTCACCTAAAGGAATCTTTTCTCCTACTTGCAGTGCTAGCGCTGCATTTAAAGCAACAACATCTTGCTGTGCTTGAGTTCCCTTACCTTGCAATACAGCAGTGAGAATTGCTGCATTTTCATGTACGTCTCCACCCCTTAATGCTGCTGTTGGTGCGGGTGCTAAGCCTAGTTCCTGCGGATGTATAGTTGTTAACTCTACCTGTCCGTTAGATAACACTGCTAAATCTGTAGCGTCACCTAAACCTGCTTCATCCAACTTTTCCCGTCCGTGCAGCACAATTGCCTGTTTTGTCCCTAACTGCTGCAAGGCATGAGCGATAGTCAGTGGTAAGTTTGATTCACAAACTCCAATAACTTGTCCTGACGGGCGCAAAGGATTGACTAGGGGTCCCAAAAGATTAAACACCGTCCGTACTTTCAGCGTTTTGCGTAACGGGGCAACCGCCTTCATAGCAGGATGCCACCCAGGGGCAAATAAAAATGTAATGCCCACTTCTGTAACAGCTGCTTGTATTCTTTCTGCGGCAGCATTGAGATTAACTCCTAGTGCTTCCAACACATCCGCAGAACCGACTCGACTAGAAGCAGAGCGATTGCCGTGTTTAGCTACTGGTACTCCCGCCGCTGCTGCGACAAAGGCAACCGCAGTAGATATATTAAAGGTTGCAGCTCCATCTCCACCAGTACCGCAGGTATCGATTAAAGGTGTAGGGGCGCACAGCTGTGCGCCCGTGCCGTGCGCCCGCACAGATTGTAAAACTTGAGCCATCCCAGCCAGTTCTTCGGCTGATACACCTTTAGCCTGAATTGCTGCTAATATTGCTCCAGATAAGACAGGTGGAATGCTTTCGTTGAGCCATTCCTGCATGAGTTGCGCTGCTTGTGCGCCGGACAAAGATTGACGATCCAGTAATTGCTGAAGTAATTGCGTTGCCCAGGTATTTGAAGCTTCTGGGAGAGAACTATTGCTGAGATCGATGGCTGATGTAGAGGTCATTGTCAGGACAATTTTTGCAGTTAGAAGCATACTACCGCAAAAGGCTCTACTCGATCGGACTTGTCTTTCAAAAATCGTACTAGACTGTCATTTACAATGAGTTGCGGTGTATGGCAGCGATCGCGCTTAATTATTCACCAGCCCGATTTTTGGTAACAGAATGCAATACTCAGGTTTTTACAAAGCCAAAACTTCTCTGGCTTTCTCCGTAATCTCATCAGGATCGAACGGTTTGGTAGTATACATGTCAGCTCCAACCTCTATACTTTTTTGTCGATCGAATTCCTGACCTTTAGCTGTCAACATAATAATATAGACATCGGAAATGCCTAGCTTATTCTTAACTGTATCGCATACATCAAAACCATTCATTTTTGGCATCATCACGTCTAAAAATACGAGCTGAGGTCGCTCGTTCTCGATCGTGTTCAGTGCTATCTCACCGTTTTCTGCAAATAGTAGTTCTACTCCTTCATCCTCCAATTCTTCTAATGTTTGCTCCATTAAAAGTCTGACGTGAGGTTCGTCATCAACAATTAAAATTTTTAAATTCATCTCTTCACCCATATACCTAAATCTCGGTTAGCAAAATTTAAACTGAAACTTTTGGTGCGATCGCGTACTACTCTAAGGCATAGTTATACTAACCTACAATCTATATCGTTGGATAAAGCTTTATACGAGTTTTTCATTTTTGATCAAAGCTCCTGGAAGTAAAATTTCATTCTGTGTAGTTAATGCTTCAGAACGATCGCCATCCTTACGGTCTGCCAGTAAGATAAAGAAAACATTTTCTAAACCTTTTTCAAAACGTAAAGTTTTAATAACTTCGGAGCGCTCCCAAAAGTTAGCGTTAGCAATAATCATGTATGGTTGAACCGACATTGCTTTTTCTCGCAATTCTTGAGCATCAATAGCTTCAACTACACTGTAACCTTTAGCTTGTAAAACTTCAGCTAAAGTTTTTACAGTAGATACATCTTCATCAACCACTAAAACTTTTTTACTAGAATTAGCTTGAGTCGTGAGTGTGCCAATTTCATGCAATAAAGTATCTGTCTCAATTGGCTTCATTAAGTAGCGTTCAATTCCCAAGCGGTAGCCCCGCTCTCTATCTTCTACAATTGATAGAATAATAATGGGAATATTCATAGTTTTGGGATCGTTTTTGAGAACGGCTGCTACATCAAAACCGCTCATTTCTGGCATCATAACATCTAGAATAATAAGGTCGGGAGCAGATTTTTTCACAAAGGCGATCGCTTCTATGCCATCTTTAGCTTCAAGAATATTGTATCCTTCAGACTCTAGCTGCTGCCGGAGCAATTGACGAATATTAGCATCGTCATCGACGACTAAAATTGTTTTTTTAGTCGTTTTAGAATTAGCAGACTTCATGACTACATGTTCTCGCAACTGCTTGACGAGAGTATCGACATCGAAAGTTTTTGGTTTCAAGTCACAAGCAATCATGATGGGTAAGGTAAAGGAAAATTTACTACCTGTACCTAAAGTACTTTCAACCCATATTTTACCTCCGTGATGTTCGACAATTTGTTTGCAAATTGGTAATCCTAAGCCCGTACCTTTTGGTTTGTCAGTGAGGGTATCACCCACTTGCTTGAATTTCTCAAATACTTTATCTAAATCGGCTTCAGCAATCCCTATGCCTGTATCGATAATACTAATATGGATTTGAGTTTCATTGGTTTTGACTTTGCAAGTAATTGAGCCAGTATCGGTAAATTTGACAGAGTTAGAAATTAGGTTAATGACTACTTGAATTAAGCGATCGCGATCGCCTATAATCTCTGGCACATCGGATTCACTATCTCGAATTAATTCCAGATTTTTTTGGTGAAAAAGGGCAGAAGTAGCTGCGATCGCTCTATCTATGACTTCATTAATTTGTAGGGGAGCCATCTTCCACTCAATCTTACCCGCCTCCATTTTGGCAATATCCAAGACATCATTAATTAAATCTGTCAGTCTACCACCTTCTGATACGATAATATCCAGATTGTCTGCTATTTGTCTCACATTGCGTTGAATTTTTTTATCATCTGTTGGAATGACGGGAAAGATAACTTCTTCGAGTTTCTTCTTAATAATTTTAGCAAAACCAAGAACTGATGTTAGAGGCGTTCTAAGCTCGTGAGATACTGTAGAAATGAAATCGGTTTTCATCTGATCTACCTCTTTTTCTGACGTGATATCTCGAATCAATAGAACTGAACCAATGCACCGTTCTTTTCCATTTTGCTTATTTGTAGAATCGGCATCTTTCACAATGGCAGTTGCGACTGCTTTTCCAGTACAACCGCTCGACAACTCTATTTCTGCAACAAAAACTTTTTTTAGATTTCTACGAGTTTCTTCTACTAGCTCGACAATCTTACGATTAAATACAACTTGACAATCACGACCAGTTAAATCTGTCTCTTCAATTCCAAATAGAGCAAATAAGGCTGGATTGACCCGAGCAATCTTACCATTTAAATCGACGACCAATAACCCATCTGCTAAGTTATCAATCACGGCAGTTAAATAAGCCGTGCGCTCTTGAACTCGCAGTTCTAGCTCTTCAAATGATGCTTCTAGCTGGGCTGCCATCTTATTAAAAGCTTGCTCTAAAACTTCCAGTTCATCTGTATTCCTCGCTTCAGACTGCTGAAACGTATTGCTAGCAATTACTTCAGATGCTTGGTTAAGTCGGCGCGTCCTTTGCAAATCTATCTCTGCTAGGCGATCGCACTCAGCCATAATGTGTTGTAAGCGCTGATTCAGTCTGCGGATAAAGAAGGCAACAACTAAAGCCAGGATGATAGCCGCTCCCAGCGCTCCTCCCACAGTAATAGTTAACGCGGGACCCAGCACAACCCATTGAGGCACTGATGCGATCGTCAACCAGTTTGTACCTTTAACTCGCTCGTATGCCCAGTAGTGTCCCTCAGCTTGAATTAATCCAGCTTTACCATTCGATATCTTTTGCCATACAGCCTTTAATTCGGGTATATCCTTGTATGTTGACAGTGCCTTAGCCTTTTGGGGATCTGGAGGATAAGTAAGCAGGTTTCCTTTTTCACTGATAATTGCAAAGTAACCGCCTTTCCAACCCTCAGGCGCTTGAATTTGCTCTCCTATAGCCGTGACGTTGATATCTAGTCCTGTCATACCTATCAAATGTTGGCGATCGGTGAGGATAGGACCTGTATAAGTTGTGAGAGTCAACCCGTACCAATGATAAGGCTCGTACCACAAATCTTTTTTCTCTTTTACAACTGCTTTGTAGTATTCTTGGTTCTGATATTTGTCATCTTGGAATAACTCTGCATATCGGATGTTTTGGTGTGGTTCGGGTAAAAGCTGACCTATCTGACCAGAGCTTTTTTGGTCAACGTAAAAGTAGGGCCAATACCATTGGCGATCTGGCACAAGTTGGAAGGGAGTTTGACCCACACCAAGAGCCATAGTCAAGGATGAGCGTTGCTCAAAAAAATCAAAGACTAATTTCTTATATGTTTCAGGGTCTTTGATGCCTCGACGATTTAGAGTTTTAACTGCTGTAGACAAATCCACCATAGACTGCGTAACTCGGGCAAGCTCAGTCTCTATTGCCTTGACTTGAGTGCTGAGATTAACTTTAATTTCGTCTTTAGCATGATGTTCTAGCGCTTGATAGAAGAAATAGGACATACCGCCCAATCCTACAAGAGCGCTACTTAACACGTAGAAAAATAATCTCGAACCGATAGACTTACGTATGGTCTTTTTCATGATTTTTTTACAACACTACCCTTCTTCAGCTCTTAAAACTGGGGTCTCCATATATGATTCCCTAGTAAAACTAAAAACTCACACCTGACATTGCAGTGTGAGTTATGAGTAGCCATTGTGAATAAACGTAAGTTACAAGTAGAGAGCCAGAGCAGCTCAAGAGCTCGAATTATAGAGACATCTAGTCACGAGCGATCGCATATCTTTTCAAGCTGTTCAAGCTGTTCTCACCAACTCCGATCGCTGTAAATCGAGCTTTCTCTCTAGTATTTCCTTGGATATGAAGCGATCGGGGTTAAGATTCTCTATGGAAGCTGGGAGAAAACCACTACGTACTAAGAAAGAAAAGTAAGCTTTTAGAAGTTGACCGCCAACCGGGGGACAAACGATAGAAGTACCTAAAAGTCCATTGATTGTGTTTTGGCAGTCATGCACCTGGGACGATAGCAAAGAGGTTTCTAAATAAGTCTGTTGTTTTTCAGACTTCTCAGTTAGAAGAGAGGATAAGGGACTCAAGGCATTTGTTTGCGAAAGTTCTGGATCGAGCAGCTTTGATTGCCACATTTCATAAGGGATCTGCTGAATTGGGTAGCCGAGAATGTGCATCACACTCACTAACTGGCTCAAATGTAAGGGGTGAGGATTGAGTAGATGAAAAGTTTTGCCTATAGATTCAGGTTGCCTGGACAAGTGAACGATAGCTTTACTTACATAGTCTACTGGAGTCATGTTAATTTTACGCTCTAACAGTGGTGCTGCATTAAGCTGAATCATGCCTTTGATCAACCGGCACATTAAATCATTTGTTTGAGAAACACCTGTTTGGCTATGACCAGTTATCATGCCTGGTCTGTAAACACAGACGGGAATTCCTCTATCTCTTGCAGCCATGACTAACTTCTCTGCAACCCATTTACTTTGAGCATACCCATTGAAAAAACCGTCGCTGTGAGCGAGATCCTCGTCTTCTCTAATTACCTCCTTGCCAAAGTATGAAGGTGACTGGAATACATCAAGGGTAGAAATGTAATGGACAGGAGTAACTTTGACTTGACTAGCTAATCTTAATACTTCCTGAGTACCCAGCACATTAGCTGCTCTCAGTAATGCGTACGGATAGACTAAGTTAATTAACGCACCACTATGATAAATTAGATCGAGCTTACCAGCTAACTCGCAAAATTCTTGACAAGAAAGCCCCAAATATGGTTGCGATAAATCTCCCACTACCGGAATAATTCTACAACTCCAGTCTTCATGCCAGAGACTATAACGCTCTAGATTGCTTTGAATCCGATATCTGCCTTCTTCAAAACTAGAAGCACGAACTAAACAATAAATACTTGCTTTGGTTTTTGATAGTAACTCATTTAGCAAGAACGCTCCAATAAAACCAGTCGCTCCAGTTAAAAATATATGCTTCGGCTCTGCTATATTAGTACATGCAGTTGCTGAATAAATTGTGAGATCTAGAATAGTATCAACCTGTAAATCAGTCTCTACTGTATCATTTATACCAGCATTTAAATGCCTTACTAAATCAATTGCCTCAACTAATCCTGCTATAGTAGGTTTCTTGAATAGGTAAAATAAAGGTACATCTATCTGGAACATTTTTTTGATTTGAGAAAGTAACTGAGCTGTTAGTAGTGAATGTCCTCCTAATTCAAAGAAATTATCATATATACCTACTTGCTCAATCTCTAAAATCTGAGACCAAACTTCGGCTAATTGCTGCTCGATCGAGGTACTGGGTGACACATAAGTTTGAGTTAAAGCAGGTCTAGTATTTTTAGGTTCGGGTAGCGAACGCCGATCTACCTTACCATTTGGTGTTAAGGGTAGGGCTTCCATCATCACGAATGCTGATGGAATCATATATTCAGGTAGTTTTTCTTTCAGAAATAGACGTAGCTGTATCGCTAAATCGTCTATTTTATCAGTCTTTAAAGGACTGTTGGTATACAAATTCCAGGGTTTTAGCTCAAATGTTGTTTCTGCGATCGGAAGAACTTTGCCTTCTTTTTCATTTGTATTAGTCGTATATCGCTGAAACACTACATCATAACAACCATCTGTTCCGCCATTATGCCAGTTAATTTGAATCTTGTATGGTAAGTTGTTACTCAAATCCCACCAATCTTGCGGATGAACTCCTACCTCAGTTATTTGCTGCGTTGCTTGACATAGTTCTCTGACTGTTTTGGGTTTATCGGGACTTGTTATGAGTTTGACGGCATTAAAATCTGAAGTAAGTCTCGCATTAGGAATATGGGCTATTTTGAGTACCTCAATTCTATCGTTTTGGAGAACGCTGTGAATTGTAGAAAGAGTCAAATTATCTTGCTGCCAATTCAAACAATAAGGCTCAATAGTTTGCTCGACTTCACCTCCTACATGAAGAATTACATCCGAGCGAAATCGGATAAGCTCGTTTTGGTATCGCCCTTGCTTGATTTGATGCTCAACATAGCTAATTTGAGGAATATGGTGTTTGAGAGCAGTAAAGAAGTCTGGGTGAATCACTAACTCTCTATCCAGAATAATACGATCTTTGATGCGTTGCTGAAGTTGAGAAGTCGTTAGCGAAGCAGGGGATTGACTGAGTTGGACTGAAGTATGAAACGCTTCTAGTAAAGGTAAACTGCGTACATCACCAATAAAAACTTGACCTTTCGGGCTAACTAACTTGATGGCTTTCTCTAAAACCTTTACTAGATAATCCACGGTGGGAAAGTATTGAATAACGGAATTGATAATTATAGTGTCAAACATTCCGTGTTCCAAACCTTCAAGCTCGTGAGCGGCTCTTTGCTCCAACACAACGTGTGACCAATCCTCTCCACTATGCTGCAACTGTTGCTGGATACGATGAATAGCTTCGGCAGAGAGGTCTATCCCTAAATAATGAGAGCAATATGGAGCGATCTGGAATAATAATAGTCCCATCCCACAACCAATTTCCAAAACGCGCTGGGGGCGAAAAGAACGTATACGCTCTACTGTGTAGTTAACCCACTCACGTACTTCTTCTGCTGGAATTGGTAGACCTGTGTAACTATCATTCCAGCCAACACTGTTAAATATTGGATTTTGACTTGTAATAGATTGACTGTTAATAGATTGACTGTAAGTAGAACTCCAAACTTGCTGCCATTGCAAGACTTGCTCAACATCAGTTTTACTACTTGATGTTGATACGTTCATTTCGGCTATGCGAGCTTTTTTGACAATATAGGCGACCAGCCGATTATTACCAGATGCATCTTCTTTCGCAATGACTGCGGCTTCTCTAACCTCTGAATGTTGGCTTAATGCTGCTTCAACTGCACCCAGTTCAACGCGGTAGCCGCGAATCTTGACTTGGTGATCGATTCGACCGATAAACTCAATTGTGCCGTCTAGACAATAACGTGCTAAATCTCCAGTCTTATAGAGGCGCTCTTCTGGTCGATCGCTAAAGGAGATCTCGATGAATCTTTCACTGTTCAGTTCAGGGCGATTTAGATATCCTCGTGCTACTCCATCACCACCAATGTAAATTTCTCCTGGCACACCCACAGGAACAGGTTTCAATACATCTTCCTTACGTCGCGATCGCTCTTCTAACAGATAAATTTGGGTATTGGCGATGGGGTGTCCTATTGATATGGAGTCAGTTCCAGACTCTACCTGACATACTGCTGACCAAATTGTGGTTTCAGTAGGTCCGTACATATTCCAAAGCGAACCGCCTTTTTCTAAAAGTTGGTCAGCCAGAGGGCGAGTCATTGCTTCCCCACCACAAAGCATTTTTAACTGTTTATGCCCTTTCCAACCTGCATTAAGAAGGAGTTGCCAAGTAGCTGGTGTAGCTTGCAAGACAGTAATATCTGATTTAGCCAATATCGTCGATAGTTGCATTCCATCAGCGGCTACTTCTCGACTAACTAATACAATTCGTGCGCCTACAATTAGCGGTAAATAAATCTCTAGGGCTGCGATGTCAAAAGAAATTGTTGTAATTGCTAAAAGCACATCATGGTGAGTTAGCCCTGGTTCCTCTCGCATAGAAATTAAGAAATTAACTACAGCGTGATGGACAATTTGCACGCCCTTTGGTTTACCAGTCGAACCGGAGGTGTAGATGGTATATGCTAAGTTCTCGGCATTAACTCCACTGTCAATATTCTCTTTGCTATGTTGAGCGATCGCCTGCCAGTCAGTACCTAGATTTACAATACGTGCTGAGTGCTGTGGCAATTTGTGCAGTTGGTTTTGCTCGGTTAGAAGTACTGACAACTGAGAGTCTTCTAGCATGAATGCTAGGCGTTCCTGTGGATAACTTGGATCGAGAGGTACGTATGCTCCACCAGCTTTGAGAATGCCTAGAAGCCCCACAATCATCTCTAAAGAGCGCTCGACACAAATTCCTACTAAAACTTCTGGCTTAACTCCCAATGCCTGTAGGTAATGTGCTAGTTGATTTGCTCTTTCATTCAATTCTTGATAAGTCAGTTGTTGGTTTTCAAAAACAACTGCTACGGCATCAGGAGTTTTTAAGACTTGAAGCTCAACTAACTGATGAATGGAATTGATTTGAGTCTGATTCTGCATTGATTTACCTACTACTTTAGATGGAAGGCTGAAGATAGATAACAATAAATTTGAGAATATTGAAAAAATCTAGGAGAACTACCTTTAAATAATGCCAGCTAGCGATAATTCTGAATTAAATACTTTATTTCCATTTGCCGAGCTGAATATAGGTTGCAACATCATTGTTTGCTTAATCGGAATTTGAATACAGAATGTGGCTCCGTGTCCTTGTTCGGAAAAACACTTTAAAACTCCTCCGTGCTTCTCAACAATTTGGTGACTGATAGAAAGACCCAAACCAGCGCCATTACCAGCAGTTTTCGTTGTAAAGAAAGGCTCGAATATGCGATCGCGAACTTCCTCGCTAATTCCAGCGCCATTATCTTGAATACGAATAACGACGTGGGGACTAGAGAAGGAGAAACTAGAATGAGCGGTAAATTTGTCTTCAAGCTGCCACATTCCTAAAGCTAAGGAACTTTCATTTTCGACTTCCATGACTTCTGTACGAATGGTAATGGTTCCAGCTTCGCTCTGATTTTCCACAGCATCGATTGCGTTAGCAAGAATACTCATAAATACTTGATTAATTTGACTAGAATAACAGTCAATCAAAGGCAATTTGCCATATTCTCTAACAATCCGAATTCCAGAATGCTTGCTGATTGCTTTCAGGCGACTATCTAAAATCAGCAGAGTACTATCAATCCCTTCATTAATATCTATCGGCTTCATTTCTAACTCATCAGAGCGAGAGAAGTTACGCAGTGACAGAGCAATTTTACGAATGCGTCCTACATCTACTTTCATTGAATTCAGTGTTTTTGGTAAATCCTCTAAGAGAAATTCTAAGTCAATGTTCGCCATCAATTCTTGAATTTGAACGCGATCGCTAGGATGATATTTTTGATAAAGTTCGATCAAATTTAATAAATTCTGAGCATAATTACTTATGTAAGCGAGATTACCATGAATGAAGTTCACGGGACTGTCGATCTCATGAGCAATTCCTGCTACTAGCTGTCCCAAACTAGACATTTTCTCACTCTGAATTAGATGAGCTTGGGTATGTTGCAATTCATATAAAGCTTGCTGTAACTGTTGAGCTTGTGCTTGAGCAACAGTCGCAGAAATGCAACTTTGTTCGTAAAGGAGAGCCTTCTCAATTGCTACTGCTGCGTGGAAAGCAAACATCGTCAGAATTTTTAAGTCTTCAGAATTGTATGAGAGCGCGGTTCTCTCGCTCAGCTCATCTACTTCTTGGCTCCAAAAAAATATCACCCCATTCATTTGTTCTTTCGTCTTCAGTGGGACGCAAATTAAAGATTTGATCGGTCCTTGATACTCACCAAATCTAGGATCGGCAGTAATATCATTGACAATCTCGCCTTTACCTGTGTCAGCAATCCGACCAATAAGTCCTCCACATAACTTCAAAGATTCTTGAGATGGAAAAGCTTGACCAACAGATGATAGAGATTCTAACTCTCCTGTTTTTTGATTCAGGAGTAAAATCGATCCGCCTGTAGCTTCAATTAGTTTCCCAACACCCTCAATAACCAGTTGGGCAACTTCTTTTAATTCTAAGCTAGCAGTAATCTGAGTCGTAATATCGTGGAGCAAAGTCAGCTCTCGATATTTCTCTAATAATTCGTTTGCCAGCGCCTTTTTCTCAAATTCCTGTTTTAGTAAGTAAGAAATCAGGTTAACAATAGCAATAGCTTTTTCACTACCAGCAATCCAGCCAATAACACGGTCGGCAAATTCAATTGGATACCTATGTGTTGAGTTTTCACTACCTACTCCTACTATTCTTTTGCCATCAGCATCATGAATTTGAATGGCTGTACCTGTTTCCTGTTTTAAATACTCAAGCAGAGCAACTACTTCTTTTTTTGTTGCTATTTTTTTAAAGTTAACTGGAACCATTGGCTTTTGTCTCTAGCGGTTTGTTTATTTATTTATCTTATGTTTTTAAGCTCAAACCACTGATGGTTTAGCAACTATTCGCTATCGGAGTTAGTAGATTACCAGAATTAAATCACTCGGTGTAGATGCGAATAATTCTGTTGGTTATTTTCACTATTTCACTAGCGATCGCTGAATGCCAACTACTTTATTAAAATTTTATTAAACAGAACTATTTGCTTGAAGATTGGCTTTTAAGCTATTGAATTAAGCAATTTTACAGTTGTTATTAATCAAAAGGTAGATAACATCTGTAGATTCCTTAAATTTACTGAAGCTCGGCGGTCACGCTTGAGGAGTACCACAGCTTTTAAGTGTAAATCTATACAGAAATTATTGAATAGATAACTAGTTCGATCGCTCTAGTATCCGAAATTGCCTAGTATGGGAGTAAGATTGGGCGCATATTTGCTCTAAATAGCGATCGCCATATTAGTTTGTGTAGCAGGTTGAGAAAAAAACCTAGAGAAAACACCGATCCTATAATAAAAAATCTTACCAACTCTGCAATTAGTATAATAAACTGCGATTAAATACCGAATTTCTACTTAGCTTAGCTGAAAACATCAAAAGAAAAACTCCATTGAGGTAGAGTGTCTCTCTAACTTTGAATTAAATTTTCAGGATGTTTACTATTACACTCTGAATCTAGTTTATGTCAAATTATATTGACTATGGATATTCTAGAGCCACTTTACCCGTCTAACAGAATAGCTTAGTACGATTTATCGAGTTGAGATCGAATAGCTACATTTTATAGAAGATTATGGAGAAGTTAGAGTTAAATCAGTCTTTACCTGAAAATATAGATCCTAGCTGTCATTGCTCTCACACTAACTTTGACACTCAACTGAAACTGCCGTCTCATCCAACTAGTACTGCGAATATATCGCGGAAATTCACAGCCTTGCAAGTTACAATCGCACTATTCCTGACGTGCAATTTTGTAACTTTTAGCTGCATATTTTACCTACTGCCAAATAGCCGCTATGGTGCTACCAGTCAAGCGATCGCAGTCAGCTTGTTATCTATTTTAGCTAGTATTGCAGTTTTACTTGCTTATTGGGCTTTCCAATCTCAACATACTGGGTTACCAGCAATTCAACAGGACGAGCAACAAGAAAAATTACAGGAGCGAAGCGTTTTCGATCTTATACCTCTACCAGCTTACTGGATTAATTCGGAATTAAAGATTCTTGCGGTCAATCAACATCTGGTTCAAGCTCAAAACTTGCATACAGAAGAATTAATTGGGCAGCCTATTAGTTTTTATAATTCAAATTGTCATTTTCTTGAGTTTATTCAAGCTTTTTTTTCTCAACCAGAGCAAACCATTTATAAGGAACTAGAGATTCAAGCTGATAGCAGTACTCGTAACTTGCTAATAGTGGCGCAAAAAACTGCGCTAGAAAATACTGCAATTTTGATTGAAATCGAATTAACTGCTCGTCAGCAAAGAGAAATGTTATTGCGAGAGAGTGAAGAACGCTACATTCTGGCTTTGCAGGCTACTAATGATGGCATTTGGGATTGGAATTTAAAAACTAATGCGATTTACTTTTCTTCTCAATGGAAATCAATGCTGGACTATTCAGACAATGAGATGAACTCTTTAGATGAATGGTTTTATCGCATTCATCCTGGAGATGTGGAACGCATCAAAATGGAAATGCTCAATCATCTCTCTGAGCTAAATTCTAAGTTTGAGAGCGAATACCGGATTTTATGCAAGGGGAAAACTTATCGTTGGATGCTTAGCCGAGGAATTATTATCCGGGATACATCAGGAGAAGCGTATCGCATAGTAGGAACGCAATCTGATATTACTAACCGCAAAGTTACAGAAGAACAGTTACTCCATGATGCCCTACATGATGCATTAACTGGATTGCCTAACCGAGTTTTATTTATGGATCGGTTAAGTCATGCAATTTCTCTGGCAAAAAGGCGAAGAAATTATTTATTTGCCGTGCTTTTCTTTGACTTGGATCGCTTTAAGTTAATTAACGATAGTTTAGGTCATTCAGTAGGCGATCAACTACTCATTGCGATCGCCCGTCGTCTAGAAAAATATTTGCGAGTTGGCGATACTGTTGCTCGTTTAGGTGGCGATGAGTTTACGATTTTATTAGAAGATATTAAAGATGAAAATGTGGCTACTAATATTGCCAATCGGCTACAAGAAGAATTAACGCGCTCTTTCAATCT